>JBNMPS010000148.1:0-6414 GCA_051277005.1 Pseudohongiellaceae bacterium
CTCAAGAGCATCTGGGCGTAATTGCACGCCGCCAAAATTATCAACCGCGAATTGATCAAAGCCTGGGGTAAATTCGGCGGATGTTTCCACGGTTTCGATTTTGTTATAAAAAACGCCGGCTATCCAGTTTAATGGACCGTCGTTAGTTGAGACTAGACGAAATTCCTGTACATAGTTATCCAGGTCTTCTTCTTCTTTGGTAAAGGCAGAGAAACTAGGGAATTCTTCATAGCCATATTCGAAATCGAGTAGTAAATCGGTCTGATCGCGCTGGCCGTTTTCTTCTATGTTGGCGATACCTGTCGCTGAAGTGAGTTCAGCAAAGCCTAGGTCGACAGTTACTTCCAGACTCCATAGTTCTGTGTCGCGCTCAAGAGGTTCTTCATAGCGTTGAGCCGATGAATAGTTGCCGATGTCCAGTAGGTGCGCCATATTGTCACGGCTAGTGACTGAGCGGCCTTCGCTTTCTTGATCTTGAAACCAGTAAGTCAGTACCGCATCTAGCTTCTCGTTTGGTTGCCAGCGTAAAGCAATACGTGCGGTGGTGGCTTCTTCACCGTTGGCATCTTTCACTGAGCGTAAGTTAGCATTGACGTCAGCCGGGTTACTGAAATCTGGCTGAGGATTAGATACGCCGCCTTCACGTACGACATAGTCGTAGTCCACAAAACCGGAATCTTCCATCGAGTCTACTACGGCACGTATAGCGAGAGTGTCGCTAATAGGGATGTTTAACGTAAAGCCTGTGCCCCAGCTTAAATCATCAGCTTCATTGATTTGATAAAGCTCAGCACGCACTTCGCCGCTGAATTCTTCAAACTGTGGTTTAACGGGGATATAACGAATAGCACCAGCTAATGTGCCAGAACCGTATAGCGTGCCCTGAGGACCGATCAATACTTCTACACGCTCAAGATCATTGGTCTTTAAGTCGACATACAGCGGTATTTCTCCCATATAAGTTGAAACTGATGTGGTGTTGTAGGCTGTTTTACCGGTTGGACCAGAATTATCCGTGCTAAGACCGCGTACCACGATATCGTTAGTCGAAGAGCGAGAGCCTTGGTCGGGTACAGTTAACCCTGGGACGGAGCGGCCAATCTCAACGAGGCTACGTAGTCGTTGATCTTCCAGTGCGTCGCCCGATAGCGCTGAAATATTTAAAGGAATATCTTGAATACTTTCAGATCGGCGGGTTGCAGTAACCACCACTTCTTCGATGGGCGAGCCTTCAGCAGCTGATGCTGGTGCGGTACTTAGCACCCCTAGTGTTGGAATAATTGCGACGCTGATGGCTACTGCCAGCGTATTGCGTTTTAGGTTACCTGCTTTAGTCATGTTTTTTCACCCTAAGATTATGTAAGAAATTAAATACGAGCCAGAGATTGCTATAATTATTTTTTCTCTATTAACAAAATGCAAATTTGATACCAGTTTTAATTGAATACAGTAAAATTTATTTTTAATCGTTTTATGAAATAAAAGCGAGATTTTAAATCATCTTAACGAATAAAATTCGGCGCTCTTCTGTCTTCCTTAACATGCTGATTTATTTCACCATTAGTGTGCCACCTTTTGTTACACAGCGCGCCTTTATTGTGCGCGATTGGTTACACAGCGCGCCTTTATTGTGCGTGTTCAACACCATGGCCGCAACTGCATAAGTGTTTAATCACATCGTCCAAGTTGTCTTTTTGTACAAGAATATAGTCAGTGTCGTAAGTTGAAATAGCGAATAGGCTGACATTTATGGCGGCAATGTCAGCGCTGAGTGTCGCCATCACTCCAACTAAGTCATGTGCCATTGTCCCTCGGACCTTTAATCCGCGCCAGTTATCAGATAATTCGGCACTATCGCTCGTGATTTTGAATGCTGAGTTACAGACTATCGATACTTCTTTGTTGCTTGCTGTTATTGAATAAAAGCCTTGCTGGCAAAGCCCAGCTGGAATCTCACTGCCGGCGGGAAGCTTGATGATGCTGAGCATATCGGGAAGAGTTTCTAGTTGTATGTTCATTTGGGATAGTCGCCATTAAGTGAACTTACGTCGTTAGCGATGAGTTCCGTTTGCTAGTGGTGTTATAGCAGGGTTTTAAGCTCTACACCTTTGAAGGTTTTATTATCCTTCATTATGACGTGTGTATTGATCGATACAGAATAATCTCCGGAGCGAACTAAACGGTCATTTATTGCTAAATAGTGCGCCATATCGGGGCAGATTACCCGCAGAAAAAAGTCAAATTCACCACTGACAGTATAACATTCAACGATTTCCGGTATTTCTTGAACCATTGCTTCAAAGTCTGCGAAATCTTTTTGGTTGTGGTCTTTAATGATAACAGTGGCGATGCAGCTGATATGGCGGCTGATGGAGGCTAGATCAAGCGTGGCATGATAGCTTTGTAAGTAACCATCTTGTTCTAGTCGTCGCACTCGTTGCAAGCAGGAACTCGGTGAAAGAGCGACCTGTTCTGCCAAGCTCTGGTTGGTGACCCTAGCGTTCGCTTGCAGTGCGCTCAATATTTTTAAGTCGAGGTTGTCTAATTTTTTATCGTCAGCCATAGTCTTTCCAGTGAGTGCTCTGGGCATTATTTGATGAGATACCGAATATTATTCGTCTAAATTACTATTAAAAACAAGAAGTTTTATTCCTCCATATTTTTCAAACACTCATTTGGCAGGCTGTTTGCTATGTTATAGCGCTAAGATTGTAGCAGCTGAGACGGCATGAGCTGTTAGTAACATGTTGATTAAGGTTGAGAGTTAGCAGGTCTAATGAGGATAAAAAATGCATCAAGCTTCAATATTAAGCTGGATAGACAGTCGTCATGACAGTCTAGTGGAGGAGTTGTTAGCGTTGACCGAAGTAAATTCGGGGAGCTCTAACACTATCGGTCTAGCAGTGATGGCGGAGCGCTTACAAGCTTTATTTAAGCCGATCAGTGATCATTGTGAATTAGTTGATTTGGCGCCTATTGAACAGTTAGATGACACTGCCGAACTTAAATTACTTAAGGTGGGGCAAGCTTTATGCTGTAGTCGCAGAGTGAATGCACCACTTCGCATTTTACTCTGCGGGCATATGGATACTGTTTTTTCAGCAGAGTCGAGTTTTCAATGTTATCAATATCTAGATGATAACTGTGTTAATGGTCCTGGTACTGCCGACATGAAAGGGGGGTTACTAGTGATGCTTACCGCCTTAACTGCTTTGGAGCAGTCTCCCTTTAAAGATCAAATTGGTTGGGATGTTGTGATTAATTCAGATGAGGAGATTGGTTCTTTAGCCTCTGCTGATTTGTTACGACAGTATGCCGCATCAGCCCATGTCGGGATGGTGTTTGAGCCGGCTCTAGCCGATGGCACGCTGGCAGGTCAGCGCAAAGGTAGTGGTAATTTTTCTTTAGGCGTAACTGGCGTTTCAGCCCACGCCGGTCGTGAATTTGACCGCGGCCGCAATGCGATTGCAGCTTTGGCCTCGGCTATGCAAAAACTACATGGGCTGAATGGAAGGCGCGATGGTGTAACAATTAATTTAGGCCGTATCGCCGGGGGAGGGGCCTTGAACTCAGTTGCGGCGAATGCTATTTGTCATTTCAATGTTCGGACTAAAACGTTTGCTGATGAAGACTGGATGAATGCAGAGTTACAAACAATATTGTCAGATATTAATCAGGCCGATGGTTTCAGTGCCGTGTTGCACGGGCGTTTTAATCGGCCACCCAAACCGCTAACAAAAGCGACGCAGCAATTATTTGACTGGTTGCGTGAAAGTGCCAGCAGTCTAGATATTACGATAAACCATCAGCCAACTGGTGGTTGTTGTGATGGTAATAACTTAGCGAGTGCTGGCGTTCCTACCATCGATACATTGGGTGTTCGCGGTGGCAATATACATACCGATAAAGAATTTATTATGCTGGATAGCTTGGTGGAGAGAGCCAAGCTTAGTTATTTATTGTTGGAAAAACTAGCCGCTAATAAGGAGCAAGTCATTGCCAATCAGAAATTGCAAGGTGAAGAAAATAACTTAACTATTCTGACTAATGATGACCTTCAAGGAGTGATGAAGTAATGATCATTAGACCTGCATGTTTAAAGGATGTAGATCGATTGTTAGCTCTGTCGAAGTATATGCCCGCTGGAATGACGTCGATGCCAGATGACCGCGATACATGGG
Source organism: Pseudohongiellaceae bacterium (assembly GCA_051277005.1). Taxonomy (GTDB): domain Bacteria; phylum Pseudomonadota; class Gammaproteobacteria; order Pseudomonadales; family Dasaniaceae; genus Dasania. The sequence continues at coordinate 4,182 of JBNMPS010000148.1, forward strand.
TTGCTAAATTAAAATTATCTGAGCGTTGCTTTGATCGTATGGATGATAATACCCAAGGAAGAATGATTTTCTTGGTATTAGAAGGCGATGATGGAGAATTATTAGGCACCGCAGGTATTCACTCCGGTGTTGGTCTTAGACGGCCGTTTTACAATTATAAAATTTCCAAACAAGTGATGGCATCTGAAACTCTTGACATTACCGTTAGTTGCGAAATGCTTAACTTGGTGAATGATTTTACCGGCGCAACGGAATTAACGTCACTTTATCTAAAGCCAGAAGCTCGGATGAAACCACTAGGGCAGTTTTTATCCCGCAGTCGATTTTTAGTATTAAGTGATTTCCCAGATCTTTTTGGCGAGATGGTTTTTGCAGAAATTCGCGGTTGGCTCGATGAAGAGGAACAGTCGCCATTTTGGCAGCATATTGGCCGAAAGTTTTTTAATATGCCATATAAAAAAGCAGATTTTTTTAGTGCAGTTAATGGCTCTCAGTTTATTTCTGATTTGATGCCACGTTATCCGATTTATCTAAACTTAATAGATCAGGAAGCTTATAGTGTTGTCGGTAAAGCGAATGACGAATCTTTGCCAGCGCAAAGGCTGTTAGAAAAAGAGGGCTTCGACTATCGAGGATATATTGATATCTTCGACGCGGGACCAGTTTTGCAGTGTGAAGCAAAAAAAATAGCGTCGGTTAATCAGGCGCGAAATTGTATGCTATCCAGTATTCTAGACGAGGACGCATTAAAATTGTTTTTACCAAAAGAGTATCTAGTGAGTAATCGCAATCCCGATAATTATCGTATTGCATTATTGCCGTTGGCGCATAATAAAAAAGGTGAAGTATATCTGTCAGAGAACGGTGCTGAATATTTGCAAGTAGCTGCCGGTGACTCACTCCAGTTTATTGAATTACGAGGTGGATGAAAATGACTGTCATCGATAGCAGCAATATAACCGGCCGGCATTTTATATCAAGTGCTTGGAAATCCGGTGAAGGTGATATTTTCTATTCAAATAATCCCAGTAATGGAGAGGTTATTTGGACTGGAAATGCTGCAACAGCAAAAGAAATATCTACCGCTGTGTTGGCTGCCCGAGAAGCATTTACTCAGTGGGCGCTTGCCGATTTTTTTGTTAGAGAAAAAATTGTCCGTCGTTTTGCAGAACTTATTGAAAACAATGCCGAAGAGTTGGCCTTACTGATTCAACGTGAAACAGGTAAGCCCTTATGGGAGAGCCGTACTGAGGTAGCGAGTACCATAGGCAAGGTTGAATTATCTATAAATGCCTATAATCAGCGCAGTGGCAACAGCAAAAAAACGATGGGATGTTTTGATGCGGTACTATCTCATCGCCCTCATGGCGTGTTAGCGGTATTGGGCCCTTATAATTTCCCTGCACATCTACCCAATGGCCACATAGTTCCAGCACTATTGGCTGGTAACGTTGTAATTTTCAAGCCGAGTGAACTAACACCAATGGTTGCGGAGTTTATGGTTTCTTGTTGGCAACAGGCGGGCCTACCTCCTGGAGTTATTAGCTTGTTACAAGGTAATGGCGTTACGGGTGCACTGCTCACGGAGGAAGATGAGTTAGACGGCGTGCTATTTACCGGGAGTTCACGTACAGGAAATCGCTTACATCGCCAGTTTGCTGGTCAGCCTGAAAAAATGTTGGCGTTGGAAATGGGAGGGAATAATCCATTGTTGGTACATCAGTGTGAAGATATTAATGCTGCTGTTTATACCATTATTCAGTCGGCCTTTATTTCAGCAGGGCAGCGTTGCACTTGCGCACGTCGCTTGGTGCTAATTAATGATCAGGAAGGGCATAATATTTTAACCGCGCTAATCAGTGCAACGAGAAAAATAGTCGTCGATATCGATGACGAACACGCATTTATGGGGCCCGTAATTGACAACCGTTTTGCTGAAAACTTATTAAGTGCTCAGTCACGTTGGCAGAAAGGGGGTGCGGATGTGTTGCTTGAGATGCGTAGACCTATTAAAGGTCTGCCGCTACTAACTCCGGGCATTATTGATATGACTGCTATCAAGCAGCGCGAAGACGATGAATTATTCGGTCCATTACTGCAGGTATGTTTTGTCGAAAATTTTGAGCAGGCAATTGCGGAGGGTAATCGTACTCAATATGGATTGGCTGCGGGTTTGATTAGTATGAATAAAAACTTATGGCAACAATTTAACCGTTTAAGTCGTGCCGGAATT
>JBNMPS010000149.1:0-6404 GCA_051277005.1 Pseudohongiellaceae bacterium
TTGACTGACACAAAAACTGACTGATTAAATGAATCATCCAAAGAAAAAACTTTTCTACCATCAAACTCGATACCATATATTTCAGCAGATTCTGAATTTTGAAAAGTTCTTGAATTACCGGCTGTACCTGATGCCGGCAATGCAACACGCTCAATTGGATCATTAAAATCCTTATAAAAAAGCGCCAAGCTAAGACTCTCATCAGCAGACCAATATTTTTCCCAACGTACATCAACATTGGTAACTTCTGAAATTTCTAGAAAAAGATTACCTTGAACACGACAATCACATTCATCATCGTAGTAAGTAGCATTAGACTTCTCTCTAAAATCCGGCCTTGATACTGTTTGGCTAATGGCTAGACGTAACTGCTGATCTTCTTCATAAAACCAGTTAAACGATATACTGGGCAAAACTATATCTTCATCCGTCACTATACGTATTGCACGCTGCTCACCTTGTAACTCAAAGGTATTAGTTATCATTTCAAAATCTTCATACCTAGCACCTAAAACAACTTGATATTCAGAATTAATTAATGCGTCATATGAAACATAAAAGCCATTTAAATTCATTTCAGCTTCATAACCATCGCTAGGAAGTGTTTTATCTTGGAAGGTGAATCCAGTACTAGCATTACCGGTAATGTTATCCGTAGTAATAACATCGCTAACCAATAAATTAGATGAGTTGTCATCTACAGACGTTAAACCACCGTTAAACCCATAGGTATTAGAGTCAGAATCTCTTTCACGTTTAATTGCTTGTAAACCTGCCGAAAAAGTAGACTCGACATCACTATCACTGACAATTAAATATTCAACATTACTTGAAAAATCAAAATTGTCATCCGTTAACTCATCAAAACGACGCGTTAGATTAGGCACTTGCAAATTATAAATACCATCCGTACCTTTTAAATCAAAGCGGATTTCTCGACGATCAGGTGAATCCCGAGTAGCACGGCTTAGTGTGAATTGCCAGTCTGCGCTGATCTCTTCATCATCACCAAATACGTGCTGGCCACGTAATTGTTGTGATATAAACTCACGCTCTTCCCACTGTATCTTCCAGCGAATAGAATCAACCGATGCATCACCATCATAACCTTCTATGGTTCTTACGCTTTCTTGAGTGACTCGTGAAACAATGGTATTTGCCTGATAAGTGTCATCACCAATATTTAGACCTAGTGATAATAAACCACTGACATCAATATCATTTGAAACTTTCTTGAACTTAAAATCATCTTCTACTTCAGCGTCATTTTCGCCACCATAGGTTCTACTGACACCATTATCTTGTTTGTTCCATTCATTTTTGTAGTTGGCTGCACCAAAAACACTCAATTCAGCATCAGCGGAATCAATGTAGAAAATATCACCGTAGTTAACTCCCAATGATATATCTGGATTAGTCGTTTCTGTTTTAAGATCCCAATTATCAATCAGTTCAAGAGCAGCAATACGACCTAACTCTTGTTCGACTGCAGTACTTAGATAATCGGAATACTCAAGAGTATCAACAACAGCGGCTATTACACCGGGAACATCACGGCTACCGTCATCCCAACCTAATGCATCAAAATCACCATTATGCGGATCGACATTAACGCTCTCACCGGTTAAACCATCGACAAAGCCCATTGATAACGATAATTTACCAACACCCTCTTCTGATAAAGATCGGGTATTGATAACCAAGTTACCTCCTGTGCTTTCACCTGGCATTGAAGCCACAAAAGTTTTGCGTACTGATAACTGCTCAACAATATTGCTGGGGAATAAATCTAGAGGTACGGTACGCTTGTTAGGATTAGTACTAGGCATCGTCGCTCCATTCAAGGAAGTTGTAATATAACGACCTCCCAAGCCACGAATAAATACATACTGATTATCTTGAACCGTTACGCTTGGCACACGCACCACAGAAGCAGCTACGTCGCTGTCACCAAACCGTGCTAACTGCTCAACACCTATGGTATCGACTACGTTGGAAGAATAACGCTCGTTATCCTCAAACATAGACGCACTTATTTTCCCCAGAACTACAACTTCTTCTATCGTTCGCGGACCACCACTAAGCGAACTAATAGAAAAATTAGACCCTTTTGTCATATTAGAAATAACTCGGTAGTTGTTAACTTTTCGGCTACCAAAATCAGGGTGTGAAATGTTTATCTTGTAGATGCCGCGCGGCAATTCAAGACGATATTCCCCGTCTTCATCGCTCGTGGTAGTGTAATTTGTACCCATCGCCTCAACAATGGCGCCAGCAACAGGCATAGATGCCGATTTAACAACTCCAGATAGCGCGCCTTTTACGGCTTTTTTCTTTTGAATACCGGTTTCATTTTTGAAGTATGATTCGACAGAAATTTTTGGTTTGCCGCCTTGCAAAACAGCATTAATATCGGTTAATTGGCCACTCGCTGTGTCGAAACGAAAACTATGAACCTTTTCCCCATTGCGAAGAAGCTGCACACTATGTGCCCCACCATTCAGATCAAAACTTGCAACTCCAATTTGATTAACTGGCTTTGCCTCACCACCATCCACTTTGGCTGTAATCGACGATAAATCACCCTGCTGATCATTAACTTGAATAATTAATTCATCTGCTGCATTCACCAGTGAAGCGCTGAACCCCACTATTGCTGCGGACAAACAACCTAACATTGACCGTTTCATTAACACCCCTATTTCATCTTCTGAAAGCTGCAATTTTAATCGCGACCTATGCATAAATATCATGGGTTGCGGCTAGCATAATTATTAACAGCTATTAAAGCAGTGAAATATTTCAGTTAGGGAACAGAAATGTGAACTTTATATGACCTGATTATTACAGTAATATTATTAGGCTTTAGCCAACGAGGTAGGAGTGGATACGAATAAGGCGATACCATATAGGTAGGATTGACAGCATTAGCCTTTGTAGTGATGGATATCGCCCATGTACAAAATGATATTATGTCTTTAGAGGCGTTTTACACGCTCATGCTTACCGCATTTATGCTTAACTGTTCAGTACCGTTAACGATTCGTTGGTGGAAGTCACACTTCCTCCACCCGACACAAGAGAATTGATGTATGCGCTTTATTGACTTAGTCCATTTTGGCGGCCCAGAAAACCTCATCGTCGGTGAAGCCTCTGCGCCGTCGCCTCAAGACACTGAAATTAAAATTCGAGTCATCGCCGCAGGTATCAATCGCCCTGACATTTTTCAACGTCAAGGCCTTTATCCAGCTCCAGAGGGTGCATCCTCCGTTCTGGGCTTAGAGGTTGCAGGCTTTGTAGAAGCTTTAGGGAAAGACGTTGATAGCAAGCTGTGGCAAGTTGGTAACAGAGTCTGCGCCTTAACCAATGGCGGGGGCTATGCTGAATTTGTTACTGTGCCCGAAGGCCAATGCCTGCCCATCCCTGAAGGTTTAGACTTCATACAAGCGGCAGCATTACCAGAAACCTTTTTCACCGTGTGGAGTAATCTATTTGATCGTGGCCAGCTCAAAAGTGGAGACAATGTATTAATCCATGGTGGCGCTAGCGGCATAGGTACCACCGCGATTCAAATGGCTAAATGTTTTGGCGCGACGGTATTCACAACGGTTAGCAGTGATGAAAAATGTAAAGCCTGTGAAATACTCGGTGCTGACAAAGCCATTAACTACCAGGAGGAAGATTTCGTCACGGCTGTTAAAGAAGCCACCGACGGTAAAGGCGCTGATATTATTTTAGATATCGTTGGCGGTGACTACATACAGCGTAACATCAAGGCTGCTGCACTCGATGCACGCATTATTAATATTGCTTATTTACAAGGTAGTAAAACTGAAGTTGATTTTATGCCGGTCATGTTAAAGCGCCTTCAGTTAAGCGGGTCAACCCTCAGATCACAACCCACTCAAACAAAATCCCATATTGCAGAGCAACTTAAAAAACAAATTTGGCCTATTCTAGAACGAGGTGAGATGAGGCCACTGATAGATTCAACCTATGATTTACACAAAGTACAACAAGCTCATCAACGTATGGAAAGCAACCAGAACATTGGTAAAATAATTTTAATTGTGGACGATAGCCATATCAAATAATCGCCATGCTCTCACCGAAACCCTCAGTATTACCTTGGCAAAAAGAGCAACTCTTTGATGATGCCGAGTTATATTTTGAGGCTTTGATAGCAGCCATACTGCGAGCCAAGCAGCGTATCTGTTTAGAGTTCTATATTTTTAACTATGACAATGTTGGAAAACGCGTAATCTACGCATTAGCACAGGCCATAAAATCGGGCGTTGAAGTAAAAGTTTTAATCGATGGCATAGGCTCCTCCGAATCAGGCGGCGAAGCCGCCGAACAACTGGAACTTATTGGCGCCGATGTGAAAATATTTCACCCACTCCCCTGGAATATATCCCACTACTCTCGATCCATTATTACCGGTAATGTCATTTATAAAGCACTAACGTTTATCCGTAAAATCAATCACAGAGATCATAAAAAATCCTGCATCATTGATGGGGTAAGCCTATGGACCGGAAGTTTAAATATATCATCTCAGCATTTGCCTCTGTCAAAAGGCGGTGAAAACTGGCGCGACTATGGCATCACTGTTACCGGTGAAAATATAAAATCACTTGAAAATAGTTTTAATGAGCAATGGAATAAGGCTGAGCTAAAAACTCAGAGTCGACGGTGGCGCGGCCAGTTCAGGCAATACTGGAATAGTTTTAATTCTACGGTAAGAAAACAAAAATACTATTTACTCATAGATACTATTGATCAATCCCAATATAGAATCTGGGTAACCAGCGCCTACTTTGCTCCTTCGTCAAAAATAATTCGTGCTTTAAAAGCGGCCTCACAACGCGGAGTTGATGTAATTATCATCGCACCGAGATGCTCAGACGTTGCATTGTTCCCCTACCTAACGTCAAGTTATTATCACGGTTTAGTTCACACAGGCATACGTATTTTTGAATATCTACCCTCATTTTTACATGCAAAATCGGTCATTATTGACGACCTCTATTTAGTGGGAAACTCTAATTTCAATCATAGAAGTTCTTTACATGATTTGGAATTAGATATTGCATTAACCCACCCAGAGTGTAAAAAACAACTTGAGTACTTTATGCATCAAGACATTGATAACTCTCAAGAAATAACACATACCCAAATACCCTACACCCTTAAACATAAAATTCTTGGCTATTTAACCAGAGCAATCCGCTATTGGATGTAACCGCACATGCTGAAATGTCTCTCTTACAATATTCATAAAGGTTTTAGCCAAACTAACGCCCGCTACCTTTTAGACGATATACGTTATGCCATTCGTCAAACGGACGCTGATTTAGTTTTTTTACAGGAAGTTATTGGTAAAAACATCAAACATCAGCGCGCTTACAAAAACTGGCCCAATGAATCACAGTTTGAATTTTTAGCCGATCAAGTCTGGCCACATTTCGCCTACGGTAAAAATGCCATTTATCAACACGGCCATCATGGCAATGCTATATTGAGCAGCCATCCTTTTAATCACTGGAAAAACTTTGACATATCCCGCTGGAACTTTTCTCAGCGCGGAATATTACACGGTGTTATCAATCAAGGAATCTATGTGTACTGCATCCACTTTGGTTTATTGGCAATAGAAAAAAACTTTCAATTTAAGCAGTTATTAAATGTTATATCCAACACCGCACCACCTGGCGCCCCACTTATTATCGCTGGTGATTTTAATGATTGGCGAGGCTCACTGGATAAGAAAATACAACAAGAACTAGGCATTACCGATGTATTCAAACAATTGGATGGAAAACTGGCTCGCACCTTTCCTGCAAAGCTACCGCTATTTTCAATGGATAGAATCTATACCCGGGGCTTTACCGTATCGAAGACCCAAAAATTATTATCAGGCCGCAGTCATGACCTCTCTGATCATTGCGCCATCTATTGTGAGATAGACTTAACCTTTAATCCTCCGTCAATAACAAAATAAAAAATAAGCTATCAATAATGACAAAAACAGTAAGAAATACCAACACCCTACCCCGATCACTAAGCGTTTTCAGCGCAACTATGCTGGGACTGGGTGCCATGATTGGTGCGGGTGTATTTTTACTCTCGGGCATAGCAACCGGTCATGCAGGCCCAGCGATCATACTAGCCTTTGTTCTTAACGGTTTTATTGCCGCTGCCATCGGCGGCTGTTATGCAGAACTAGCCAGTGCCATGCCTAGGGCTGGTGGCTCTTATTTTTGGATTAAAACTGCTCTCGGTGATAAAGCAGGTTTTACGGTTGGCTGGGTTAGTCTATATGCCAATGCGGTTGCCGCCGCATTATACGCCCTTGGTTTTGGCGCCTTTTTACAAGCATTACTGCAATATTTTCACATTCC
>JBNMPS010000150.1:0-6361 GCA_051277005.1 Pseudohongiellaceae bacterium
ATCGCCTGCAATGCGGCCCCATCACTTGACTGCGCATAAGCTTTTGCTGTTGAAGCTCTAGATTTTAAGGCCCTATTCTCTGCAGTACTCTCATCTAACGCTTCAAGAGCACTATAAAACTTTATTGCCTCACTCCACTCTTTTCTTCTCGCATAGTAACTTGCCAAGTTGTAACTAAAATAATAGTTATATATTGACCCTGATGATATACGGCCAGCCATAGACCTAGATACACCAAGCTGCCCATTATTCATTGCGGCTATTGCCTTGAGGTACCGCTCTCTATCAACGCGACTATCGCCCGCTATTGACTTTATAGGCGACTGCTCTCGACACCGAACAGGTATATCCTTATGCAACAATGACAATTCACTACTTATAGAAACGCACTGTTTTTCTAGCATCAATACGCGAAGACGTATTTCATCATCATACTGACCAGCCAAAACAAGATCACACAAGATAAAAAAGACAAAAAAACACTTTATAACAACCATCAATCACCAAACCAACTGAATTAACTGACACGAAACCCATCACCACGATAGAAGATGCGATGTAAGCCGCACGAGAAAACACGTCAAAAAAACTGGTCATAGTAACAACTCAGCGCCAATAATAATATGAGCTAAGTCGCAGGCCTCCCTACCCAAACACCCGACTATCTATTTGAAGAGCATAATCGGTTGATTAGTCTCATAGACCACTAGCTAACACTATTCATTAACCAGGCGATTGTAATCACTTGTGGTACGGTCAGTAATGGCAAAAATAAAGCAATTTTCCAAGAGCGGGTTGTTTCTTTGAGCACCATAATCTCGGTGTAGTCGGTAGCGACGCCCGTCATTAAAAAGGCAAAGCTATTACCCGGCGCATTAGCTCGGGTTAGCAAGTCAGCGGCTATTGGGGTTGATCCTTCAGAGCATACTTCTAAAATCGTAGCCACTAACACGGTTAAACCTAAGCCCGCCAACGTTGGCCCAAAATAAGTCCCAAATTGTTCAGGGGAAACAAAGGCTCTAACCAAACCAGCCAACACCACACCCAGCAAAATCCAACGCAGCACCATCCGCGAGTCTTTAATACCGTCAACAATCATCCCCGTAAAAAATTGTGGCGTGTACTGCACACTTGCCAAACCCCTCTTGGCTTCTGGCCAAAAACGAAAGCCTTTCGGTAAATCGATCTTTTGAGGGTTGCTTGGCAGCGTGCCTCGTTTAACGAAATAATCAAACGCTAAACCCGCTACCACCGCGATCAACATGGATAAAACAATAAATGCCAGTGTCCACGAAAGCCCAATAAGCGTGAACAAAATGATTGTTAGTGAAAATGAATTCCATGGGCTGGCGATAAGAAAAGCCATCACTTGCCCAATACTTGCACCACGGTCATAAAGCTTTGCGCCAACCATCAAAATACCATGACTACATAAATCCAGTAACACGCCAGCCGCTGTTGCTCGCAAGATGCCATTTAAACCGCTATTTGTCCCTAAAATTGACATCACGAACTCGCGTGGGATTTTAGACAGCGTGGCCACCATCAATATACCTATAACAATCCCCCACCAGATGGTGTTCATCAATTCATAAACTGACAATGAAAGCGTTTGATACCAAGTGGCAAAACTGGCCGACTCAACAAACCATCCGTGGTGAATATATAAGATAACGACCGTAAGCATCGACCCCCATAGTAAAAAATCAGGTCGACCACTTTCACTATGGCAGCCCCCAAGCGGTGTTGTTGGCGATGTTTGATGATGCGCAACTTGTTTTTTATGGCATGAAGGTTCAGACATGATATTTTTCCTTTAATTGCTCACTACTTACTATTTCCTGTTCACCGTTCACTTAGTGAGAGATATTTTCCATAGCATATAAACCGTGGGCACAATCACCAGGGTCAGCGCTATAGCGGTGACCATACCCCCTACCATGGGTGCCGCTAAACGGCTCATAACTTCTGAGCCAGTACCGGTACTATAAAGGATAGGTAATAAACCTACGATATCTGCGCCCGCCGTCATCAATACCGGCCTAACTCGTAATGTTGCACCATTCAATACTGCCTGAGTAATTGATTCTTTACTAAAAGAAGCCTCATTTTTATCCACCCGTTCTTGCAAATCTGCCCAAGACTGGTTCAGGTAAACCAGCATTATCACAGCCGTTTCAACCGCAATACCCGCTAGCGCAATAAAACCCACACCCACGGCGATAGAAAAATTGAAGTCATAAAAATACAGTAACCAAATACCACCTACCAGCCCTAGTGGGAATGTAGCAATAATAATGACAGGCTCAGCAACAGCACGAAAAGTCATGAATAACAAAATAGTAATAATGGTCAGCGTCAACGGAACCACGTATGTGAGTTTCTCCTTGGCTCGCTGCATATATTCATATTGCCCCGACCAATTAATTGAATAACCCGGAGGCAACTGCAATTGATCTTCAACAATAGCCTGCGCACGCTCCACATAAGTACCCACATCAACATTGTCGATATCAATAAAGGTCCAACCATTAATACGAGCGTTTTCGCTTTTAATACCCGGCGGCCCATCTTCAATATAAATAGTTGCAACATCCGCAAGCGCTATACGCTGGCCCGCAGGTGTCACAATAGGCAATAACGCTAACTGCTCTGGAGAATCACGATAAGATTGCGGATAACGAATGTTGACCGGGTAACGCTCCAAACCTTCCACCGTTTGGGTAACATTCATACCGCCAATCGCGGTAGCAATGACTTGCTGAACATCCGCGATATTGAGATTAAAACGAGCTGCTTTTTCACGATCAATATCAACCTTAATATACCGGCCACCGGCAACTCGCTCAGAATAAACCGATGCGGTGCCGGGTATTGCCTCAACAATATCTTCCAGTTGCTGGCCTATTTTTTGGATCGTTTTTAAATCAGGCCCTGACACTTTTATACCCACAGGGGTTTTAATCCCTGTCGCTAACATATCAATACGCGTTTTAATGGGCATAACCCATGCATTAGTGATACCCGGTAATTTTACCAATGCATCTAGTTCTGCTCTCAGTGATTTTTTTGTTACCCCGTCACGCCACTCACTCGGTGGTTTTAATTGAATAAAGGTTTCAATCATCGTTAATGGCGCGGGATCTGTTGCCGTTTCTGCTCGGCCAATTTTACCAAATACTGTTTTCACTTCAGGCACAGTGGCTATTAGCTTATCCGTTTGCTGTAACAACTCGCGAGCCTTGCCAATAGAAATGCCGGGGTAAGTGGTTGGCATATACATTAAATCACCTTCATCCAAGGCGGGGATGAATTCACTGCCTATTTTACTCATTGGCCACAAGCTACTCAGCAAAACTAATACCGCAATAGCGAGCGTTCTTTTAGGATGACTCAATACCGCGCGTAGCAACGGCGTGTAAAAATTTATCAACAAGCGGTTAGCCGGATTTTCGCTTTCTTTTTTTATTTTGCCACGGACAAAATAACCCATTAAAACGGGAACCAGTGTGATCGCGAGAATAGCGGCGGCGGCCATAGCATAGGATTTGGTATAAGCCAATGGCGAGAACATACGGCCCTCCTGAGCTTCCAGCGTAAAAACAGGCAGAAAACTTACCGTAATGATCATCAAACTAAAAAACAGGGCTGGGCCTACCTCAAGCGCCGCGTTAGTGACAAGCTGCCAACGGTTGTTATCGTTCAAGCCTGTTTTTTCCATATGCCGATGCATGTTTTCTATCATCACTATGGCGCCATCAATCATCGTACCAATCGCAACCGCAATACCACCTAATGACATAATATTGGCATTAATGCCTTGCAACCTCATGATAATAAACGCGACAAGTATGCCAATTGGCAAACTAATGATAGCCACCATGGATGAGCGAACGTGCATAAGAAACACCATACACACCAGAGCCACCACAATAAATTCCAGCAATAATGTTTGCCAAAGATTATTGACTGCCCGCTCAATGAGGCCGGAGCGATCATAAACGGTAATCACTTCAACGCCCTCTGGCAGGCTTTTTTGGAGTGACGCTAGCTTAGCTTTAACAGACTCAATGGTTTTTTGCGCGTTTTCACCAAACCGCATGACGATAATGCCGCCAACCGTTTCACCTTCGCCGTTTAATTCCGCAATACCTCGACGCATTTGTGGGCCAACGCCAATATCGGCTATATCTTTTAATAACAACGGGGTGCCATTTTTATTGACACCCAACGGAATATTGCCGAGGTCCTTTTCGTTTTTGATATAGCCTGAGGCGCTCACCATGTATTCAGCCTCGGCCATCTCAACCACAGAAGCTCCCACCTCTTGGTTGGCACGTTTTATGGCCGTTTGGATATGCGCTAACGGAATATTAAACGCGCGCAGTTTGTCAGGATTAACATTCACCTGATACTGTTTGACCATACCACCCACAGCAGCCACTTCTGAAACACCGTGCACGGTTTGCAATTCATATTTTAAAAACCAATCTTGTATCGAACGTAACTGACTAATATCATGTTGGCCTGTTTTATCCACCAAAGCATATAGATAAACCCAACCCACCCCTGTTGCATCAGGCCCTAGTTGCGGGCGCGCATTGTTAGGTAATGAAGGTGCCACCTGGCTCAAATATTCCAGCACTCGACTTCGCGCCCAATAAAGATCGGTATCTTCATCAAAAATAACGTAGACATATGAATCACCAAAAAAAGAGTACCCCCTAACCGTCACTGCTCCGGGAACCGATAACATGGCGGTTGTTAATGGATACGTTACCTGATCTTCCACGACTTGAGGGGTTTGACCGGGATAGCTGGTTTTTATAATCACCTGCACATCAGAAAGATCGGGGATAGCATCAATCGGGGTATTTTTAACCGAATACAAACCGACAGCAACCAACATGGCAGCGGCTATCAACACAAAAAATCGATTAACAATCGACCAGCGAATTATGGTTTCAATCATGGTCGCTCCTATTGCTTTTGAGTGTGTGTTGTAGCGGGAAGCTTACTCGGAGCTATCGAAGCCGGAGCGGTCGAATCCGGAACTATCGAAGGCATGGTTTCTGCTTGCTCCAATTGATGATGCATACGTTTAAAATCAGAGTGTTTACTGGACTCTGAATCAAGTAAAAACTGCGCCGACACCACCACCTCATCACCGAGCTTTAAACCCTTAGTGACGGAGATAAACTGATTATCAGAGCCTGCAATCTCTACGGCTACCGACTTATATTGGCCCTCACCTAATGCCACAACGACAACATTTTTATCACCGGTTCGAATGACAGCCGTTCTAGGAACAAGCAAAAAAGTCTCTGGGCTATCGACGTGTATAGTGACCTCGGCAAACATATTTGGCTTGAGTATTTTATTGGTATTATCAAAACGCAACCTCACCCTAAGCGTTCGTGTAATAGGGTTTAACGAGGGATAGACATAATCGATTTGCCCTTCCCAGACTTGCCCCTGTAGATACTCCAATCGCATGGTAACAGGGGTGCCTGCTTTGACTAATGCCGCTTGGCGCGCAAACACTTCGGCCTCAACCCAGACCTGGTCTAGCTTGCCTATCGACATCATGGTGGTACCCGGTTTTACAAAAAAACCTTCCCTAATATTTAAATTATCGACAACCCCCGATTGCGGCACATTAAACGTAATGGCCTGGAATACTTTGCGCTTAGTCTTAAGGGTTTCAATAAAACGATCGGATAACTGTAATGACTTAAGACGATTCTCCGAGGCCAACATTAAACTTTGGTTGTTGCGAGCCAGGGCCAACAAATACTCTTCCTGCGCATTGACCAGCTGTGGTGAATACAAATCATATAATGGCTGGCCCTTCTCGACGGGATCGCCTGTTGCTTTAACATAGAGTTTATCAACCCAACCCTCTACGCGAGGGTGAATGTGTTTCAGCTGATCTTCATCATACTTAACGTAACCCACGGTATTAATTTCCGTATGCAGGGTATCCCTATGGACCCTGGCAACTCTAACCCCAAGATTATTGACAACATCCGGCGAGATTCTTACAACGCCAGGGCCATGGTCGTCACTTACCGATGGCTCATACACCGCGATTAAGTCCATACCCATCGGTGACTTACCCGGTTCATTACGACGGAACTTTGAATCCATTGGTGCCACCCAGTAAAGCGGCTGCTTCTCTGCCGAAACATTAGTGGCCTCACCACCAGACAAGAGCATGCCAATGCCAGCACCGATTAACAGGGCAATTAATGCTACGGCTATGATCGTTTTACCTGATTTCATTTCCATTCTCCCTGCTGTGCTACTTTGGCGCCTGACAGGTGAATTCCCATCATCAAATAATTCATCGTCGCTAGCG
>JBNMPS010000151.1:0-6354 GCA_051277005.1 Pseudohongiellaceae bacterium
ATCGTGAAATCGCCATCCTGATCAATAAATATCATAGCACCGTTTCCAATGAAGTTAAGCGTAACAACGGCCTACATGGCTATAGACCCAAAAAAGCGTAAGAGAAAGCGCAGAAGCGAGAGCAGAATAAGCCCCAATACAGAAAACTAACAGCGGCTGTTCAATTATTGATTACTGAAAATATTAAGCACGAATGGAGTCCCGATCAGATAAAGGGTCGGCTCAGAAGCGAAGGGCTTTCTATGGTCTGTGCGACGACAATCTACGGCTTTATCCAGCAAGATAAAGCGTCAGGTAGCGATCTGCACAAACACCTCCGTCATCGAAAACCCTACAAAAGGCGTACCGGTTCACCTGAGGCTAGAGGCCAAATTATCGGGCGTATATCAATAGATGAGAGGCCAGTGATTGTTGATGAAAAAGTACGTATAGGTGACTGGGAGGCTGACACTGTCATTGGCAAAGGCCATAAAGGGGTTTTAGTGACGCTGGCCGATCTCGTCAGTAAAAAGACACTGATTGCCAATGTCTCTTCCAGGCATGCGGAGGTTGTTAAAGACGCCATCATTACATTACTGAAGTCCGAGAAGGCGCATCTTCATACGATTACGTTTGATAATGGTAAAGAGTTTGCCTATGTATCGTTGAGAATATCACCTATGCCTGAACGGCTGTTACGGCTAGCTTAGGTTTAGGACTATTTAGAAAACCACTTGCGGAAATAGTTTTTACTGAAATAAATTAAAAATACTGTGTTTGGGGAAGTGGCGTTAAAATATTTATCCAAATTGAAGTCCCGGCTTTAGGGACTAATGACGCGAATATAGCCAAGTCATGACTAAAGCCGGGAGGGTATCGCTATATTTTAAATTGGGTAACAATACCGTCAAGGCTATGAGCCAACGAGGCAAGCTCTTCGCTAGATTCTACCGTTGCCTCAGCATTGGTAGCGCTTTTTTCTGATATGTTTTTAACAACTATAACGTTTTGATTGATTTCCTCTGCGGTGGCACTTTGTTGCTCCGAAGCACTAGCAATTTGTATATTCATGTCATTAATTTTATTGATTAATAGTGCAATGCTGTTAAGTACATCCCCTGATCGGCTTGCTTCTGACACTGTGGATTCTACATAGGTACGACTTTTTTCCATGGTGCTTACCGCCTGGTTTGTGCCCTGCTGAAATCGTTCAATCAGTTGCTGAATCTCTTCGGTAGATGTCTGGGTGCGTTGCGCTAAGCCACGAACTTCATCGGCAACAACGGCAAAACCTCGGCCTTGTTCTCCAGCGCGAGCAGCTTCTATAGCCGCGTTTAAAGCCAGTAAGTTGGTTTGATCAGCAATACCGCGAATAACATCCAAAATACCGCCGATATTATCGGCTTCCTTGGAGAGGTCTGTTAATTTTTTTGAGGTAAGAGAAATTTCACCTTCGAGGTTATAAATATTTTGAATAGTCTTTTGAATAACCTCGATGCCGGTCTTTGTTTCGCTGCTTGCTTCATTGGCAGCCATGGCGGCAGCACTGGCGCTCTGGGCTACCTCTTGCACCGTTGCGGTCATTTCGTGCATCGCGGTGGCAACCTGCTCTGTCATTTGCAATTGTTGGTCTGCTCCGTCTCTGGTTTCGGAAGTTACTATGCTCAGATTACTGGAAGCACTACCAAGACGAGAGCTGGATGTCGATATGTTGCTAATAATATTACGAAAATTAGTCGTGGTGGCATCCATGGCGGTTAATAGTACACCGACCTCATCTTTACCAATATTGTGCATATCGACCTGAACATTAAGGTCGCCATCAGAAAGCGCTTTGGCGGTTCGCACTGCACGTGCTAATGGAGTGGTAATGCTATTGGATATCAGCATTCCAACCCCGAATGAGACCCCTACAGCCAATAAACCACCGAAAATAATTATCGAATGTACCTCAGAAGAGGCACTGGCCGCTGCGGTGTTGCGATCTGCCATCAGCTTTTGTTCAACGTCGACAATGATGGTGATTTTTTCACGTAAACTATCCATAAAAGTTTTGCCTTCTTTTTTGGCAAACTGAGTATAGAGTGTGTCCATCGTTTCAAATTGCTGAGCCTCGCGGACTAGAGTAATCGCTTTCTCGGCATAATTGTCTACCCAGCTACGGCCGTTTTTTTCAAGTTGGGTGCCTTTTATAGTTGGTAATATTCGCAGCAAGTTATTTTTACCCGAAATATAAGGTTCCAGATAAACCTCCTCTCGAGTGAGCATAAAACCACGTAAACCTGTTTCCATATTAACCATGGCAGAAATAATTTTTTGCCCGGCAGAACCAAACTTGCCCTTGGCTATTTCTGCCCGTAAGCCATCCATTTGCTGTTTGCCAATGCCTGAATTAATCAAAGCAAAGAGTGTCTGGTTAGTGCCTTCTCCCTGTTGGATACTTTTACGTAGTGCGATAATTTTATCGGCATATTTTTGCCAACTGACCGCTTCACTCGCCACGGCGTCAAAGCGTTTTTGCTGTACAGGATTGTCGCTGGTTAATTGCGTGGCTGTTTTAAGCGCCTTTTGAAAATTGGATTTACCGGATATATAGGGCTCCAGATATTCGTCTTGGCCGCCCACAGCAAAACCACGTAAGCCGGTTTCCTGATCCACCATAGCGCTGACAAGCTTCTCTGAGCTGTCAATAACTTTGTAGGTGTGTTCCACCATGTGGGCGGTATCGTTTAAGGTGTTGATGGAGTTCCAAATCACGACAAATATTACAACCATAATGGCAATCGAAGAGCCATTGGCGAGTAATAACTTGTTCCGAATTAACATGTTAGATAGCTTCATGAATTAACCTATATTAAGTTTCTGACTGCTAAGATTAACATCTAGACTGATGTTTAATTTATACCAAGATTTAGTGTGCTCGCAAAGTTATATAAATAAGTAATCACTTTGTTACATTAACATCGAATTTAAAAACAATGCCTAAAGAAAGTGCTGATGGATCGCCACCTAATAATGGCACAACCTTATCACCATGGCCTTTGCCGTTGACGCTAAAATTAACATTGTCATCATTGCTGACTTGTGAGTAAGCAGCGTAAATAAGGGTGTTTTCATACAGCGCATAATCGAGCCCTATGGCAAATAGCTTGGCATCACTGTCAACGCCGTTTCCATCAGTCATCGCATATTGCACTTTGAACGTGGTTTTATCGCTAAGTTTAATACTGCCGCCGAGAGTGAAACTGTCGCGATCACGGCCCGTAATACCAGCAACATCAGATTCAGTTTGGTAGCCTCCACCCACACTAAAATGGTCAAAATAATAACCCACCGTTATTGCGACGGCGGTATGCTCATCCGTACTTGCCCCTTGGCCAATACTGGCATAGGCTAAACCCGTTTTTAATCTGGGGTTGGCGTAATCAGCTTTAAAAATCAAGCTGTCAGATTCATTCACACCTTCTTCTGGCATATAAGTGATAGCAGCATTAAAGCCATTGATATTCGGTGTGGCGTAATGAATGGTGTCATCTATTCGGCCAGGAACGCCTGAGCCTTCCCATAAGTTACCCAAATCACCCACTTGATCTGCAAATAGATTGTAGTCGTTGGCCCATTGGTCTAAGGCGGGCATGTGGCCAATTAAAACCTTGCCAAATCGGCCACTTAAACCCACGAAACTTGGCCGGGTTTTGGTAAAGAGTTCACCTCTGGAGTCAGCACCGCCATTGCCATCGTTTTCACCTTGGCCGGTTAAGTCGACACCACTTTCATATTGGAAAATAACGATTAAGTCGTCGTCAAGCTGGTGCTGCCCTTTGACGCCCAGACGAGACGAATTACTCGCTAAGTAGATGGTCGAATCTTGATCATCATCAATACTATCCATTGAAACATGTCCAACACCATAGACATTCAAGTCTATTGCTAGGGCTGTCTGGCTAAGTACTGAACCAATGAATAGCGCCATAAACGGGGTTTTGTACATCATTGCATCCTATTTGGTGTAATCGATGTTTATTGGTTTAGCTTAATTAAGTGTGGGGCCTGAGCCTCCGTAACACCCAATCTTTTTTTTGAAAAGCGTACTGCCTCTCAAATTGCTTAGGACTTAAGTTACTAGATAAGATGCGAGTTCCTTATTTGGCTATTAAAATATATGTCCCAAATTCCTGAATAGGCGGCTAACGTGAATTAGAATAGCTGTAAGCTATGAAAATTCAAATTCAAATTCAAATTCAAATTCAAATTCAAATTCAAATTCAAAGTGAGAAAAATCTAACAGAAACCCCTCCAGAAGGTTAAAAAACAACTGTATGCTAATTAATTTTGCCTTGCCAATCTACATCTCTAGGTTTAGCGAAACTACCCCGTGTTTAAATTTTAGCGTGGCCTATGATGTGTTGTCCTAAAAACGGCAGTTCGATGCTAATACCATGCAGCGCCGGGGGATAACTTTGCCGCTATGATGGCCGTGGTGTTTTTTAGTTTAAAAAACTCCCGTACCAAGCAGCGCTACTCACAGCTGAGCAAACAAAAACCCTAAGCCAGCCAGTACAATTGCAATAATACTTATACTGATCATTGTTAATACAAATTTCTTAATTTTATGTTTGCGGCTGTAGTGATCGTTTTCTAATCTATTCCCTGGTGAGGTTGGTTTGGTCTTCCATTGTTTTTTGTCGGCGGGTATTTCTACTGCCAGAGGCTGCGGCTTTGGTTTGGCTTTTATGGCTGTTCGAATTCGAGTTGCGTTGAGATCATCTATCTCTTGTGGGCCTTCAATGGTAAACGTTAAAACATCAAACTGAATTTGATCACCGGGGATTAATTCTGCCTCGGAAACTTTTTTGCCGTTTACAAAGGTACCGTTAGATGAGCCTAAGTCTTTCACCAGTAGTTTATTGCCGCTGATTGCAATTTCAGCATGGCGTCTAGATAAGTGTTTGCCAGGTATCGTGATATCGCATTCTGAGTCACGGCCTAAGACAGTATGTTGCTTTAAAGGAAACATTTGCCCTTTTAGCCAATCGCCATTGGCGACTAATCGCCATTGTTCATTATTGATCATGATATTTGATTATCTTTATGTAATGGCTGCAGTCGAGTTTAATTAAAAAACTGCCAGCATTATAGTTAACTGCGTCTATACTACGCTTACTGCTACCCATTTTAGCCTTAACTTATTGAACTCGCTATTATAATTATAAATCTATGCAGTTAGCCGGATACGATATTAAACAACCCCTGGGTAAAGGGGGCATGGCAACCGTCTATTTAGGTGAGCAACTATCGCTTCATCGCCCTGTGGCTATCAAGGTTTTAGATGCAGCCTTGATTGACGACCCACAAGTGCAGGCCCAATTTCAACAAGAATCACTGTTAGTTGCCAGTATTAGTCACCCCAACATCATTCAGGTCATTGACCAGGGCCAAAGTGAGTCGGGCCTACCTTATTTTGTTATGCAGTATGTTAAGAGTGTTAATTTGAGCTCAGTACTTGCGCGCGCGGATGTAGCCCTTACCCGAAAGCTTGATATCGTCATTCAGATTTGTAAGGCCTTATCATATGCTCATAAAAATGGCGTGGTCCATAGGGATATCAAACCTGCCAATATCCTCGTTGATTATGAGGGCCATGTTCGCGTCGTGGATTTCGGCATTGCTGGCTACTTTGCGCAGCAAGCTGAGGACCCAATCATTATGGGTACGCCTGCTTATATGGCTCCAGAGCAGGCCAATGGTGGTGTGGTAACAGCGCAGAGTGATTTATACTCACTCGGTGTGTTGATGCATGAGCTGTTTTATGGAGCCCAGCCCGGTAGTGTGCCGGCAGCTTTAAATGTGCCTAAACAGTTGGCGACAGTCATTGATAACTGCCTTAGTAGAGAACCCGCATTTCGGCCCAAATCTGCTGATGAGATTAGCCAAAATTTATTACTCATTCTTCAGGGTAAACACCTAGAAAGTGAGCAATGGGGTGATGAGCAACACGCAGACTCTATCTCCGCAGGCTACAAGCTTCTTGATGTATTAAAAGAGAATGATTACGGCGCGACTTATCTCGTGAGCGACCCAAAGCGTAAACGTTTTCTTGTGGTTAAAAAGCAAAAGTTGGCTTATGAAGGTGATGCTTACAGCATTAGTTCACGCTTAACCGGTGTTGAGCACCCTAATGTAACTGCTATTTACGGTACTGCAAAAAACAAGCGGGTCTTTATTACTGTTGTTGAATATGTCAGTGGCGGCAGCCTGGAAGATAGATTGACTCAGGCATTCCCTTTAGCGCATTGGCTATTATTGGCTCAACAGCTTTGTGATGCGCTTGCGTTTATCCATCGCAAAGGCATCGTGCATGGCAACTTAAGGCCA
>JBNMPS010000152.1:0-6305 GCA_051277005.1 Pseudohongiellaceae bacterium
CCTTTATTATCGCTGCGCAGATTATTGAGCAGAGTTAATCCGATATTTTGTTGATCCCATTTATAAAGTAATTGAAGGTCGCCATAACCCATATATTCATTGATATTGGGGTTGTCATCATCTTCCTCCTCTTCAGGAATACGATACCAAGCATGGCTATTAATAGCTAAGTTACCTCTTTCAAAGGTGGCACCCGCCATCAAACGGTTCCAGCTTCTGGACAGTAATGTGCCGCGGCCATTAGATTCATGATTAAAGCCAAATTGTAGAGTGCGATTAGTAAAGCCTAAAATTTCATAGTTTGTCACCCAGCGCAGATAAATTTCAGGTTCATAGTTGGTCTCACGGAAAGGTGCAGACTCATCCGAGTTGAAAAGCTGCCACCAAGATTGTTGAGTAAAAGCGCCCCATAATTCGCCCCCTAATACGCCTTTTGCCATTCTGGCTTTAAAGCTAATTTGAAACTTTGCCTCGGTATGGTCCATATTGGCATCGGGGAAAATATTGGTGAAGGCTTCTTCATTAATTTTATCGTTATAAGACGCCATCAATATATAATTTGGTCGATAGGCCGTCAGTGAGAATGGGTTTTTTTCATTAGCATCTTCGCTTTTTGTGCGCGTTGTGATGCTAGCTCTTACGGGCTCTTGCGTAGCGGCTAGAGGTTGGCTACTGCTAATAGACTCTGTTTGCAGTTGCGGTTTTGCGCAGAGAGAACGTATTTCAGCGATGGTGGTTTCTGCGCTGGCCGACTTAAGGGTTGATAATAAACATTGGTCGATGCTATTGGCCGCGGCTGTTTGAACAATAAATGGCAGCAGCGCTAAGAGTATTTTATGCATGAAGTGAGTCCAATTGTATATTTCAAGTCATCGTTATATTAACGAATAAAACCGAGCATTAAATTTACGTTCAACGTTGACAAAAACTGCATGGTTGCTGAGGGCGTATTGGAGCCGGTACGACTCATCTTCTAGGCGCTGTTAATAGTGGCCAAGCATTACTTGGATTATAAATGAAAGCTTATTCAAATGTAGTGGTAGTTTCATAATCTATCTGATCGAGCATTCAGTCGCGTGTCTTGATCTATATTGACTTCGACAGAGACTTTGATAGTGCTAACCGGAGGGATAGTATCGAAAATTTAACCACTAGAGCAGTCTTGTCATCTCTGTCTCGTGTTATATTGCTCTTCGCGCACCCAACAAGCCCAACCGCTCTTCAGTATGAGATAGCCATGACATTTTCCCAGCTCGGCCTCAGTGATCCTATCGTAAAAGCGTTAAGCGAGCGCGGTTACCAAGCCCCTACGGCTATTCAGCAGCAGGCAATTCCTGCGGTGTTGGCAGGCCGAGATATTCTTGCTAGCGCACAAACGGGTACCGGTAAAACAGCAAGCTTTGTATTGCCGATATTAGAGTCGCTCAAAGATGAGCGCAAACGTCGAGCAAAGCGTTTACGCGCCTTGATACTGGTACCCACCCGCGAGTTGGCGATGCAGGTTGGCAGTAATATTGCGCACTATGGTAAGCACTTAAACCTACAGTCAATGACGATGGTAGGTGGCGTTGATACACAGCCGCAAAAGGAACAATTGATAGCAGGTATTGATATCTTGGTTGCCACTCCAGGTAGACTGTTAGATATGGCTCATCAACGGGCGCTGCATTTTGATGAGCTTGAAGTCTTGGTATTGGATGAAGCCGATCGTATGCTCGATATGGGCTTTATTGGTGATATCAATAAGATTATTGATCAGCTACCAGCAGTAAGACAAAATTTATTATTTTCCGCCACGCTATCGAAAGAAATACGCTTGCTGGCCAAAACCGCTATCAATAACCCGCTTGAAATATCCATACTTGCCGATAAAGAATCCACACCCCAGATTGCTCAGTGGTTAGTTAGCGTCGATAAAGATATGAAGTCAGCCCTGCTGAGTCATTTGATACAACAGCAGCAATGGACGCAGGCGTTGGTTTTTATTCGCACCAAGCACGGTGCCGCTAAATTGGTTAGTCAACTGGAAAAACGCGGCATAAAAGCTGAGTCCATTCATAGCGGTAGAAGCCAGCCCGTGCGGACAAAGATAATGGCAGATTTTAAAGCCGGCGATGTGTCATTTTTAGTGGCCACTGGTATTGCCGCTCGTGGTATCGACATAGATGACCTGGACCGTGTAGTTAACTATGATCTGCCAGATGATGCCGATGATTATATTCACCGTATTGGTAGAACCGGTCGAGCAGGTGCCAGCGGTGAGGCGGTGTCTTTAGTTTCCCGTGATGATTTTAAACGCTTATGTGCCATCGAGCGTTTACAGTATCAAATCATTGAGCGCAGACGCATAGACGATTTTACGCCATTGAAAGATTTGCCAGCGTCAAACTTGGATTACGTACAAAAAAGTAAAACAGCCACATCGCTTAAGCCTGCGTCGCGTAAACCAAAAACAAAAAAGCAAGAAGATGTATGGGGAAATTGGCAGAATAAGTAGGCGATAAACTGAGCAATATTTTTGGTCTTATTTCTCTTAGATATGTCGTCATACAATCGTCAAGACCATAAAAAATGGTGGCATAGTTAGCAACTGGCTTGATGTTGACTATAGCCACTCAATTATTTCTATGCTAGAAGGTTACCCTTATCGTTTGCGGGAGCAAATGAACCGTATGACACGATTGATTGTATCGCGCACGATGACATCGTTATTACCTTCCCGCAGGTGATAGTCACTTTGATGGAACGTTGCAATTACAAACAGAAAAATCTGAAAATTGAATAGCTCACTGCTGTAGCTGCCAACTCGAATCAACGCCATCTTCCTGTGATTGCTTTCGTTAAGTGCATCCTGCGCAAGACGCGCTCTAGGTCATGGCCTTCAATGTAGTCAGCGTAGCCTACCTTGCTATTCTATTTTCGTACTAATAGATATTTCCGCGCCATTAATAGAATCAATAATGTCTTCATTTTCTGCTTCCCGTAATATGCCACCGTCAACGCTGATATTTTTCTTTGTGATTTTTTCGTCAAAGAGATTAGGCAGCTGCGTCTTCTCTTCAGCTAGGATAGTGTTGTTGCTAGCGCTATCGTCTGGTAGTGATAGATCGAGAACAGCTTTTCCAATAACTGACGGTTGTTCATTTTTAGGCATAGCATCACTGGTAGCTTGAGGGGCGTCATTTGCTGTTTGAATAATATCCTCGGTAGTTTGCGTGCTGACATCTTGTGAGCAGGCTTGGCAAAGTAGTAGCACAGAGGCTAGGGTTGCCGTTAATAATAGTCGTCGATAGCTAATCATATATTCACTTCTTGTTGTGTAAGATACTGCAGTAACTGTTGAAAATTTGGTTCATCATTTTTTATGGCTATTGCCGTTTTAAGATGTCTAATCGCTTGTTTAAATTGCTGCTGTTGTTGAGCTTTTTCAGCCAGATGATAATGGTAGTAAGGGTTTTTTTGTCGTAGCCGGCTGATTTTATTCAAATAATATTGGTATTGCTGTTCTCTCCCGCTGAGATTGTACATAACGGCTAAATTATTCATCGTGGTAAAAGACTTTGGCGATAATGTTAATGCAATTGTATACATCTGCTCGGCAGCGTCGAGTTGCTGGTTGTTGCGATACAGCACCCCCAAGTTTGACCATAGTGTGGCATTGTCAGGCGAGGCCTCGATAGCTCTTGCCATCATGCCAATGGCTGTTTGAAACGCGCCTAGCTTAAAGGCTTGCATGGCGAGGTTATTATAAAAGATGGCCAAGGCCTGCTTATCGCTAAGTATCTTTAAGCGGCTGTTAACTTGACGGTCCTTTCGATTGATGTCGACATCCAAATACCAGCCATTGCGCAATGACAGTCGTGTGCTTACATGGTTCTCTATTGAAACAATATTGTCGATTTTACTCCAGTGGGGATACTGTTCATTTAACGGGTAGTTAGCGGTTAACCCATAGTGCCGAGCCAAGGCAATATAAAGGTTGGTAAAACCCACGCAGTTGGCACTCCTTTTTTGGAAGACGCCGCTGGCACTCCAAGTCTCCAGGCCATCATAGGTGACGCCTAAAAAAGCCGGGCTAAGCAGTAGGGTGTGTAACATGGTCGCCCGCTGCCGTTGCTATCTTAAAGGTCTAATATAAGGGTCGAAATAGGCAATGATAGTGTTGTCGATAGCCAGAATATCAATAGGCTCGACTAATGCTAAAGCCTGCTCGGGGCTTAACTGTCCACCAACTAAAGTAAACGCGGGTATATTAGCGGTGGAGTAGTTGAGGCCTGGTTGATGGCTGCAGGCAATAATTGGCAGCACTAGTACCAGCACCAGTACTTTAATGGTCAATAATAGTTGCTGAAAAAACCTACCAAAGCAGCCATTGATGCCGATCATATCTCACTCCGCATTCGCCAAATGTGAGCTATTTTGCTAATAAAGGACATTAGCTGTCAGTATATAATCTTGCTCTCAAATGTGATCAGATTCCAGCGTTAATCATTCATGTCCCCTGTTTTCGAAAGCTGCTACTATGCGCGCCTATTGGCGCTTAGCGCCAGCTGTATCAATGACTTAGAGTAAAAAAGTATGAGCAATGAAATTGTCAGAAGTCGACGTCTTCGTAAAAAATTATATCTCGATGAATTCGCCATTCTGGGTTTTGAGTTCAGCTGTAAAATTGATCTAAAATCAGAACAAGAGTACGACAATTTCTTTGATGCTTTTGCCGATCAAGCCGATAAACGTGAGTTATTTGTTAGCATCGATGGTAGCGAGGGGCAGTTTGAAGGTTTTGTTACCTCCGGTGAACGTTATAGCTCGGCCACCGAAGACGATCGCCAGGCGCTGCAAGAAACCTTGGCGTCTTTTAGTATTGTATCGGATGTTGTGGTCAGTCCCTTAGTAGATGCGTTTTACCAAGGCTGATTCGGTCTGTTAATAGGCTGCTGTTATAGCTCTGTTTATAGCGGGCAGCCAATTATTCTATGCCGACAATACGCCAGCGTTGGTATTGTTGATTAAGCTGGAATGTCACTTCATCATCGAGCTGCTTGTCCATTAGCGCGTTTCCCAATGGCGTACTGGGGCTAATCACTTGAATGATGCCCTCACCAGTTTCAATCCGTAAACCGCCAGCAGCAGGCCCAATAAATACGCTTCGTTGCATGCCTTGTTCATCTTCAATGCAGACCAATGCCCCCATTTCAATCGATGATATGGGTCGAATGTTAGGTCGTTTAAAATGTTGGTAGCGAGCGATGGATTGCTGTAATTCAATAATACGCAGTGATTGGCCATGTGCCAGATAGGCCGCTTCTACAGCCAGGGTATCGTATTTGTTGTCGGCAACATTCTCGCTGTGGGTTGCACTGGCATGGGCTTGCTGGCTGGCCTCGGCGGCAGTGTCCAGCTCTCGTTGCAGTTGTTCAATAATGGCGTTAACTAAATAATGCATAAATGCTGTTGGTTGAGTGGCTGAGTTTTGTCTCTCTACTAGATATCTTATCATCAAAGACGTTAACATTAGCTACCTCCATAATACGTTATAGTGGCAGAAATTAACCAACTTAATGCATGACCTGCTGCAGAAAAATCTGAACAACAAGCCTAGTAATGGGCATAACAACTCGTTTAATTCAAGGGAGAAAACACAGAAAATGTTAATGGCCGATACAGTGGTGGTGTTAGATTTTGAAACCACCGGTTTGTCCCCCGATGATGGCGAGCGTGCCATTGAGATTGGTGCGGTAAAATTACACAACGGTGAAGTGGTCGATCGTTTTCAGGCGCTGATGAATCCGGGGCAGAGGGTTAGTGCCTTTATTGAAGATTACACCGGCATCAGTAATAGCATGCTGGCCGATGCGGATACCTGCGCTGAGGTGATGCATCGCTTTGCAGATTTTATCGACGGTCATAATCTGGTGGCACACAATGCCTCATTCGATAAACGTTTTCTCGATGCTGAGCTGCTGCGGATAGCGCGAAGTTATGGCGGTCATTTTAGTTGTTCGCTATTGGCCGCTCGCCGAATATTTCAGCAAGCGCCAAATCATAAGCTAGGGACCTTGGTGAAATACGCCAATATTCCCTGCAGTGGTGATTTTCACCGTGCGCTCTATGATTCTGAAATGACGGTGCAATTGTGGTTGGTAATACTGAAGACGCTGCGCGATCAATATCAATTCAATGATATTCCCTTCAGCTTAATTCAGCAGTTAAACAAAACTCCGAAGAAAGCGGTGTATCAATGGTTGGCACGACAAGCCAATGGTTGATTTATTCAGGTTGAACCCTAAAAAATACCGCTAAAG
>JBNMPS010000153.1:0-6302 GCA_051277005.1 Pseudohongiellaceae bacterium
CGTTTTTTCAATAACCACTTGTTGCTGCTTGGGCGTTTTAAAGCGCGACAGCACTTCAATATTAACGGGCCAGTCAGCAAAACGATCTTGAAATGATTGATAGTGTTGCTGTGCGAGTAGCGTTGTCGGCACAAGTACAACGACTTGCTTGTTATTGTGTGCGGCAACAAAAGCAGCGCGCATAGCGACCTCAGTTTTACCAAAGCCTACATCGCCGCAGACTAATCGATCGGTGGCTGTATCGGCTCGCATATCAGCGACAACAGCTTCAATAGCTTGCTGTTGATCGGGGGTTTCTTCAAAGGGGAAGGCTGCCGAAAATTGTTGATAATCTTGTTCGGGGATATTGAATGACTGTCCTGGCCTGGCGGCGCGTCGGGCATAAATATTTAATAGCTCGGCAGCAACATCACGGATTTTCTCGGCAGCTTTACGTTTAGCTTTTGACCAAGAGTCACTACCTAAACGGTGTAAAGGGGCATTGTCTTGATCGGCGCCCGAGTAGCGGCTAATTAAATCTAGCGAAGAAACGGGCACGTAGAGTTTTGCACCGTCAGCGTATTCTAAGGTGATGAACTCTTCATTGATTCCCCCTGCGTCGATACTTTGCAAACCGTGGTAGCGGCCGACACCATGATCTAAGTGAACCACCGGCGCGCCGATAGTTAATTCACTCAGGTTTTTGACGATGTTCTCGCCGCTGTCTGTTGCCTTACGGCGACGGCGGCTTTGCATAACTTGTTGGCCAAACAACTGTGATTCTGCAACTACATAAATGTGTTGTTCGGCTAAAAATAATCCGGAATCGATATTGCCTATGGTAATAGCTAGCGGGTGGTCGCTGGCCATAAACTCATGCCAGCTGCCGACGAGTTTGGGTTGGATTTTATTACGGCCTAACAATTCAATTAACGTTTCTCTGCGGCCAGCACTCTCTGCACATAATAATAAACGGCTGCCGGTTTTATCGGTTAATTGTTTAAGAGCGGCTAAAGGTTGTTCCGATTTATTATCAATGGTTAAAAAAGGTGGCGGGTTAGAGGCAAAGTTATTGCTGCCGGGTTTTTCTGCAAGGCCATCTTTAAAGAGCACAATGCGCAAATGCTGCTTGAAACCGGCAAATAATTCGACGGTAGGAATAAATACACGTTGTGGATTAAGCAAAGGGCGCTGAGGGTCAATATTTAAATCGTCATAGCGGGTATGTAAATCTCGCCAGAACTGCTCAGCGGCGCGATCTAAACCTTCAAAACTAAAGAGCAGGGCATCTTGGGGTAAATAGTCGAGCAAAGTACTGCATTGATCAAAGAACAACGGCAGGTAATATTCTATCCCGGCGGGCGCAATGCCTTGGCTCACATCTTGATAAATCGGGCAGCGGCTATGGTCAACGTCAAAGGTCTGATGCCACTGGTTTCTAAATTTGGCGATACCGGCTTTATCAAGCGGGAATTCCTTGCCCGGTAATAAGCTGATTTCTTTAACCTGCTTAACGGTACGCTGGCTTTCTGGATCAAAGGTGCGCAGGGTATCTATTTCATCGCCCATTAAATCAATGCGATAGGGCAGTTTGCTACCCATGGGGTAGATATCCATGATGGCGCCACGTAGCGCAAATTCACCGTGTTCGTAAACCGTATCCACGCATCGATAACCGCTGGCCTCAAATTTGATTCGCATGACATCAATATCGAAGGTGTCGCCAATTTTTATTTGCAGAGTATGGGCATCGATATAGCTCTGCGGTAATAGGCGATGCATTAGGGTGCTAATAGGGATGATCAGCAGCCCTTTGTGCATGTTTTTGAGGCGATGAAGGGTGGTTAAACGCTCAGAGATAATATCTTCATGCGGTGAGAAACTGTCGTAGGGCAGTGTTTCCCAGTCAGGTAGGTGGAGTACTTCTAGGTCGTGGCTATAAAACCGTAATTCCTGCTCTAGCTGTATCGCGCTGGCGGTGTCGTTGGTGATCAGCACACTTAAATTTTCAGCTTGTTGGGCCGCATTAACCACCGCAAGGCTTGAAGCGCTGCCGGCCAAATTTCCCCAGCGCAGCCTGTCACCGTGTTTATGGCTGATGGTGGGTGTGAAAATACAGTGATCTGACATGGACGAAACGCTGCCTGCTGATTAAAAGTGGGCTATTGTAGCGGCACAGTGACTAATTTTCATTGATGAATTGACCCGTATTTTCTATAAAATGCCCTAGAAATTATTAATTCACCAAAGAAATGACGAATAAGTGATTAATTAGCACTTAATCAGTTGAACTTGAAGGAGTGAATAAAGATAATACGCGCTCATTTATGAGCCCTCTTCGAAAGGTATTAGGCAGTGACAGCTAACGACACAAATCGTGAAAGACCCGATGATTACTTTGCAGATTGGAAACAACGTGAGGCATTAGCCGAGGCGATGATTCCTCTGGTAGGTAAGCTTTACCGTAAAAGTAGTGTTAAAACGTATATTTACGGCCTAAACCTGGTTAACCAATCCGTGCTTGAGATCATGCAAGCCCATCGAGTGGTTAGACAAATAGAAGAGAACGAACTGTCTGAGTTTGAAACCTTCCCGGTGATTAAGGCACTCGCTGAGCTAGATTTGAGCATTGCTCATATAGATGCAGGCCGTATTGCGGTGCTGTATGAAGAAGGCCCTAAGCATGAGGGTGTGAGCGTAGAAGACTTTGTTCGCTCACAAGTACAGGAATTAATCGATAACCCAGCACCGGCTGCAGAGCCTCGCGATGTTAT
Source organism: Pseudohongiellaceae bacterium (assembly GCA_051277005.1). GTDB lineage: Bacteria > Pseudomonadota > Gammaproteobacteria > Pseudomonadales > Dasaniaceae > Dasania. The sequence continues at coordinate 2,754 of JBNMPS010000153.1, forward strand.
TTTATACGGCTTTGGCCGTATTGGTCGTTTGATGGCGCGCCTGTTGATTGAAAAGGCGGGTGGTGGTGAAAATTTGCGTTTACGCGCCATTGTTGTTCGCCAAGGTGGCGCTGAAAATGATTTAGTGAAGCGTGCTAGCTTGTTGCGTCGTGATTCAGTTCACGGCCCCTTCAAAGGCACTATCCGTGTTGATGAAGAGCGTAGCTCGTTTATTGCCAACGGTAACGAAATCAAAGTGATTTATGCCGGCAGCCCTGAAGAAATAGACTACACCCAATACGGTATCAACAACGCTATTGTTATTGATAACACCGGTATATTTAAAGGCAAGGAGGCGCTTTCTCGCCACCTACGTCCAGGTGCGAGTAAAGTCTTATTAACCGCACCTGATGGTGATGTTAAAAATATTGTTTATGGCATTAACAATGACATCATTGAAGAGACGGATGACATTATTTGTGCGGCAAGCTGCACCACCAATGCTATTGCTCCTCCGCTTAAGGCGATGAACGACAAGTTCGGTATTGTGTCGGGTCATGTTGAAACGATTCATGCCTACACCAACGACCAAAACCTAATCGATAATTATCACAAAGCTGATCGACGCGGTCGTAGTGCACCCTTAAACATGGTAATTACCTCTACCGGTGCGGCTAAAGCCGTCGCTAAAGTGTTGCCGATTATGCAGGGCAAGTTAACCGGTAATGCGATTCGTGTACCAACGCCTAACGTATCAATGGCTATCTTAAAGCTAACCTTAGCTAAAGAGACTAACGTTGAAGAAGTGAATGATTATATGCGTTATATCGCATTGCATTCGCCACTTCGCAAGCAAGTTGATTACTCTAACTCTCCTGAGGTGGTATCGAGTGATTTAGTCGGTTCACGTCACGCTTGTATTTTTGATAGTGAAGCAACCATTGTTAATGGCAACCAAGCGATTATGTACTGTTGGTACGATAATGAGTTTGGTTACAGCTGCCAGGTGCACCGTGTGCTTGAGCAATTGGCTGGCGTTGATTACCGCGTGTATCCCAAAGCTTAAAACCTCACTGACTGCGTTCCCGTCTTGGCGGGAATTACTGCCACAAAAAAGCCCCGTTAAAACGGGGCTTTTTTGTGGGTGCCGTACTATAGGGTACTGACGAATTACATATTGGGATAGTTTGGGCCGCCAGTGCCTTCAGGTGTTACCCATACAATATTTTGGCTTGGGTCTTTAATATCACAGGTTTTACAGTGTACGCAGTTCTGGGCATTAATTTGAAACCGCTTGTCGCCGTTATCCTCTTCCACAATTTCATAGACCCCAGCAGGGCAGTAACGCTGCGCCGGTTCATCATACAGCGGTAAGTTATGGCTTAAAGGAATGCTGTCATCTTTCAGTTTTAGATGACAGGGTTGATCCTCTTCATGGTTGGTGTTTGATATAAAGACCGACGTTAGGCGATCAAAGCTGATGACGCCATCAGGTTTGGCGTATTCAATTTTTTTGCTGTCAGCTGCAAGTGTCAGCTGAGCATGGTCGGCAACCGGATCTTTTAATGTCCAAGGTAAGTTACCATTGAACAGATTAATATCAATAAAGGCATAAGCTGACCCTATTAAGTTACCCCATTTATGCTGCGCGGGGCCAAAATTACGCTGAGCGTTGAGTTCTTTATATAACCAAGATTTTTCAAAGTTCGCGGTATATTCAGTCAGTTCTTCACCCGCTTTGCTTTCTGTGGTGATAGCCGCATGAACCGTTTCGGCTGCCAGCATGCCTGATTTCATGGCGGTATGACTGCCCTTAATCTTAGCAAAGTTTAAGGTGCCAGCATCACAGCCTATTAACAAACCGCCGGGGAATGTCATTTTAGGTAATGATTGCAAGCCGCCTTTGGCAATGGCTCTTGCACCATAACTAATACGCTCGCCACCCTCTAATACCGCTTTAACGGCCGGGTGTTGCTTAAAACGTTGAAATTCGTCAAAGGGGCTTAGGTGTGGGTTGCTATACCCTAGGTCGGTAATCAAACCCATAGAAATTTGATTATCTTCAATATGGTATAGAAAACCGCCACCAAACGCGCCATTTTCAGCGAGTGGCCAGCCGGTAGAATGGAATACCTTACCTTGCTCATGTTTATCGTCAGCGATTTTCCAGATCTCTTTGATGCCAATGCCGTAATGTTGAGGATCTTTGTTTGCGCTGAGTTCAAATTGCTCAATGATCTGTTTGCCAAGATGGCCACGACAACCCTCAGAGAATAAAGTGTATTTGGCGTGTAGCTCCATACCGGGTTCGTGGCTGCCTTTCTGGCTGCCATCAGCGGCAATGCCCATGTCTCCCGTGGCGATACCCCTAACGCGGCCATCTTCGTGATAAAGCACTTCTGCAGCGGCAAAACCTGGGTAAATTTCAGCACCCAGCTCCTCCGCTTGCTCAGCCAGCCAGCGGCAAAGGTTGCCAAGGCTAATAATGTAGTTGCCATCATTGTGCATGGTTTTAGGCACTGCCCAGCCTGGCACATTGATCCCTCTTTGAGGGCTGATCATATAACAGATTTCGTCGTGAGTGACTTTGGTGTGGAGGGGGGCGCCTTTTTTTCTCCAGTTTGGGAAAAGCTCATTTAAAGCGGTAGGCTCAAATACGGCCCCTGACAGAATATGTGCGCCAACCTCAGAGCCTTTCTCAACCACGCAGACACTAATGTCATTGCCTGTTTCTGCACTGAGCTGGCGAATTCTACATGCTGCTGATAAACCCGCAGGTCCTGCTCCGACGATGACAACGTCGAACTCCATTGATTCTCTTTCCACAAAAAACCCTCATTGCTATAAATGTAAAGCGGTAATAAAGCACGTTCTGTAACGACTGGTTTGATTATAGTGCCCACTCTTGTGCAAAGCCAAGATACAAAGGCGTGTTAGGGTAAAAGTTCTACCACATGGGTTAAAAATGTTAAGCCGAGTGGGTGGATTAGCCTATTGACCCCCCCCTATGTGAAGGGGCACTATGTTTTGTCATCACATTAGAGATATAGCGAGTTATGATCTATCTTTGCTATAGTTTTGTAATCCATAATAAATAGACGGTGTAACTATGAAAGTGCTTGTTGCTGTTAAAAGAGTAGCAGACTACAACGTTAAGGTTCGACCCAAAGCCGACGGTACCGGTGCTGAACTTAACAATGTGAAAATGTCGATTAATCCATTTTGTGAAATTGCCGTTGAAGAGGCTGTGCGACTCAAAGAAAAAGGTGTGGTTACAGAAATCATTGTCGTTTCCATGGGCGATAAAGCCTGCCAAGAGCAAATTCGTACCGCACTCGCGTTGGGTGCTGATCGTGGAATCCATGTTGATAGCAGTGAAAACCTCCAGCCGTTGGCCATAGCCAAATTGTTGAAAGCGATTATCGACAAAGAGCAGCCCGAACTCATCTTAATGGGTAAGCAGGCCATTGATGGTGACAATAATCAAACAGGTCAAATGTTGGGCGCGTTGTCGGGTTTACCTCAGGGTACTTTTGCTTCTGAAGTTAACGTTGCTGACGGTAAAGTTGC
>JBNMPS010000154.1:0-6271 GCA_051277005.1 Pseudohongiellaceae bacterium
TAGCTGTTCAGGGTTTCTAGCGCGGAAATATTTGCCGCCGGTTAATGCGGCAATTTTTTGCAAGGTGGCTTCGTCTAAATCGCGCGATGGGTTAATCGTGCGGGCGCCAAAACTGCTGCCAAAAAAACCTGGGGTGACTAAGGTGTCGGCACCCACCCCTACGGTGTAGAGGGTGATATTGTGTTCGGCGGCAAATTTTGCGGCGGCCAGAGGTTGCACCTCGCCTGCGGTGTTAGCACCATCGGTTAACAGAATAACCACATGTTTATCACCGGGGCGTTTACGTAAACGTTTAACGGCAAGCCCTATGGCGTCACCAATAGCGGTTGCAGGGCCGGCAAAACCGATTTGTGATTCTTTCATGAATCGCTGAACCGTATCCCGGTCGAAGGTGAGTGGTGCCTGCACATAGGCTTGGCTGCCAAATAAAATTAAGCCTAGGCGATCACCTTTACGGCGTTTAACAAAATCATTAATCACCGCTTTAACGGCAATTAAGCGGTTTACATGGCCGCTGCCTGCTTCCATGTCTTCCATGCGCATACTTTCAGATAAATCCACGGCTAACATCAGGTCGCGACCTTCGGTGGGCAGGTTAATGGGTTCGCCTATCCACGTCGGTTGCGCCGCGGCTAGCACTAATAAAATCCAGATTAAACTGGTGCCGGCTACTTTAAAGGGTTGCTTGTTACTTTTACGATTGTGTTGCTGCTCTATATTGTCAAGCTTGTGATAAAAGGGTACGCGGACAGCGGTTTGCTGTTGTTTTGCTCGCGGCAGAAAATAATAAGCGAGTAAGGGCAGGGGTAATAAAAATAGCGCCCACAGTAATTTAAATTCTAACATGCACGACCCTGCCGTTTAATCCATTGCTGTACTAATTGATCAAGTTGTTCACGGTTAACGTCGGGTTGCTGGGCTTGATAAGGGCCGTGCGCTAAGACTTGGCCATAGCCTTGGCTAAAATAGTGTTGATCTGTTTGGCCATGTTGATCTAAAAAATTTAGCCATGGGCTGCCATTGAGGCCGGCAATGGCCTGGCGGGGCTGAGTGGCTAAAGCGGTTTGTTTGAGTAAGCCGTTAAGGTGCTGAAGATATTGCCGATCACTACAGGGGTTTTGTTTGAGTAACTGTAGCTGTTGTAAAGCACTGCGTTTATAGGCGCCTTGCTTACGGCTTTTACGCCATAGGTAAATGCTCCCGGTTAAAATAAGCAGGGTTAACAGCGCAACAAGGTACCAGCCCGGCGCTAAGGGCCATAGGCCAATGGCATCCGGTGTGTGAATGTCTCGCAAACCTGCGAGCGGGTCTTGTGGCATCATGTTTTGCATGGGCGCGGGTACGGCGCCAGTGCCTGTCGGTAAGGTGGGTGGCATGTTATTTATTGGCTCCCTTGCCTTTGCCATAAAACGTGAGTAAACGTTTTAATGGTGCTTGATGAGTGGCAACTTCTATTAAGGGTATGCCTAGCTTGCCAAATAGCTGGTGCAGGTCGGTTAATTTTTGTTGAAATTGTTGCTGGTAGTGTTGGCGTAATTTATGGTCGCCAGTAAAAATTTGGCGTTTATGTTCGCCATCACTCACCGTGTATTGGCCCGCCACGGGTAAGGTTTTTTCTAAAGTATCAAAAACAAATAAAGCGGTTATTTCACAGTGCTTTGATAACAAAAATAATTGCTTTTGAACGTCTTCATCCTGATAGCCGCTAAAGTCGCTAATAAAGTAAATCGCGCTACCGGGGCGGGCAATGCGACGTAACTCCGTTAAACTGGTTTTTAAACGCTCGCCGTTGGAGAGGTGTAGGCCACTGTTGCGATTTAACAGTTGGTTGTATTCGCGCATACGCGTGATTAAGCCGAGTACGGATTGGCGGCTGCGTCGTGGCCGTAGTTCTTGCTGCCCTTCGTTGCCAAACACCAGCCCACCCACTCTATCGCCTTGTTTTAAACCCGACCAAGCAATTAAGGCGCTCAGGTAACAGGCAAGGGTCGATTTAAAACAACATTGGCTACCAAAAAACATATTTTGGCGTTGGTCGTTGACGATAAGCAAAGGGCGCTCACGCTCTTCGCTAAACAGTTTGGTGTGAGGTTTACCGGAGCGCGCCGTAACACGCCAATCAATGGAGCGAATATCGTCACCGGCTTGATAGGCGCGTACTTCTTCAAAATCGATGCCACGGCCACGAAAATTGGTTTTGTTGGGACCGGCTAATAGGTTTAATGCTTTGCGCCGATGTTGAAGGTTTAAATCCTTGGCGGCAAAGCGAGCACTGATTAAATCATCCAGTTCAATATAGGCACCTTGAACGGGCTGATCTAATAAATTGTGGCTGGGCGTAACACTCATGGCTGTTTATGCTTTTGCTTCTGTGAAAGGCGCAAGGTTATGGGTTTATGACTCAAGGGTGCCATTAGGCAACAGGGACTTGTTTGAGCAATTCATCAATCACTTGGTTGGCATTGATGCCATTAGCTTCAGCCTCAAAGCTGAGAATTAGGCGGTGGCGAAATACATCGTGAGCTACCGCTTGTACATCGTCGGGGCTCACAAAGTCTCTACCGGCTAACCACGCGTGGGCACGTGCGCAGCGATCAAGGGCGATGGTGGCACGTGGGCTGCCGCCATACTCAATCCATGAGGCGAGCTGGTCGCTGTAGTTGCCGGGGTTACGGGTGGCCATGGTGAGTTGCACAATGTACTCCTCAATGGCCGGGGCGGTGTGCAAGTTAATGCACTCTTGTCTGGCGGCAAATAACACCTCTTGGGTAACGGTGTCGGGTTGAGCCGGGGGGGCGACTTGGCGGTTAGCTTCGTTGCGCACCAGTTGCAGTATTTTTCGCTCGGCTTCTACATCGGGGTAATCGACCGTTACGTGCATTAAGAAGCGATCGAGTTGTGCTTCGGGCAAGGGATAGGTGCCTTCTTGCTCAATGGGGTTTTGGGTGGCCATGACCAAAAATAGTTCGGGCAAGGGGTAAGTGCTACGGCCTACAGAGACTTGGCGCTCGGCCATCGCCTCTAACAAAGCCGATTGAACTTTGGCCGGGGCGCGGTTAATTTCATCCGCCAAAATCAAATTATGGAAAATAGGCCCCTGTTGAAACTGAAAGCTGCCATCTTCGGGGCGGAATATATCGGTACCGGTTACATCGCCCGGTAATAAATCGGGGGTAAACTGAATGCGGTGAAAATCACCCTCTATGCCTTTAGATAACTCATTAATCGCTTTGGTTTTAGCCAAACCGGGAGCGCCTTCAACCAATAAGTGGCCATCGGCGAGTAGGGCGATGAGCAGGCGATTGACGAGGGTTTCCTGGCCAATGATTTGATCTTCTAGCCAGTGTTGTAAGGTTTCGATTTGTTGAAATAAAGTCATGGTTGTTAAATAGCCAGTTGTTGTTAGTTGAAGCTTTAATAGAGTTTATCGCGGCAAAAGTTTACCGATATCTCACAGAGATGCCAGGCATGTTTTGCTAAGGTGTATTTGACTAACAAACAGCCATAAGTTCCCTTAGCGCGGTATAGCTTGATAAATAAGGCCAAAAAAACCTTTTTCAAGCCGTGATGGTGCTTGATTTGCACAAAAGGGTGGCTGGAGTAGCGGATAGCTGAACCCTCGTATTGAGAAGGGTTGGTGTGGCGGTAGGGGTAAGGCCCTTGATAATACAGAGTTACAGGCCAGAGGCATGTAATAACAATGCACGGAATAAAGAGTTGTTTATATTCGCTTATATTTGGCTTTTGATAGACTTGCTAGTTTTTTATCGTGAATTCAACGCGTTCCATGGAGTCGTTTATTTACTGATAAGAGGAATGGGGCGCGAAAACGCCTAGAGCAAATTTAATACAAACGGGCGCAAAGTGTGCCGCGCTTCACATATTGGTTTGATTTATTTGTTAGAATTCGAGGTCGTATGGATAGCCTAGTTAGGATACAAAATGAGTATAAGAAATGATCAGGATGCCATTAATCTTAGAAACGGTTTACTAAAATCTTATTCTCCAGCAGAGTTTAACTATTCAATAAAAAGTAAACTCAGCTTAAAGTATCGAGTTATCGGTACAAAACAATTCCAGTCACTTGTTCGCAATCAACTTAGAGAAATAGTGCAAAAGTCGGACCATGGTCAACGTCTACTTACCGAATTAGCGTCTCTTCCAGTCATTATTGACTTTGTTGAGCATCAAACAAGTCACGCGGCCTTTTATGCAGGTTCTATTGTTGTCTTACACAACGCCACCTCGCTTCAAGGCAGGGGGCTCGCTCGTTTCGAGAGCAAAAAAAATAGGGGATTGAGAGGTAGTTTTTCCCCTGCGATGGCGCTTGCACATGAGCTATTTCATGCTGGTCAATTTCAAAAAACAGATTTTTTTACGCCCTATTGTAATACTCTATGTGGTTGGACAGGAGGGCCATGGAAGCTAGGAAAATCAGCGCTTGAGATGGGTGCCATCCATTATACTAATCAAATAAGGTTAGATAAAAACTTAGGTTATGTACGATCATACTATGAAGCTTATGGCGGACGTAAAATAGATTCTTATCAAGATGCAGAAAAAAGGCAATCACAATAATGTGTTGTTGTGCAAAAAATAAAGTCATTTTTTTAGCGGTTATTGCATTTATTGTTTGTGCGTGCGGCTCCCCAGAAGAGAATTTATTAGGCGGCATGATTGAACAATGCTCTATAGAATACAAGCTAAGTGATGTAAATGAAGTAAGTGACTATTATAAAAATTTAATTGCGCCGAACTCAAAATATATAGCGTTTAAACAATTTTCTGGTAGTGGCTATAAAATAGTATCGTTGATCAATAATAATGAAAACTATATTTTGTCGGCTAGTCTTGCCGCCATTCCTAATAGTACTATGTCGGTCAAACTAGATGCCGAAGAGGGCAGCGCTATTTTTTCTGACTTTAATGCCATTGACCCGCTTCGGAATATTAGTGGCTCTGAAACGCCGCACCCTAATTGTATTTTTGTTGCATTGAATAATGAGGCAGGTCAAAATGTAGTGCAGTTGTTCAACCCATCTTTTTCTGCTGATGGCAATGAAAGCAGCTTAACGCTCTACACAACGATAAACATTCTGCTAGAAAAATTCATTCCTGAATATGAAAAGACCGTTTTTTCCGCTTACCGCGATACGTTGGAAAAAGTGACGGTTGGCGGTAAAGAATTTGTTGCTGATGAGTATAAAGCGCCAAGCGATAAAGAAAAGAAGCAGTTTATAGATAAAATGAAAAATGATATCTTCTTCGAAATAAATCAATGAATTTAAAATATTACTTTTTCATACAGGACATTCACAAGACATCTAAGGCGGATATTAGATTGCTAATTCAAAATTAGGTATGAAGTGCCGCTTTTAAAAACACTCATCAATACTCAGATATCTGTAGTGGTTACCAATGTGACATGTGTATGGAGAGTGTGGTTTTCGATAATGGGAGATGAACCGAACTCATTGGGCTATTAGGGGTGCTGCTCATCTGTCCACCCCGCCGCGCAGTCTGGGCATTGAGATAGCGAATCAATGGGGGCGCGTGTTGTCTTTTGTATGGCTGCCAGATAGAGCAAGGCCTAATATTACCCCACTCGTTATTGATTACACAAAACCGCCCCTAAGCCCCAGCCATTCGGTTGGAGCTTTTTGTTGTTAGCCTTTGGGTAAAAAAGGGGCTAGGTTAACCCCCTTAATTCACGGCATGGGGCTGGCTAAATCACCTCTGCCCCTCACATGGCAATCATCGCTCATCCGCAATTTTTTGCAGTATCGCCTCTAACACCTTTTCGACCTGCTCGGTGTTATCCCTCGCTTTATTTAAGGCAATGGCCGATTTAATCCAGTTAACCGCAAAACCAATCACTGCATCTTTATGGGCGAGTTGTAAGGCAATGTCACGTGGGCGGATAAGCTTCTCGCTTTTTATCGCCTTGAGGTTTCTGGAATAATGCCCGCCTAGGTTATCGAGCTGGCGAATGTTGCGTTGTTTAAATTCTATCATTGTGTGTGCTCCTTTAAGCCAGCGTTGCCATAGTGACGTAAGAAACCGACAGGGTTTCACCGCTATCGAGTGTGACCAGTATGGAGTCTTCTTCCGTGTTGAGAGTGTCCCAGTGGATGCGGTGAAACTTTATGGTGACGGGTTTAAAGGCGATCACTTCAAGATTGTTAATGCGTTTTAACTGGGTGAGACGCTGTAGCTTACTGAGTTGATCATATTGCTGTTTAATTTCGATAGGGTGGTTATCAAATAGGGG
>JBNMPS010000155.1:0-6265 GCA_051277005.1 Pseudohongiellaceae bacterium
TTTTGGCGTACTTCATCTTCGTTGCGGCCCACATACACATTACCGGCATCGTCATACCATGCCGGGATGCGGTGGCCCCACCATAGTTGGCGCGAGATACACCAATCTTGAATGTCGCGCATCCAAGAGAAGTACATGTTTTCGTATTGCTGTGGCACAAATTTAATGTCGCCATCTTCAACGGCTTTAATGGCTTCTTCGGCCAGTGGTTGAGTTTTTACATACCACTGGTCGGTGAGGTAGGGCTCAATGACTACGTTGCTACGGTCGCCGCGAGGTATTTTTAAGGTGTGGTCGTCGGTTTTGACTAATAGGCCAAGGCTGTCGAACTCTGCAATGATTTGCTTGCGGGCATCAAAGCGGTCGAGCTTGTGGTAGTTCTCGGGTAGTGGACGATCTTGTGATTCTAGGCGTGTGCCGTCCATGCGGTAGGCGTCGGCAACAGCGCGAATAGCGGCGTCGTCGTTTAATACGTTAATCATGGGGAGGCTGTGGCGCTTACCCATTTCATAATCGTTAAAGTCGTGGGCTGGAGTGATTTTTACGCAGCCAGTTCCAAAGTCTTTATCGACATAGTCGTCAGCGATAATGGGTATTTCGCGATTAACGAGGGGTAGCATAATCGTTTTACCGATTAGGTGTTTGTAGCGTTCATCTTCAGGGTGTACGGCAACGGCGGTATCGCCCAGCATGGTTTCGGGGCGGGTGGTGGCAACCACTAAGTGGCCGGAGCCATCGGTGAGAGGGTATTGAAACTGCCACATATGGCCTTGTTCTTCTGCGGAGATAACCTCTAGGTCAGAAATGGCGGTGTGTAATTTTGGGTCCCAGTTTACGAGGCGCTTACCACGGTAAATAAGGTCGTCGTCATACAGCTGTACAAAGACTTCTTGTACGGCTTCGTAAAAGCCATCATCCATGGTAAAGCGCTCGCGACTCCAGTCGGGTGAGGCGCCGAGTCGGCGAAGTTGTTGGGTGATTTTGCCGCCTGATTCTTCTTTCCATTCCCAGACTTTGTCGAGGAATTTCTCGCGACCTAAGTCGTGGCGGGTGACACCATCGGCGTCGAGTAAGCGTTCAACAACCATTTGGGTGGCAATACCGGCATGGTCGGTACCCACTTGCCATAAGGTGTTTTTACCTTTCATGCGGTTGTAGCGGACTAAGGCATCCATAATGGCTTCTTGAAAGCCATGGCCCATGTGCAGGCTACCGGTGACATTGGGTGGTGGAATCATGATGCAGTATGGCTCGCCCTTACCGGAGGGCTTGAAGTAGCCGCTGTTTTCCCAGTTTTGGTACCACTTAGTTTCAATGTCTGCGGGTTGGAAGGTTTTATCCATGCTAGTAATCTATTACTCAGTAAGTCTTAGCGAGGCCAGCGAGCAGGGTTGAAGCGAGGGTTTACCTTCGGCTCATGGTTGATCGGCGGCGCGTATTAACGGGCGCCAAGTATACATTGAGAAGGGATTTGCCCCAACTGAAATCAGGGCGGAATGTTACTGATTAAGGTGTTTTTCGGCTAATTCTTGGATGATGCCAGGAGGTAGCTCTGAAAGCTGTTCTCTAAGCCGGCTTTCTAGCACGGGTACAAATTCATCAACCAGTTCTTGAATGATTAAATCGAGATCTTGATGAAGATTGTGTTGACGGCCATTTACGGTGGAGGGTGCGGTGGATTGTACGGTGGTGTCTGCTGGGTCTGATGGAGGAATAGGCTGAGCTAGAAAGGGTGGCTCTGAAACGGGGAACATTTCAGATTGATCTTCTTCGCTATTTTCTGATTTGGCGTCTGTTTCACTTATAGGGGTAGTGAGTAATGGCGCTGACATTATTGCGGCTTCTGGCGTCGTGGCCTCAAGGCTGATTTCTTCGGTGGTGATATTTTCAGTAGAGGGGGCGGTAAGCAATGATTCCTCGCTGAAAATACGCTCAAGATCGAAGAGATTAGCGTCTTCTTCCTCTGCCTCTTGGCTGTGGTTAGGCTCTTCATTATTTACTACGTCATCGAGTAGAGGGATCTTGATCCGTTGCTCGCTGGGTTTATCCACCTCGAAGAAATCATCATTAATCTTCTCATTGTCGTCGAGGATATCGATGATGGACTCTAGTTCCCCGAGTAGGGCTTTTTTAGGGCTGCGGTCTTCTTGCATGGCTGCCTCGATACAGTCTTGATGTAGCTGTTATTGTTAGTTTTGTGCGGCTTGTTCGCGCATTTTATGCGTATTGACTTCATAACCACGTTCGCGATAAAACCGAAAATTATTGCGGGTGGCCTCTTTTATTTTATCGTGTTCTACCACAATTTCACTGACCCGTTCAAACCGGCTGAAAAAGTCAGGCACTTGATTTGATAAATTTATCATAACATCGTGATAGTGTTCAGGGGGTAATTGGGTCCCGAGTACGATTTGATGGCCTGGCGTGAGTTGTTGCGGGTCATCAAGATAGAGGTGGGGCAGAAAGCTATTGGATCGAAAGGACCACAGTAGCTCATCTAATGTAGCGAGCTGTTGCTCGCTACTGCCGTGTACAAATATGTTGTTGCCTAGTTTGTAGGCTTTCTCGATAAGGCGGCAGGCAAACAAATAGCGCTGCTGAATCGCCTCATCGGGAAGTACATAGAAATCAACTTTAGTCATCGAACAGATTAACCCTTGTTAGAGCTTTTGTTTATTAGGTACTGGCTAAGCAGCGCCACAGGTCGGCCAGTTGCCCCTTTTTTAGCACCTGATACCCACGCGGTACCGGCTATGTCCATATGTGCCCAGCGATACCCTGTAGTAAAGCGTGATAAGAAACAGGCCGCGGTGACACTGCCAGCCTCGGGGCCGCCAATGTTAGCAATATCGGCAAAGTTACTGTTTAGCTGCGGCTGGTACTCATCCCATAAAGGCATGTGCCAAGCTCGGTCACCGCTGGTTTCACCGGCTTCGATCAGCTCAGCGGCAAAATCATCTTGGTTACTATATAGACCGGTAGCATGGCTGCCGAGGGCAACTACGCAGGCCCCGGTTAAGGTGGCGATATCGATAATCGATTGTGGTTTAAAGCGTGCAGCATAGGTAAGTGCGTCACATAACACTAAGCGTCCTTCGGCATCGGTGTTAAGGACTTCGATGGTTTGGCCAGACATGCTGGTAACGACATCGCCGGGCTTGGTAGCATTGCCATTGGGCATGTTTTCAGCGGCGGCAATAATGGCAACGACATTGATGGGTAGTTGTAATTCGGTGAGTGTGTTCATAGCGCCCATCACACTGGCGGCTCCACACATATCAAACTTCATCTCATCCATTTTGCCACCAGGCTTTAAGCTAATGCCACCGGTATCAAACGTAATGCCTTTGCCGACTAATACATGAGGTTGTTGTTTTTTTGCTGCGCCCTGATATTCCATAACGATTAACTTGGCTGGTTCGCTGCTGCCCGCTGTTACCGATAGCAAAGACCCCATACCGAGCTCGCGCATTTTTTTCTCTTCGACAATTGTGGTGCGTAGTTTGGTCTGTTTCTTGGCCAATGCTTTGGCTTGCGTAGCTAAGTAGCTGGGGGTACAGACATTGCCAGGAAGATTACCGAGTTCGCGTGCGACGTTCATGCCGAGGCCTATTGCCGTACCTACCGTTGCAGCTTGTTTGTCTTGTTTGCTCGCTTTTTGAGCTAAAGTTAGGGTTTTAAATAAGGGCTTATCTTTCTTTTTGCCTAGGGTCGCCGTGTATTGATAGCTATTTAGGGCAATGCGCTGGGCTAATTGCTTACCCAGCCAGCTGTTGTTTTCTTTGGCTATGCTGATCCCTTCGTTAAGAAAGGTGGCGGCTTTGATGTTGGCTTGGTTGATTTGGTTGAGTAGAGAGCTGATGATTTTGTTGGCCTCGTTACAGCTCAAGTCGTTGCCTACACCGCAGTTAAGCAATAATACGCGCTCTGCTTTAATACCGGTGAGATGAGGGATCATCAGCACTTGGCCGAGGGTGCCGTCGATATCGCCGCGCTTTATTAATGCGCTAATACTTTTTGAGCTGGCCTTGTCTAAAATTTGAGCAGCTTTGCTGAGTTTACCTTGCTTGAAAACAGGAATAATTAAACATTCCGTTTTGTGGCTTTCGGGTTGAGTTATTGTTTTATAATTTATGCTCATTGTAATACTCACAAGACAAGTCAGGGTGTTTGGTAGATAATGCTAGCGCAATAATGCAGCTATAACGATAATCTATGAGCTGCAAGTGTAAATGTTCAGGGCTAGGTATAAAAGCCCATTAGTAAAAGTCTGTGGCCTCACCAAGGTTTTAATGCGTGATTTTATTTCGTTATTTAAGTCGAGAAGTATTAGTTTCGACCTTTGCCGTTAGCATAACGCTATTAGTCATTGTGATGAGTGGTCGCTTGGTTAAATACCTCGCGGAAGCCGCTTCTGGCGATATCGCGCCAGAAGTTCTGATGAGTATTATGTACTTCCGTATTCCTTCCTTTCTAGAATTAGTCTTACCTCTCGGTTTGTTTATTGGCATTTTATTGGCTTATGGCCGTTTGTATGTCGATAGTGAGATGACAGTGATGTCGGCTTGTGGTTTATCCATTGGTCGATTGGCTGCCTATACCTTAATCCCTGCGTCTGTACTGGCTATATTAGTAGGTTATGTGAGCTTATATGCCACGCCTATGGGTATTTCTAACGTTAATAAAATCTTTGACGAATTAGAGGCGGGTAGTGGGATAGAAACGTTAGCGGCAGGGCGTTTTAGGGTCGATGATAAAACTAGCCGCGTGACTTACATTAATCGTTTTTCTGATGATAAAGCGGTAATGAAAGAGGTATTCATCGCAGAGCCTAGGATAAACGATAACGGCGAGGTTGAGCATAGTGTTGTATTGGCGGAGCGGGGGCATATAGAAATACCTGATCAATACGGCCGGCGTTATTTGATTATGGAAAATGGACGTCGCTACGTCGGGCAGCCCGGCGAAGGTGACTTTCAGGTGACGACCTTTACTGACTATGGACAACGTCTACGTGAGCGTAAAATTAGAAACCATAGGAAGTCCCGAATAGAAAGTAAGCCCACCAAGGATCTATTTAAATCAGCCAACCCAAAAGATATTGCTGCATTGCAGTGGCGGTTTTCGCTACCATTATTAGTCCCTATTATTTCATTGATTGCTTTAGCGCTGAGTAAAACTAACCATCGGCAAGGGCGGTATGTAAAAATGTTGCCCGCATTCTTAATTTATATTGTTTACATTGTGTCATTAACTGCGGCAAGAGATGCCTTAGAAAAAGGTGATATCCCATTGCAATTTGGCTTGTGGTGGGTACATGGATTGTTTTTAGTGTTAGCGATTGTGCTGCTCTATGGCGGTAGCTGGTGGCGTCGTTTGCGCGCACCCAAGATAGGTTGATCTAATGAAAAAGCTTAATCGATATATCAGCCAAATTGTGGGTTCAGCTATTTTGATGGTATTAGCTGTCATTATGGGCTTGGATGCTATTGCTGCAATTCTTGATGAGATGAAAAGTATTACTGAAACGTATACGTTTTTATCGGTGATCAAATTTGTTATTTATTCGATTCCCGGCAATATTTATGAGTTTTTACCGTTTGCAGCGTTAGTGGGGAGCTTAGCTGGGCTAGGTGCACTAGCGAGTAATAGTGAGCTGGTTGTTATACGCAGCGCGGGGGTGTCTACGGGCAGAATTTTATGGATGGTAATGCGCCCTGTGTTATTGATCACCGCATTGGGGTTTTTTATTAGTGAATATATTGCGCCTCATACCGAAAGTATTGCAATAAGTGACAGAAGCATAGCTTTAAGAGGGGATGCCAATGTTATTGCCAGAGAAGGGTTGTGGTATCGAGAGGAAAATCGTTACATGCATTTTGATGTGGTGCAGCCCAATGGTATTTTGTACGGGGTAAGAATTTATGAGTATAACGAACAGAGAGAGCTTGTTGTTGCAGTAAAAGCCGAGAGAGCGATATATCAACAAGATCACTGGTTACTAGAAGATATTGCAGAAAGTTATTTTTCAGAAAACCGAATCGACACCAAACATCTTGCCTCAAGAGTTTGGCATAGTGAATTATCGCCTTCGTTGTTAGGTATATTGGTATTAGACCCGCTTGATTTATCGGTGCAGGGTTTGTGGAGCTATAGCCAGTTTCTTGACCATCAAGGGCTTAATAACGGCTCATACTTATTGGCCTTTTGGAAAAAATTGCTTCAGCCTTTGTCGACTCTGACTTTAGTTTTAGTTGCGATATCA
>JBNMPS010000156.1:0-6212 GCA_051277005.1 Pseudohongiellaceae bacterium
TTACGAGCGTTATTTTGATTTAGCCGTTTTACCGATAATGGGTGTTTAATCGTTTATGGGTCGTTATCAATATCGCGGTATCTTTGTCGCACTTTTTTCCTTTTTTTTGATCTCATGCGGCGGCGGCGGTAGTAGTAGCTCCAAGACGGTCACCGTTCCCTCCGGTGCCGGCAACAATATGGTTGTTGATAATCATGATCCTTTTGGCGGTGGTTTTAACACGCTTCAATTAAACGCTAATAATAATGTGTCTGTTCTGAGCTGCACCTCCATAGACACTATGCCGTTAGGCAGCACCCTTACCGGGAAAGTTTTATATCAGCGTGTGCCGCTCTCTAGTCGCGGGCTCAATTATAATAATCAGCTTAATGCACCGGCTCGTGGTGTGGTGGTTGAAGCGGTTGCTGAACTGAATAATGTTTGCGGTGATGATGTAGTTGATTCAACTATCACGGATGGGGAGGGAAATTACGGTTTGATCGTACCCGCTAATCAGGCGGTTTGTGTGCAGGTGCGGGCACAAATGTTTAGAGACGGGCGTAATGGTGGGCCAGCCTGGAATGTGCAGGTGAGTGATAATACCCAAGCTAATGCCGCTTATTATTTGCTTGATAATACGCCTGCAACACCGGCAGATGATCCAGTCAGGCATTTATTAGCGTCATCTGGTTGGAGTGACAGCCTCTCGCAATATACACAAACGCGTAGTGCTGCGCCTTTTGCTATTTTGGATTCTGCTTGCCACGCATTGGATGCGGTAATAACGGCGGACGCTAATATTAATTTACCTACTTTATATTTTCGCTGGAGTCCGAATAATAATATTGCTGACGGTGCAATATCTGAGGGTGATGTCGGTGGCGCTTATTATACCTTAACCCGCAAAGTGACTAGTTTGGGTTTTATTGTAGATAGTTCCAATGAAATATTTTTATTAGGTGATGATGGCATAGACACGGATGAATACGACCCGCATGTTATTACTCATGAATATGGCCACTATTTAATAGTTAATACCTCTCGCTCAGATTCATTAGGTGGTAGCCATTCACTAGGTGACAAATTAGATATGACCGTTGCCTTCGACGAGGGTGCAGGTGATGCTTTTTCTGGTATCGTGCTTGATATAGCGCCAACGGCGCATGTGCCCACGCCGGGGATTTACCAGGATAATTTTGGCCCGCAGCAAGCCAATGCATTTAGATTTAATTTGGCGTCTGGTGGCTCTGGAGTCAAGGGGTGGTTTAATGAGGCTTCTGTTTACAGAATCATGTATAACTTATTTGACCCTGCTAACGGTTCGGGTAATGACCAGATAAGTTTACCGTTTTCAACGTTATACAATTCTTTGGTGAATGTTAAAGATGATGATTCATTGATATCTATTTACAGTTATATTAATCGATTAAAAGCAGACAATGCAGGCAGCGCCACTGAAATTGATACCTTGGTGAATAGTGAAAGTGTCATTGTTAATGATAGTTTTGGTTTAGGTCAACATTTACCCAGTGCATTAAATGCAACAAATGATGACGATATATTACCTGTTTATCTCGAAATCCCCCTTGGTACGACACAGCAAGTTTGTTCTAATACGCAATTTGGTGTTCACAATAAATTGTCGGTGGTTAGATATTTGACGTTTATCGTGCCAGGTTTTGGCCGTTACGCGGTAAACCTGAGACCTATCGAACAGGGTAAACCTGCCATAGAATTTTATAAGGCTGGGCAGTTAATCGATAGACGAACGCTAGATAGCCCTAACACGCTTAATTTTAATTTAACCTTGTCCTCCGGTATCCATGTTATCGCTATCTATGATATTGATAATTTAGATGAGGACGGTGAGGTAAATATCAGGCACTGTTTTGAACTGACAATTGGATAAAACAATTGGGATATACCATGTGTATTAGATTACTTTTAATGACTCTATTATTATCTTGCTTACAGTCATGCGGTTTAGATAATGCTGGTGGCATGGGGGCGGTGTCAAATCAAACTGTTTATAAAAGTACAGCTACAAAAGGTGCCGGAATTAAGCTTGAGATTGAATCCCCAGAGTTGATTGGGGAGGGGCTTGAGTCGATATTGGCCTTGAAATTTTATTTAAATCCTAATGAAACATTATCGTTAACGTTTGTTGTTAATGACACTATTCAGTTTTTTATAGCCGATGGGGAGGGTCAAAGTTTACGGGTTGATGGTGAGAAAAAATTGCAAGCAGATATGAATGGCAAAGCTAACTTGCAGTTGAGCTTTATCCCTCATGAAATGGGCAAGTTTTATTTGAAAATATTTTCCTCTGTTGAAAGACAGGGAAACGTTATTCCTCAGGTATTTAGCGTTCCTATTTATGTAGGTGACGAGACGGGTATGACAATACTGCATAAAAAAGAACACTCTAAGCAGGTGGTGTTACCTGCCTCACGTTATTGATTTTGGATTTACATGACCGATATTTCACATATTCAATCATTTTTATTGTGTGGCACCCCTGATGCCTGGGTAAAGGCAGCATTAGGTGACCTGACAACTGTTTTGATTGATCATGCCGCTAACGAGATGAAAGCGGCGCAATCAGCCATGACGCTGATCGTTAAAAATCCGACTAAGTTAGACTTGTTAAATAAAATGTCTCGCTTAGCTAGAGAAGAGTTATTGCATTTTGAGCAAGTCTTAAAGATATTAAAAACGCGTAAAATAGAATATCGTTCTATTAAAGCGAGTACCTATGCTTCAAAAATGGCCAGGCATATTCGTAAAGAGCAGCAGCATAGCTTAACGGACACCTTAATTATGGGAGCGATTATCGAAGCAAGGTCATGTGAACGTTTCCACAAAATAGCACCCTTTTTAGATGATGATCTACAAAAGTTTTATTTGTCATTACTTAAGTCTGAAGCGAGACACTATCAAGACTATTTGGGCTTAGCCGCAAGCTATGCCGATGAGGCCATCGATAAAAGAGTACAGTTCTTTTTGGAATTAGAGCGCGAAGCCATACTCGGCCCAGATCCTTTGTTCCGTTTTCATAGCGGTGTGCCTGCATAACGGTGCTAAGCATAGTGTTGACTAGGTTTTTTTGTTTAAATTCGCAGCCAAAGCAGCTTGTTCCTCAGTAATATCAGACTACGCTTATTCTTTAAATACTATTAGATAAATCATGAGGTTGATTAATGGAATTTACAGATTACTTAAAGATTCTTGCCAGTGAAGATGGATCAGATTTATACCTCAGTACAGGTGCTCCCCCCCTGTGCTAAATTTCAAGGGGTTTTAAGGCCTGTTGATAAAAATCCTATGTAACCAGGCGATATTGCTAATATTGCTCATGACATCATGGATGAAGAGCATCGGGAGGAGTTTTGGCATGAACTAGAAATGAGTCTGGCCATTTCAATTCCGCAGGTTGGTCGCTTCCGGATCAATATTTTTAAACAGCGCAATGAAGTGTCTATTGTCGCGCGAGACATTCAAATCGCCATCCCCAAATTTGACGATTTAAAGCTACCGTCGATACTAAAAAAAGTGATAACCACCAAGCGTGGCTTAATTCTTTTTGTGGGAGGCAGAGTATCGGGCAAATCGACCTCACTAGCGGCTTTGATTGATCATTGCAATAGCAGTAGTCATATTAGTAAGCGATCTATAAACACCATTCAAGCCTGAACCAGCACGGCCTGTCTAGTCACAGTCTTTTCCAATATGAGATGAGCCTGAAACGGGTGTAACTGTTTCCAGCATAAAATGAGCCTGAAATATCGTTCATGATCACAGGATGAAAACGATCATGAAACTTGAACAACTGAACACCCTTGAAGCTATAAGCCGATTCTTGGAAGGCACACAGGCTGCAGCTTTCAACGTAGCGACGAGTAAGCAAGAACGCTATCGCTGGGTACAGAGTACACGGGTAAAACACCGTTACATACAACTGGGCAAAGCGGATAAGGGCATCATCACTCGCTTCCTAATCAAAGTGACGGGGTATTCACGAGCGCAGGCCAAGCGGCTGATAAAGCAATACGTGCAAACGAGCGCTATCGCTGTAAAACTAGCCAAACGTAATGGTTTTAAGCGCACTTATACGGACGCCGATATTCGGCTACTGGCGAGCATGGATGAGCGGCATGGACACCCAATGGGTGCAACAGCTCAAGGCTTATGAATATTTTATCCTACAAACTAGCAACAACGAACAACAAACTCACTTCACGAGCTGGATTACTGGCAATAGCGCAGCTTATGAGCTCATTGCAGTTATCAGATCGCATTGATCAGTACTTTCCCCACCCCAAGAGTAACCGGGGCTTCAAGCCCTCAGTTTTCATTCAAACATTCATCCTGATGATGCACGAAGGCAGTTTTCATTTAGATGACGTTAGGCACTTGAGTGATGACCAGGCTCTTAGGTTAGTACTAGATCTCAAAACGATTCCGCAGGCCAGCTCCCTTGGTGCTTGGCTGAGACGGATGGGTGACACTAAACCTTAACGTTGCATAAAAAAGACGAACTAGGGCTACGCCGCCTGTCTAATTTCATCTAAATAATGCAACATTTCATCTTTTACTGCATTGTTTTTGGCCATGGTAAGTCATTGGAGGATAAGTCATTGGAGGACACTCACTCTACAGTCTTAGGGGTTACTACGTCTTAAAAACCAACATTGGGTTAAAAAACACCTCAGCAGCGAATTCACTTAGCAAAATAAATCGTGGCGCGATTGTGATTTGCCGGCGGAATTATTTTAATCATTTCTTTGTAGAGCGCCTGTCCTAAATTACCTCTAGGTATTTTTTATTTTCGCATCTTTAATAAAATGGCTTCGGCTTTGGCACCTAAATATACGTAAAGACCTAATCCAATTAATAAAGCAACAGCGGCTAACATCATCCAGACAGCATCGATTAAGTGATCACCATCGCCTAGTGCTGATTTAAACATCAGCAATAAAGACTCAATTGAAACAGCGATGAGGATAGCGGCAATAAATCGAGTGATGGTACGTCGTGTGGAGCTATGACGATAAACATCCTTATGCATTAAAACTTCTTCTTCTAAAACGGTTTTACCAAGGTCAAAAATAGCTAAAGCTAGTGTTAAATAGATGATGATGGTAAAGGGCTTTGTGGTGGCGCTAGAATCGTGGCGGTTGATGGTAAACATGGTAGACAGTTCCATACCTGCAATTACCAATAGTGATGCAAGCACGGCAAATAACCCAATGACAATGATCGTATAAACACAGCGAAAAATAGGTTGAAAGCGCCTGCGAGTCGTGTCGCCGATAAGCATTTCAATAATCATTTGTAGGTTGATGTCAAGAATGATGTAACCCATCGTTTGACCCTTTTCATCTGTAATTTGAATTGCGGCAGAAACGCTGAGTAGACTGTTGGCGTTTGAAAGGTAAGGTTCTGTGACAATCGCTTGCTCTGATTGTTGGGCTAATAAAAAATAAGGCCGTCGACTGCGGTTCTTGCCACTGCCATTGAGTAAATAGGGGATTTGATGGGTTTTAAGGTGTTTATTTAAGGCAGTATCTGTTTGTTGGATGCCGTTATTGTCTAGGGTATAGAGTAAATCGATAAAAGGGTATACATCGCTCAGTGTCGCCATTACGTCTTGTAATAGTTTGCCATCATCTAGCAGTTGTATGTCGGCAATACCGGTAAGAATAGAAGCCATTAATTCTTTAATTAACAGCTCATAGTCATGATAACGCTCTAATGTGCCAATGTAGCTCGGTGTGCTCATTTTGTTTGCTCTATCGTAGTGCGTTAATGGGCTGGTTTGTTCGATTAACATTCACAATCATGATGTTTTGGTCTGCATTAAGGTAATATGTAAGGTTCAGCAATAAACGCGCCAGCTTTTCGAGTTTGAAAAAGTGGGGGCATCCATTAGCCAGAAGAAGTGGTGTCAGACGAGCGGCTTACGACACCCTGTCGATATTGACATGGATGCCACCTACCGCTACGATAAGCACTGTTCATCCATACAGAAAAGGAATTTCTTATGACGACAGCCCGCGCCCAACAAATATCGCTTGCCGATACACCTTACTACCACGTCATGTCTCGATGTGTGCGCCGCTCATATTTATGCGGCACCGATAAACTGACGGGGCAATGCTACGAGCACCGCAGACAATGGATCGAAGACCGTATTCGCTTGCTCTCAACTGTATTCGCGATTGAAATTTGTA
>JBNMPS010000157.1:0-6204 GCA_051277005.1 Pseudohongiellaceae bacterium
GTTGTCATTGGCGACTTTACAGCTGTAATACGTGTTGGCGCCAAAGTAGCTGGCGGCAATAATACTGTTACAGGCTGAGCCACCACTGGCACGTTTAGACTGCACTAGATGACCGTCAAGGAGGTTGATCAGTTCGTGTTGGCGTGCTTCATCTACCAATGTCATTAGGCCTTTCTCAATGCCCATTGTCTCAAGCTCGTGATCGTGAACTTCAATTTCTGTATCGACCAGTGCCGCGCCTAGGCCATAGATGTGGTATTGCTTCATGTGCTGTCCTGTTTTTGGTCATGCGTAAATGAGGTTGATTATCCAGATTGCCTGAATGAATGCAAAGTAATAATGTACAATCCCGTTGCGACGATCACCGCATAGCTATTATTAGCTCAGGTGCGGTGCGCAGCCGTGTTAGACTTTGCCGATGACAAAAAAATCTTCAAATAAAACTAAAACCAAGAAAATCACGACAAGTCGACGTCCTTTCCCATGGTGGAAACTATTTTTTTCTCTGTCGGTACTGGTGGGGATTGTGCTCATTTTTTTAGATGCCAAAGTACGTTATAGCCTGAATGAACGGCAGTGGCAGTCTCCCGCCAGAGTGTATAGCCGAAGCCTAAGCCTAAGCGAGGGGCAGCAGCTGACGGCTGAAGATTTCAAGTACGAACTAAAGCTACTGGGCTATCAATTAAATCAAGAGTGGCGGCGCCCCGGTACTTATTGGCAGCAGGGCTCGCAGTTTAAAGTGGTTAGTCGTGGCGCTAATAACGGTGGCGCTAGCAATAGTGATAGTACTAATAAGTCAATGCGCTTTCAGATGAATTTGGTGGGAGGAAAAGTGAGCCGGTTGCGCTCGGCATGGGGGAGTAAGCTCACGCAAATGAGTTTAGAGCCAGTGCAGATTGGCAGTATTTACCCTCGACATAAAGAAGACCGCCTGCTGGTACAGTTAGAAGAAGTGCCGTTAAGTTTGCGGGAGATTTTATTGCTGGTGGAGGATAGAGACTTTTATACGCACTGGGGCTTGTCACCCAAAGCCATTGCTAGAGCCTTACTTGCCAACATCAAAGCCGGCCGCACGGTTCAGGGTGGCAGCACTATTAGCCAGCAGTTGGTTAAAAATGTTTTTTTGACTCGCAGTCGTAGTCTGTGGCGTAAAGCCACGGAAGCGGTAATGACCTTGCTGATGGAGTTTCACTACAGCAAAGATCAAATTCTAGAATCTTATATCAACGAGATTTACTTAGGACAAGAAGGGCCGCGAGCCATCCATGGTTTTGCCTTAGCCAGCCAGCATTATTTTAATCGTCCACTGTATGAACTTAACCCGGGGCAAATTGCGTTATTGGTTGGCATGGTTAAAGGGCCTTCATATTATGATCCTTGGCGATTTCCTGAGCGAGCAGAGGCAAGGCGTGATGTAGTGCTTAAACTAATGGCTAAGCATGAGTTGATTATGGTAGAGCAAAGCGAATTTTTTCAGATGAATAATTTAGGCTTGGCCAAGGCCTCAGCGATTGATGCGGTATTCCCCGCGTATTTAGATTTAGTCCGTAGGCAGTTGCGACAAGATTACAGCGCGCAAGAATTGCAAACTACGGGGATGAGAATATTTACCGCCTTTGATCCTATTGTGCAGCGTCATGCCGAACAGAGTTTAACCTCGGTCACCAAAAATCTAGATAAAAATATTCAAGGAGCTGTGGTTGTTAATGATATGAGCACCGGCGATATTGTGGCCTTGGTTGGTGGTCGGCAAATGCGTTATGCCGGTTTTAATCGAGCGATTGATGCCGTGCGACCGATAGGTTCATTAATTAAACCGGCGGTCTATTTAGCGGCGCTAGAAAGTCCGAACGATTACACCTTAGCGAGCGTAATTAGTGATGCCCCCGTCGAAGTTAAAGGGGCAGATGGATCTTTATGGAGGCCGCGAAATTTTGATCGAAAAAATCATGGTGAGGTTTTGTTACATAAAGCGTTGGCTAAATCCTATAACCAAGCCACTGCACGTTTGGGGATGAGCCTCGGAATCGATAAGGTGTTAGACATGGTTACGCGCTTAGGGGTTAAGCGAGAGTTACCTGCAGTGCCAGCTTTATTGTTGGGGGCAGGTGCTATGTCGCCATTAGATGTGACACAAATGTACCAAACGATTGCCAGTCATGGTGTTAGTCGGCCGATTAGAACCATCACCGAAATTAGCGATCAACAAGGCAATTTGTTAGCTCGATACCCGGTTAAGTCACATATAGCCGTTGATAAAACCATTGTGCATCTTTTGCATTATTCGATGATGGAAGTTGTGCGGGAAGGTACTGGCAGTGCAGTGTATCAAACTATTAGTGACGACTTTGCCGTAGCGGGAAAAACCGGAACAACAAACGATTTGCGTGACTCTTGGTTTGCTGGTTTTGCCGGCGATTATTTAGCGGTCGTATGGCTGGGGCGCGATGATAATAAATCCGCACAGTTAACAGGCTCCACTGGTGCGCTAAAAGTATGGCGGCAATTATTTTCTCATATCAGTCATCAAGCGATAAATTTAGATGCGCCGCCAGGTGTGGTGTATCAATGGGTAGATGGTGATAGCGGTTTGTTGAGCCGTGGTGTGTGTGATAACGCACGTTACGTGCCGTTTGTGCAGGGAAGTTCACCTACACAAAAAGCATCATGTGATACGAGCGTTAAAAGCATGCTGCAATGGTTTAGGGATTTATTTTAGTGAGCTCTACGCTTAAATCATCCAGCCATGACTGATCTCTTCGCTAAGCTGTCATTCGCTAGTGTCGGCTGAAGATAAGCGTATTCTTTATTAATAGCAGAGAAAGGTGGAGTTGATAGCTGTGATTATGGCTCAAGTAATTGTAGTGTCGATTTCATTAGTTTTTTTAAATCTTGTTGTGGATTGGCGGCTTCAATAAGTTTTTTATCATCTATTTTTTCGTTGATATAAGCCTCTATCACCTCTATGCGCACAGGGTTCATTTTTTTATCTTGCCAGGTCCCGCGTGGCCCTTGGATTAAATTTCCCGTAACAAAGCCGTGTTCCAGTTTTAGCCAATAGGCGCCGCAGCTCGAGGGGGCATAGTCATCAATACGGCCAAAACTAAAACTAGGCGTATTGGGGTTAAAACCATCGCTAGGGATATCGGCAATTTTATTGAGTGCTAGTATCCATTCGGTGTTTTCAGGGAAGGCGTAAATGTTAGGGCGGCATAAATTGCCGGTATCACCCCAAAGGCGAATCACGTCTAAAAATGCTTTGCCTTTGTGTACTTTGCTGATTTCAAAATCAGCGGCGTTGCCTTTGTGTTCTAAAATTTTGCCACTGACGATGAGGTCGGCTTTTTTGTGGGCTTTATTAAAAGAGCCCTGCCAAATACACTCGCAGGCGAGGGTGTTTTGAGTACTGCCAAGCAGTAAGAGAAAAAAAATCAGTTTCGTTTTAATCATAAAAATAGAGGGCAGTAAATAAAAAAGCCCTTGGTAATAACAAGGGCTATATTTTCTAGCATCTAGCATCTAGCATCTAGCATCTAGCATCTAGCATCTAGCATCTAGCATCTAGCATCTAGCATCTAGCATCTAGCATCTAGCATCTAGCATCTAGCATCTAGCATCTAGCATCAAAAGTGGTAAAACACACCCGCATAAAGACCATCAACCGTTAAGTCTGCTTCTTCGTCGTCATCATCGTACTCGATTTCAAACGAACGCAAGCCCGCTTCAATGCCGAAGCCAGAGTCGCTTTCATAACCGATGCCTGCTTGATAATCGATAATACTGGCATCGTCATAACCTATGCCGTTACCGCTAACACTGATGTATAGGCCCGATAGTGGCAACTCAAATTTTGCGCCTACATATAACATGGGGATGGCGCCATCAATATCGATCTCACTCGTATCACCAGTTGTCTCCTCGGTAACGGTAAAGCCTTCGTCAAAGGAGCGTACAGTTATACCGATATCGATAGAGACCCAGTTATCAAGAATTTCATAATATAGGGTGGCGTCGGTATGGCTGAGGTCTAAAGTAGAGTCAATCTTACCGCTATAATTAATACCATCAAATTCAAAGTTGGCAGTTTCATTGCCGGCAACCTCTAATTCGGTGCGTGCAAGGCGAACATTAGGAATTAACGGCACAGGATGCTCAAAAGCGACATAAAAATTAGAAGCGGTTTCGTCATCAAAGCCAAGGGTGTCATTGATGTCAACGATGTCGCCGCTAGAGCCTGACTGTACATCCCCAGAGAATGATTGCTGCCAAACGTTGGCGCCAACAACAAAACCTAAGGTGTCAGCATGGGCGGCCATGTTTGTTACGGCACTTAAGCCTATAAGCCCGCTGAGTAATATTTTTTTCATTGTGGGTTATTCCTGTATTTTTTAATGATTATATTCGTATCATTGCGTGCCATTGATTTTAGCAGCTTATACGCAAACTATGACAACGGTACTTATTTTTGTAGTAGTTCTGCGGCTTCCTTCGCAAAATAGGTCAAAATGCCATCAGCGCCAGCGCGTTTAAAACTCATCAACGACTCTAAGATGACCTGTTCGCGGTTTAGCCAGCCGTTTTGAAAGGCGGCCACATGCATGGCGTATTCACCACTGACTTGATAGACGTAAGTCGGGGCTAGCAGCTCATCTTTTACGCGCCGCACTACATCGAGGTAAGGCATGCCGGGTTTAACCATAATCATGTCAGCCCCTTCAGCTAAATCCAGTGCGCACTCGTGTAGTGCTTCATCGCTATTGGCGGGGTCCATTTGATAGCTGTATTTATCCGCGCCTTTTAAATTATCGGTAGAGCCAACCGCATCGCGAAAGGGGCCGTAATAAGCCGAGGCGTATTTTGCCGAATAGGCGAGTATTTTGGTGTTAACGTGGCCTGCATTTTCTAACGCTTCGCGCACGGCAGCAATGCGGCCATCCATCATGTCGGAGGGGGCAACAATGTCGACACCGGCGCTGGCATGAGAGACGGCTTGTTTCACTAAAGTTTCTACGGTTCGGTCATTAAGGACGTAGCCGTTGTTATCTAAGATACCATCTTGGCCATGTACCGTGAACGGATCCAGCGCCACGTCGGTAATTACACCTAAGCCGGGACAGGCGTCTTTAATCGCTTTTACGGCACGCTGAGCTAAACCGTCAGGGTTGTACGCTTGTTCTGCAAATTCTGATTTTGCGCTTTGAGGTGTAACCGGAAATAGTGCGATAGCGGGAATACCTAACTGCACTAACTCTTTGGCTTCTTGTGCCAGTAAATCAATACTTAGGCGCTCAACGCCGGGCATAGACGCTACCGCTTCTCTTTGCTGTGTGCCTTCTAAAACAAACACTGGGGAAATTAAATCGTTTACGGTTAAGGTGTTTTCACGCATTAAGCGACGGGAGAAATCATCGCTGCGCATTCTACGCATACGGGTGTTGGGGAACGCGCCGCGGTGTAGGGATTTAGACATAAGTTAGTCTCGACGTTGATTTTTATTGGTCGTGTCGGGTCTGACCCGGCATCCATGATTGAGCGTTTTGGCCCCCGGTTTTCGCCGAGGTGACGTTTACAGAGAAGCAAAAACCTTTTCCGCCGCATCAATAGTGAATTGTATATCTTCATCACTGTGGGCTGCCGACATAAAACCGGCTTCATACGAGGCGGGTGCTAAGTAAACTCCCGCGTCTAACATGCCATGAAAGAAACGATTGAAGGCGTCAGTATCGCAGGCCATCACTTGTTGATAATCGGTGATCGTTTTTTCTTCAGTGAAGAAACCACCAAACATGGTGCCGACATGATTGGTGGTAAACGGCACGCCTGCTTTTTGCGCGGCGGCGTTTAAACCCGCCATCAACCGATCTGTTTTATCGAATAAGGGTGGGTAAAAACCTTCTTCGCTGATGGCATTTAACATGGCTAAACCTGCGGCCATGGCGATGGGGTTACCCGATAAAGTCCCCGCTTGGTAAACAGGCCCTAGTGGCGCGATTTGTTCCATGATTTCTTTTTTACCGCCGAAGGCGCCAACGGGCATACCACCGCCTATCACTTTACCTAAGGTGGTGATGTCGGCTTCAACGTTGTAATAACCTTGCGCACCGGTTAAACCTAAGCGGAAGCCAGTCATCACTTCGTCGATAATAAAGACACTACCGTATTGGTTGCATTGCTCGCGGATAGCGTCTAAGAATCCGGGGATGG
>JBNMPS010000158.1:0-6097 GCA_051277005.1 Pseudohongiellaceae bacterium
CAACAAGTGTAAAAACACAAGCCCGGAGAGTTACAAAATGACAGCTGAAATTTTTAAGTATCTGCTTACGGCCAGTTACGTGGTGTTGGTTTATTGGTTGTCATGGATAGGGATGCGTAGAACCAAGGATGTCAGTGGTTTTTCTATCGGCAACAAGGACATGAGCCCTTATGTCATCGGCACTACTCTAGCCGCCTCGATAGCTTCGACGGCAACATTTGTGATTAACCCAGGGTTTATTTACGTTCACGGTTTGTCGGCGTATTTGCATTATGGCGTGGCGGCCTCACTGGGTATTCTCAGTGCCTTCCTTATTCTTTCGAAGGGGTTTTTACGTTTAGGTGAAGAGAAACAGGCGCTGACGATCCCCGATTGGATTTACCATCGATATCAAAACCGAGGCTTTAGTTTATTTTTTGCGTTTATTAACCTGCTATCAATAACCTTTGTCGTTCTCATATTGGTGGGCTGCAGTTTGCTAATGACCGGTATATTCCCCATTGAGCAAAAAACTGCGTTAGTCGTTATTCTGGTATTTGTCTTCTCCTATGTGTTGATGGGAGGGACGTATGCTCATGCTTATACCAATACATTACAGGGCATAATGATGATCTTTGTCGCTATACTGCTTTTTGTTCAGGGCTTTAAATATTTTGATGGCGGTTTTTTTGAATCATTACAAACCATCAGTAACTCTTACGCCTCTATTTATAATACAGATAGTGACCTTTATTACAGCTTTTTCTCGGTGTTTGTCAGCGGTTTTTTCATTACCTTTGCATTAATGCTACAGCCCCATATTTTAACCAAGGTGCTATATCTTCGCAGCGAAGCCGACCTCGGAAAATTTATTGGCACCACCGTAGTGGTAGGTACCTTATTTTCGCTGATTCTATTTGTAGGTTTTTATGCCCGTATCGCCGGCTATGACATCCCTGTGCAGGACACCGTTGTACGCGAATACTTACTCTATGAATTTAGCGGCTCGGTAGTAGGCGATTTCACCTTAACCTTTATTTTCATTACCTTGCTTGCAGCTGGTATGAGTACCTTGGATGGCATCTTGGTTGCACTGTCTGCCATGGTGGTTAACGATATCGTTAAACCACTGACCGGCGATAAACAAAAGGGTCTGGCTTGGTCGCGCTGGGTATTGGTAGTGGTGGGTATTATAGGACTTGCTTTGGCTTGGAGCCCGCCACCGTTGATTGGTTTGTTTGCTCAAAAGGGTGTCTATGGTCTTGCGGCAGCATCCTTAGTACCGATTCTTTTTGGTGTGCTGTATCGCGGACAATTACCGCTCTGGATTATGGTCACGGCAGCGGTCTCAGCTCTATTTCTGCACTTTGGTTTAAACTTATTTGGGGGTGTAGTGAACCCAGCGGTGTCGGCAACTTATGCCATTGCTTTTTCAGTTCTTTTCACAGTCCTCTGTTTGGCAGTCACTAATGTTCAGCACAGTAAAACGTTGAAAGAATAATTCAGGTGTTGACATTTCAACACTTGTTGAATATTGTTTGCCATGAATTTCAACAAACGTTGAAGTTTATAAGTGGCTCGGCGTCAGCAGTTAGTCATAAAAAAGTTGACTAGATTAACTGTTATGAAAAAGGGGGGCTCGCTAGTGGTTTAGTGTGGCGAGAAAATTTAACAAAAAATATAATCTGGATATAGGTGCAATATGAATAGAATTAGCTCAGGTAAAAAGAAGCTCGCAAGTATTATCGCCATCATTAGCGCTTCAATGGCAGCGTCAAACGTATCTTTAGCAGAAGAAGAAAAAAAGCTGGTTTTAGAAGAAGTGTTAGTAACAGCCCAGAAACGTCAACAAAACCTACAAAAAGTGCCGGTTTCAATTACCTCCTACAGCGCGATGGAGCTGGAAAGTAAATCCATCACTAGCATTATTGATCTTGAAAAAAGCGTACCTAACATCCAGTTGCGTGCCAGTCGTGCAACCAATTCAACCTTAACCGCATATATTCGCGGTGTCGGCCAGCAAGATCCGCTTTGGGGTTTTGAGCCGGGCGTAGGTGTTTATGTTGATGATGTGTACTACGCTCGCCCGCAGGCAGCAGTGATCGACGTGTTTGATGTCGAGCGGATTGAAGTACTTCGCGGCCCACAAGGAACCTTATACGGAAAAAACACCGTCGGTGGTGCGATTAAGTACATTACTAAAAAAATGACTGGTGAAACAACCGCTAAAATTAAAGTAGCCGCAGGCAGTTATGGCCAGCAAGAAGTGACACTTTCGGGCCAGCTGCCGATTATTGAAGATAAACTCTACGTTGGCGCTGCAATAGCTAAGTTAGACCGCGATGGCTACGGCGATGTCGATACTGGATATGACATTGCCACCGGTTTGTATAGCAGTAGCGAGGAAAACTACAACAAAGATGTCAACGTGGCACGTTTGAGTGTTGAATACACGCCGACAGACAGTTGGTTTTTCCGCCTAGCGGCCGATATGACTGAAGATGAATCCAATCAGATTTGTGGTTCTCAATCCAGCCCAACTGCATTGACACACCCAGCCACTGGCGAACTTTTCCAAGCCTATAGCGACCCTTATGATTCAGCCTGTGGTACCACTCATAAATCAAATGTTGAAAATGAAGGCTTTTCTTTTACCGCCCAATACGATGTTAATGATCAGCTGTCGTTAAAGTATGTTTATGCCGACCGTGAAGGTGAGACCCAGCAATTTATCGATTTTGAAGCAACACCGTTGGATTCATTTGATGTGCCTGCAAGCTATACCGACGATCAACAATCCCATGAGTTCCAAATTAACTATAACGCTGATCGCTTAGCCCTGGTCGGTGGTGTTTATTACTTCGAAGGTAATTCTGCCGGCGCCTTTGATGTGGTGTTAAATGGTGGTTCACCAATGGATGGTGTTCATACAGATTTGGCCATCGGCGGTGATGTTGATACCGAGAGCCTGTCTTTTTATCTGAACGGTAGTTATGATTTAACCGACAGCGTTACAGTAACAGCTGGCATTCGTTCAACCGAAGATGATAAAAACTCCAATATCCAACGACTACTTTACACCACAGAAAACTCATTTCCTTACTCGACGACTCAAGGTAGTGGCGCAACTTTTGGTAACCCGGCGGATGACACGCTACTTGCTGTCGTGACAGATATAACTGACGAAGAGGCCGATAAGAGCTGGGATGAAATCAGCCCATCTCTTAAAGTTGATTGGCAAATAAATGAAGACATCATGTTTTATGTTAGCTACGCCGAGGGCTTTAAATCCGGCGGCTTTGATATGCGCGGTAGTGCAAACCTAAATCCCGATGTAGCAGAGGGTTATGACCCAGAGACTGTCGAAACGTGGGAGGTGGGTATGAAATCGCAATGGTGGGATAACCGCCTGCGCTTGAATATTGCCGTATTCGATATGGATTACACCGACATGCAACTTACCGTGCAGCAAGCGCAGCCTGCGCCGATCTTCTTCTCTTCTGATGTGGTTAACGCGGGTACTGCTGAAATAACCGGTGTTGAAGTAGAGGCCACGGTACAGATTACCGAAAGTTTTAGTTCGACGCTGGCTATCGGTCATATGGATGCCGAGTTAGTTGAAGTTATCTCAGGCGGTGTTGATGTGTCTGATAGTTGGGAGATGCTCAATGCACCGGATTGGACTGGCCAGCTAGGTTTTAACTACGATATGGATCTTGGTGATGCGGGTAGCCTGACACTGAACTCAGCTGTTTCCTATCGCGATGCCTCAAGAAACTTTAACAACGTGACCTGTAGCTGTGACCAAGATGAATCCTACACCTTGTGGGATGCAACGGCGAGTTGGTACTCTACTGATGAGCACTGGAGTGCCAGTCTTTATGTTAAAAATATTGAAGACAAATCATATAAAACAGGCGGTTATAACCTTGGCTCAGGTGAGCTGGCTTTTTATGGCGCACCTAGAACAGTCACCGCAAGTGTGGCTTATCAGTTCTAGAGCGTGACATTAAGGAAAGCTATTAATGGGGCGGAGTTCCGCCCCATTAATTTTATCAACAACGGTTTTTATAGAGTCAGTATCAATGCATAAATATGACGACTACTGGTATCAGAGTAACGATGGACTGAAACTCTATGCCCGTAACTATTCTCATGACAAACCAAAAGCTACTATCGTTTGCATCCCAGGTCTTACCCGTAACTCTGCAGATTTTGTTGATCTATGTGAATATCTTTCAGCGGATTATCGAGTAATTGCTGTTGATCTTAGAGGTAGGGGGCTATCAGAATACGACAGTAACCCACTGAATTATCACCCCGGTATTTATGTAGAGGACATCATTGCTTTATTAGACGCCTTGCAGTTAGATTCGGCCATTTTGATCGGTACATCACTCGGTGGATTAACCTCAATGATATTAGCGGCGATACATCCAGCAAGAGTCGCAGCTGTCATCATCAATGATATCGGTCCTGAAACCAGTCGGGTGGGACTTGAGCGCATAAAAAATTATGTCTGTAACCCTGTAGTGGTCAGTAGCTGGGCGGAGGCAGTGGCCATGACTCAGCGAATTAATGTGGCCGAATATCCGAATTTTGATGATGAAGACTGGTTAGCATTTGCAAAAAATATTTATCACGAAAACGATTCAGGCTGCCCTGTATTAAACTATGACATGACGATTTCAGTACTAATAGCTCAGCAACAAGATGATGCGGCGCCCCCTGATTTATGGCCGGTGTTTAGCTTAATGGGTGATGCGCCGCTATTGCTAGTTCGGGGCCAGCTATCCGATATTTTGACCGCGGCATGTGTTGAGCAGATGAAGTCCCTGAAGCCAGCAATGCAATACATTGAGGTAGCTAATTGTGGGCATGCGCCACTGTTGACAGAACCTGAATGTATAGAAGCAATTAACTACTTTCTAGGCAGCTTAGAATAGGACGGCCAGAAGCACCTAGCGTTTCTATTTTATTTAATGTTGGTCCAATAAAACTTAGTACGCTTTCAGCAGGTGATGGAAAAAGGTTTTAGAATCAGAGGTGGCCCTGATAGCGAATACAGAAAGTATTTTGTTTGTAGTAGGTTGGGCTCAAAAAAGGCGTTTATCACGTCCATGCTCCCAATAAAACTTAATATCCGTTTTTCCTGGCCAGATCTTAGGTCACGTCACTTAATGGCACAAAACGGAAGTCACGGCCTCGTTAATACGGGGCTTTTCTTTGTCTGCTATCGGGAGGTAAGCCGCCGTTTAATTTACAGGTAACTGAAAGACTGGCTTTGACTGTTGTTGACCCAAAGCGGACTAATGCTACAGAGCTATTCTTTCTTTCTTGTGGCTGGGTCATAATCCTAATTGGATTGTTTTTGACCCAAAGCGGGCATTCGCCACGACAATATCCATCCTCCTAGATGGTGAAAAATCTACTCCGGATTATATAATTATAATTAGATGCCATTAGCTCTAAGTTTGTAAGTTTAATCTGTTCTAACACTTCTATTGCAATTAATACGTGCTGCTGGCTTTATAGTTTCCCTATTCATGTCAATCGTGACTCTGTATCGATATAGAGAACCAAGGCCGAATCTATCATGTCACACATGTTGAGAAACAGGAGAATAAGTGGAAGATAAAGATTTATTGACATTTGCGCTTTATGAGGTAATAGGATTTTCATTTATTCTTATAGCGGTGTTGATCTATGTCATTAAAAAGTTAAAAAATACAATAAACGATCAGAAGGCTGTGATCAGAGAAAATATTGATGTATTCGCATTTCTGAACAGAGAGATTAAAGAGACAGGTAAGTTGATCGTTGATGTGGATAAGGTTACAAGTAAGAAATATAACCTGCGCGGCCTTCGTTTTAGGAATGCCTTTCTTTCTATCGAGTGCCAGAACCTAGTGAGCAATGGAAATAACAGTTCAAAAATAAAGCCAATAAGTATAGCTATGATGCGGCTACTGAAAATAGATCAAGGAAATATCAAGGAAGACACAGGAAAATCACCTCTCGATATTGAATCAATTCTGGATGATCTAAATAGAAAGATTGATGAACAAAAAGAGACTATTGCCGAACTAAATATTATATTGTCTGGGGATGCGCATAG
>JBNMPS010000159.1:0-6048 GCA_051277005.1 Pseudohongiellaceae bacterium
TGCATCACTTGGTGTAATTTAACGCGCTGGCCTAATCGCTGCTGAAAAGACTGTTCAATCACTTGTTGATAAAACGGTAAGCGATTTAGCGCGTCTTTTCCTAAAATGATTTCTAATTGTTGTTGTATCGCCGCTTTAACTTGCTGGTTAATAATGAAATCGATCGAAAGCTTTTTATCCTGAACGGTGATGGCTTCAATGGTTTGCAATAACTGAGTGCCCGTACTGTATTGTTGGTGTTGCTGGGCGTAGGGTATTGTCATATTGACGAGTAACTCGACACCTTGTTGCGGCAAATTCATACCGCCAAATCGACCGCCCAATAAAACAATATTTTTACCCTTGGTGATGAAGTTAAATTGTGCATTGAGATAAGGGCGTAAAGGCAAGCCGGTATTAAGCGTGAGTAATAGTTGGCTGTTGTCGGGGTGCAGCTCAACATACCCTGCAACATTGGCTAGCGAATTTATTTTTTGGCTGCCATAGCGAATAAGCTGGTTTAAATCATGCTGGCTAAGCTCAATACGTTTATGGTTAGGGGTTTGTTCATTTTTTTGTATAAATTGATGAATGCGGCTGAGTTCTTCAGCGGGCAGTGTGTTTTGTGAATAGCTAACATTCGCCAGAGGTTGCAGCGTTACCCACCAAATATAAACGGGTATCGAGAGTATAAGTAAAAAGACGATAGCTATTACGATTAAAACTTTTTTCACATTAAAACCTAAAAATATAAATGTTGGTTGTTAAAATAATTGTAATGTTGGCTCATTGAGTAAAGCCATTTGCTCACGTAGTTCTAGTACATGATCAGACCAGTAGCGTATTGAATTAAACCACGGGAAGTTATGCGGAAAGGCAGGATCTTGCCAGCGTCTTGCTAGCCAAGCACTATAATGCATGATTCGCAAGCTGCGTAGAGCTTCGGCTAATGGTAGTTGACTGGCATCAAAATCATAAAACTGATTATAGCCATCAGCGATTTCTGAAAGTTGTGCGGTTTGTTGTTGCCTGTCACCGGATAAAAACATCCAAATATCTTGCATTGCTGGTGCCATACGAGTGTCATCTAAGTCGACAAAATGCGGGGTTCCGTCGCGCCATAAAATATTCCCCGAGTGACAATCGCCATGAGTTCGAATATTCGTCAGCGGTGTTTTCTGAAATATTTCAGTAATGGCGGCTAATAAGTCTTTACACAAACTGTTGTAAGCCGTGGCCAGTTCCATAGGGATGAAATGCTCACTAATAAATTGGTGACTTTGATGGCCGAAGCTTTCGATATCTAAAGTAGGTCGATATTGAAAGGTTTTTTGTGCGCCTACGGCGTGTATGCGAGCGAGTAGGCGGCCTATCATATGCAGGCTGTCTAAATCACCTAGGTCAGGGGCTCTGCCACCTTTGCGTTCGTACAATGAAAATCGAAAACCTTTGTATTCGTGTAGAGTTGTTCCTTGCTCATCTTTTAATGCGGGTACAACGGGTATATCGGCTTCTACCAAATCATCACTAAATTGGTGCTCTTCTAAAATTTGCTCATCACTCCAGCGGCCGGGGCGATAGAACTTGGCAATAATCGGCTCGCCTTCGTCTATGCCAATTTGATAAACACGGTTTTCGTAGCTATTTAGGCCAAAAATACGTAAGTCGGTTAAATAACCTTGGCTTTCTATCGCATCTATTACGAGCTCAGGGGTTAAAGTCTCGTAGGGATGTTGATTGGCGGTGCTATCCGTCATGTTGTGTTTCCGGTGCGTTAACTGGGCGATTGATTTAAAAGTGCGACGGCTTTAACTTGGGCGTAAACGGGCTGCTGCGGTTGTAAGTTTAAGTGCGTCAGTGATTTTTTAGTGATTCTAGCCAAAATAAATTGTTGGCTGGCAAGTTGCAGCTTGATCAGCGCGTGAGTATTGCTGCTGTTAGTGTCTATTTCAGTCACGGTGCAAAGTACGCTATTTAAAATGCTGCTGTCATCATGTTGTTGCAAGGTAAGGCTAACATCTCTTGCGGGGATGCGGACTCGCAATGTGGAGTCGAGTGCCTGCTGGCAGTGAATAAAAATCTGTTGTCCTTGCCCTAAATCTAAATGGCTTAAATGAAATTGCGGGTCAATACTTTTTATTTTACCTTCGAGAATAGCGGCGGCATTACTTTCATGGCTTAGCGATAAATCTAAGCGGTGGCAGAGCTCAATCAATGGACCTTGCGCGGTGACTTTCCCATTATCTAATAGTATCAAATGCTCAGCAAAGCGGCTGACTTCTTCAATATGATGGCTGATGTAGATAACGGGAATGTTTAGTTTGTGTAATAACGTTTC
Organism: Pseudohongiellaceae bacterium; assembly: GCA_051277005.1. Classification (GTDB taxonomy): domain Bacteria; phylum Pseudomonadota; class Gammaproteobacteria; order Pseudomonadales; family Dasaniaceae; genus Dasania. The sequence continues at coordinate 2,318 of JBNMPS010000159.1, forward strand.
TAATAGCTCGATAATTTCTTCGCGACTTTGATGGTCTAGTGCGGATAAGGGTTCATCAAGTAATAGCAGTTGTGGGTTTTGTAATAAAGCTCTGGCAATGGCTACGCGCTGCTGTTGCCCACCCGATAAGGTGCAGGGGTATTGTCGCAGCAGATTGTTGAGCTTGAGTTGTTGGCACAATTCTTCGTAGTTAATGGGGATTGATGTTTGATTATGGCGGCGTTTGATGGCGTAAGTTAAATTCTGCGCCACCGTTAAGTGTGGAAATAGCCGTGCGTCTTGAAATACATAGCCGATATTCCGCAGATGGCTAGACGCAAAGCTAGTCTCACTTTGCCACTGCTGGCCATTAAAAATAATATTAGCGTTAGCGGGCTTTTCTAATCCGGCGATAGCGCGCAACAGCGTTGTTTTACCCGCGCCGCTGTGGCCATAAATAGCGGTTACCCCATTGAGGGGGATTTGATTATTGATGTTTAATGAAAAATTATCACGGCTGATATCTAATCGAATATCTAGATAAGCCACTGGCTGATCTTCTTGCTGCACGTTTAGATGAATAGCTTGGCTCACTGTTGACTCCTTGCTGTAGCAAAAAACAGTGGCCGGTTAAGGCGATAAATGGCGGCCAACAACACAAACGAAAAGATCATTAATCCTGCCGCTAAATAGTGAGCCTGTTGAAACTGAAAGCTCTCGACATGATTAAAAAGGGCGATAGACAGCACTTGAGTTTTACCAGGGATATTGCCTCCTATCATCAGCACAATACCAAATTCACCCAGGGTGTGGGCAAAACCCAAGCTGGCGGCAGCCAGAAAGCTACGCTTAGTGAGTGGCAGTACAATGCTAACAAAGCGATCTTTTTTATTGGCCCCTAAAGTACTGGCGGCTTCTAATAAATGATGTGGCAGTTGTTCGAAGCTCGCTTGTAGTGGCTGCACCACAAAGGGTAATGAATAAAGCACCGAGCCAATAACCAATGCACTAAAGCTAAACGCTAAAGCTTGGCCGGTAGTCGCCAGCCAAAATTGGCCAAAGGGGCTGTCGGGAGCAAAAGCCAATAGTAAATAAAAGCCTAAAACCGTGGGCGGCAAAACTAAAGGTAGTGCGATGGCGGCTTCAAGAAAAGGCTTGCAGCGGGTACGAGTGTTGGCCAGCCACCAAGCTAAAGGCGTACCAATGATGAGTAGAATAAGGGTGGCATACAGCGCTAGTTGTAAGCTTAGCCAAATAGCGGTGAAGTCTTGCGCTGCCAGCATGAATTAATTCCGATCTGAATCATATACGCGGTAGCCTTGCTGTGTCATCGTGTTAATGGCTGCGTTGGTTTTTAAAAAGGCCAAAAAATCCCTGGCTGCTTGGTTGTTCAGGCCCGATTGTAACAGGATTGCCTGTTGTCGTATGGGTTTATGCCACTCGGAGGGTATGTCGATAGTGTGAATATCATGCTGTGCTAACAGGGGTGAGCGGGCAATAAAACCTAAGCGGACATTCCCCGTCATCATAAACTGCTGTGTTTGGCTGATGTTGTTACCTTGAATGAGCGCCGGTTTTAAATCATCCCATAAATCCAATGTCGTTAAAGTTTGTTGTGCTGCTAGGCCATAGGGAGCCAATTTGGGGTTGGCAATAGCAATAGTTGTTTTATATTGTTGCAACAGGGTTTTGATTTCATTGTGGCTCTTTATAGGTTGATATGTTGACGCCAATACCAGTTGCCCCAAGGCGTAAGTAAAGCGAGTGTGTTTTGCTGCTAGGCCCAACTGCTCTAATTGTTGTGGGCTATATGTGTCAGCGGCTAGCAGTGCGTGAAAAGGTGCCCCGTGGCGAATTTGGTTAAATAAAGTACTGGTGGACGCGCTGCTAAACTGCAGTTGGTGTTGAGGATGGCTGATGGCAAATTGCTGGTTGAGTAATAGCGCCGTGGCTTTAAAATTCGCCGCTACGGCAATTAAGGCTTGTTCTGCCCAAGAGTTTGTTGGCATTAGGCCAAATAAAAAAACAAAAATTAGGCAGAGCTGTTTCGGCATAAGGCGTGTGGTTGAGCGTTAGCGGTTTAGTTATACATTAAGCTGATGATACAAGACTGCTCAGGGGGAATCATTACTTAAGATCAAAACCTAGTCCGGAAGAGGGGTTCTCGCTAGACACCAAATATGAATTTCCTTAGCATCGGCTTGAGCCAGGCATCGGCTGATCACCTCCACCGTGGCGCCTGTCGTGACTACGTCATCAATTAAAGCAATTCGCTTGCCGCTTACTAAGCTTGGCTGGTGTAGATGGAAGGCGTGACGGAGATTCCGGTGGCGTTGTTTGGCTGTTAGCGTTTGTTGTTTGGGGGTGTGCTGCTTGCGTTCAACCGGTCGAGCGATTGGAATGCCCAAAGAATGACTCAGGTGCTGGGCGATTAATTCACTTTGGTTGTAACCTCGGCTCAGTAGTCGCCGCCAATGTAAGGGCGTGGGGATAATTAGATCGGGTAAATCGCTGCCATAAACCTCTTTAATCCGCTGGTACAGTAAATGGCTAAGGACTTTGCCGTGGCTTAGTTTATATTGAGTTTTGAACTGGTTGATCAGTTCGTCGGCGGGGTGTTGATACAACCATCCTGCAATTAACTTGTTGAAAGTAGGAGGCTTTTTAATGCATTTTGCGCATAGCTGATTTTTAGCTCCATTGCTGTTGCTGGGTAGAGGAATGGCGCAACAACGACAGTATGGTTCTGACAACTGAGGTAATTCCTCTTGGCACGCTAAGCACAAGTCCAGATGCTGCTGGCCTCCCTGTTGGCAGAGGATGCAGCGATGAGGAAGGTATATATTAAGAAACTGGCCGAATGACTTGTTAACCATGGGAGTCCTTTCTGGTTGACAGCTTTCTGATAATCCTTATCATGATTGGCCATTATGTAACAATTACCCGGTTTGGCCAATCAGTGCGTTTCGGGTGATATGACGACTGCCAAAAGTGAGAAGTAGACCATGACCTCTACGTACCAAGATAATACACGCCACGACTGGGCCTCTGCCGAAGTACAGGCTCTACTTGAGATGCCGTTTAGCGATTTGTTATTTAAGGCACAAACGGTACATCGTGAGCACTTTGATCCCAACCAAGTTCAAGTCAGCACATTGCTGTCAATTAAAACCGGTGCCTGTCCTGAGGATTGTAAATATTGTCCCCAGAGCAATCGCTACGATACCGGATTAGAAAAAGAAAAGTTGATGGAAATTGAAAAAGTCATCAACGAAGCCAGGGCCGCTAAAGCCAGTGGTGCGACCCGTTTTTGTATGGGTGCTGCTTGGCGCTCACCTAAGAAAAAAGATATGCCATACGTTACCGAAATGGTGAAAGAAGTCAAAGCCATGGGCTTAGAAACCTGTATGACTTTAGGTATGTTGTCGGTCGATCAAGCGGCGGAGTTATCTGAGGCAGGCTTGGATTATTACAATCATAACTTAGATACCTCGCCCGAATACTATGGCGAGGTTATTACTACTCGTACCTATTCCGATCGTTTAAATACCTTGGCCAATGTCCGAGATGCGGGCATGAAAGTGTGCGCTGGCGGTATTGTGGGTATGGGTGAGTCAGTGAAGGATAGAGCGAGTCTGTTAATGCAATTAGCCAACTTGCCTGTTCATCCCGAATCAGTACCCGTCAATATGTTGGTGAAAGTTGAAGGTACACCTTTTGCGGGGCTAGAAGATTTAGATAATTTTGACTTT
>JBNMPS010000160.1:0-5953 GCA_051277005.1 Pseudohongiellaceae bacterium
CCGACAGGGTCAAGCTGAACTATGCTCCCATGCAGGGTATTGCTGGTGAAGTGTTCTCCGCGATTGATAGAGACGAATTTTTGCGCGAAGTGAAGTATAAACAACAGCTCAGTGTCAAAGCGCAATCAGATAAACCTTAAAAAATGCCAGCCAGTTTGCACTTTTGTTAGAGTACGGTAGCCTTTTAAAATAACTTTATGAATAATCACTGTTAATAGTCGTAAGATACACTTTAAATTCTATTTATAAGCCAAAACAGCTTTTAAGCAAAAAACAACAGGGCGAGATTTATCATGGACATGTTTGACTCAATATTACGCTTTTTCCAAACCGGCGGTGCTTTCATGTATCCAATAGCGCTTGTATTGGTAATTGGTACGGCTATCTCCATTGAACGTTGGCTGGTGTTAACCGCTGCTAAATCGGCTAATAAGAAAGCCTTTGGCCAATTGTTACCGGCGCTTAAAAAGGGTGAATACGCTCGAATTATTGATGCCTCGAATAAATCAACTGTGCCGATGTACAGAATCGTGGGAGCAGGCTTGGCGCGCTTCTCTGTCAGTAATCGTCGAGATGATGTTGAGTACGCGATGGAGGAGGGCATTATGGAGGCGTTGCCCAGATTAGAAAAACGCACGCCTTATCTTGCAACACTGGCTAATATCTCAACTTTATTGGGTTTGTTAGGGACTATTATCGGCTTGATCGCTGCCTTTAGTGCGGTTGCCAATGCCGATCCTGCCGATAAAGCCACTTTGCTATCTAACAGCATCTCTGTGGCGATGAATACTACCGCCTTTGGTTTGATCTCAGCAATTCCACTCTTGTTACTGCATAGTTTGTTACAGACAAAAACCTCAGAAATTGTTGATAGTTTGGAAATGGCCGGGGTAAAGGTGCTTAACGCCTTAGGTAGTAAACAATCTGTTCGCACCCGTAACATTGACGCTAAATAAGCCCGCAAGCTAAGAGTTTTTCAAATGAGAAAGTTTAGGCGAGCAAAACAAGCGGATGCTGATTTAGATATCACTGCGTTTATGAACTTGATGATAGTGCTGGTGCCTGTTTTGTTACTGGGCATGGTGTTTTCTCAAATTACCGTAGTGGATGTAAAGCTGCCCGATGCGGCATTAAATGACACCCCAGATAATCAAAAAAGTCATCAAGTTGAGTTGGTTATCCATAAAGAAGAGTTGCTGGTTAATTACCCACAAGGTGTGCCGGTTAAAACTATTTTAGTTGACGAAGCGGGCGAGCATAATTTTGAATTGCTTAGCTTAACGCTGCAAGAAGTTAAACGTCAGTTACGAGAAAAAGGCATAGAGAAGAAAAATATCACTATCCTGTCAGAGCCGGACACCCATTATCAAACCATTATTTTTGCCATGGATACCGTACGCTCTTATCAAGCAGTTGTCGCAGCATCGGTTGTTAATGCGGCTTTGTTCCCCGATATATCTTTTGGCGATGCGCCGCAACGACCTTCTGACACACAGGCGGTGGCACAATGAAGAGTTCTTTGCGCGCTAAGCGCATGGCAAGAAATCACAAGCGTCATGGCGATCAGCCAAAGCTTAACTTGGTTTCGCTGATGGATATTTTTACTATTTTGGTTTTTTTCTTAATGGTAAACAGTGGCGATGTTGAGGTTCTATCCAGTGATAAAAACATTAAACTGCCAGAATCCGTCGCTGAAAAAAAACCAGAGCTAAGTCTTATTATTAAAGTCAGCAATAATGACATCATTATTCAGGGCCAGAGTTTGGGTGGTGTTTATAATAGTGATCGGACTCTCAATGAAAAAACTGTAGAGGCTTTAGCCAAAGAACTTCAATACCAAACTCAGCGTAGAGCTCAACTGACCGAGCGTGAAGAAAAAATGGGCAGAGCTGTGATTATTATGGGGGATGAAAAAATGCCCTATACCTTGTTGAAAAAAATAATGACGACCTGTGCCGCCAATGAATATCGAGATATCTCCTTAGCAGTCAACAATGTTGCACAAAAAACGCTGGAAGCAGACGCGGCGATGACGACGGTGGGAGGCTAAATGGCGGGTTTGATTGTAACAGCTCCCGATCTTCAATTACCTTGGTCGGCAACCGAGGCTGAAGATCAACGCTTTAAACGCATTGTAAGCAAAGCGCTGGTCGCATTGTTTGTTATTGCCCTTATTGTTCCATTTATCCCTGTTGAAGAAATTAGCCGTGAGAAAAAAGAGGCTCTGCCACCACAGTTAGCTCAGGTCATTATGGAGAAAAAAGAGCTGCCGCCGCCCGTAGAAAACCCCAAGCCAAAACCCAAGCCAGAAAAGAAAAAACCAAAAGACAAACCTAAGCCCAAAAAGAAGCCTAAACCTAAAGAAAAACCTGAACTTAAAACCAAGATTGTCGATAAAGTAGAAAAGGCGAAAGAGGAGGCTATGGTATCTGGCTTGCTCGCTTTTCAAGATGACTTAATGGACATGCGGGAAAGCTTAGATGTTGAAAATCTAAACTCCGCCGCTGTTAGTAAGGGTGATCAATCGGCGGCCAAAGTCGAACGCTCAGTGATTACAGGTAAAGCCAGTAACGGCAGTGGTGGTATTGCGGTGGCTAAATTGAGTCGTAATACCGGTGGTGCGGCGCTTTCGGGTCGCCAGACTACGAAGGTGGCGAATGCCGACGCGATAGCCGTGAGCAAGCGTGCTAAGGCTGGCGCAGTGCAAGCCTCTGGCCGCAGTGATGAATCTATACGCAGGGTAATGGATAAGAATAAGAGTCGTATCTTTTCTATCTATAACCGAGCCTTACGCTCTGACCCAAGCCTACAGGGCCGGTTTGTGTTCGAAATGGTGATTGCCCCATCCGGCAGAGTCACTAGCCTCAAGTTGATGTCCAGTGAACTGGATAACCAAGGGATTAACAAAAAAATCCTATCCCGAATTCGTTTAATCAACTTTGGTGCTGAAGCAGTACTAGAAACCAAAGTGAACTACTCTTTTGATTTTGTTCCCTATTAATTATTTAGGTCTTAACATTAAAAACGGTGAGCTGATCTCGCCGTTTTTTTTGATCATTAACGGCCAAATACCGACATGGCAGCGCATTAATTCTGGCGATCAAACCTAACCACAGTCCCGTCCCCCGTTGATTTATCAGCGATGTTAACCATTGCTCAGCATATCTTCAATAAACCTAGCTGCTTACACATAACTTGCTGTAGTGGTACGCCACTAGCGGCGTGAACAGGCAGTACTTCGGCTGAGGTGCTAGTGTTTGGTAGCGGTTTTTATAGCCTAAACTTTACATCAAAGCTTGCACTGTGTAGTTTGCGGTAAGTTCGAAATAATCATAATAACACCTCGAAAAATATCGGAGACACGATGCAAGATTTCGTAGACGGCTTAAATAGCATTATTTGGAGCCCTGTGCTGATATACCTCTGCTTGGGTGCAGGGTTATTCTTTTCAGTAGTGACACGTTTTGTGCAGGTTAGGCATTTTGGCGAGATGTGGCGCTTACTACTCTCGGGTGATAGTTCTGAGAAAGGCATATCCTCTTTTCAGGCGTTAACGGTTTCGTTATCGGGCCGAGTAGGTACGGGTAATATTGCCGGGGTTGCCGCTGCAATAGGTTTTGGTGGGCCGGGCGCTATATTTTGGATGTGGATGGTTGCCTTTTTAGGTGCAGCGACTTCTTATATAGAATGTACACTAGGGCAAATCTATAAAGAAGAACATGAAGGCCAGTATCGAGGCGGCCCAGCTTTTTATATTGAAAAGGCCATGGGGCAAAAGTGGTATGCCATTATTTTTGCCGTCACCACGATTGTCGCTTGTGGTGTATTGCTGCCAGGTATTCAGTCAAACGGTATTGGCAATGCTGCTGAGATTGCCTTTGGGTCCGGCCAGACGATTCACACCGCCATGGGTGATTTTAGTTTTGCTAAAATCATTGCCGCCACATCAATTGTTTTAATCTTAGGTTTTATTATTTTCGGCGGTGTGAAACGCATCGCCCAGGTTACCCAAGTTATCGTGCCCTTTATGGCGTTGAGTTACATTATTATTGCCTGCGTCATTATTGCATTAAATATTACTGAACTGCCGGGGATTATTACCATGATTCTCAGTGATGCTTTTACTCCGATGGCGGGTTTTGGTGCAGCAATTGGCTGGGGTGTTAAGCGTGGTGTTTATTCCAATGAGGCAGGCCAAGGTATGGGGCCACATGCTGCGGCCGCGGCGGAAGTTAGGCATCCATCGCAACAAGGTTTGGTGCAGGCATTTTCTGTTTATATCGACACCTTATTTATTTGCTCTGCAACGGCGTTTATGATTTTAATTACCGGCGCTTATAACGTCAGTGCTGATGGCGTGTTAGTGGTGCAAAATTTAGCTGCTGATGTGGCAGCCAACAGCCCGGCTTTTACTCAGGCTGCGGTAGAGAGTGTGCTGCCGGGTGTGGGTAGCCCGTTTGTGGCGTTAGCGTTATTTTTCTTCTCGTTCACGACCATATTGGCTTATTACTATATTGCTGAAACCAATGTGAGCTATTTACGCTACCACTTAAAGCTGCCGAATATGACGATACTTTTAAAGCTAGTTATCATGGTCGCAACTTTTTATGGCGCTGTTAAAACAGCTAACTTAGCATGGGCGTTAGGTGATGTTGGTGTAGGCTTAATGGCTTGGTTGAATATCAGCGGTATTATCATAATTTTCTTTATGGCTAAGCCTGCATTAAAAGCGCTAAAGGACTATGAGCGACAGCAACAAGAAAAGGTAGAGGTTTATAGCTTTGACCCTAAATCTCTAGGCATAGAGAATGCTGATTTTTGGGAAAAGCGGCACCAAGAAGAAAATAAGTAGATGGTGGAAGGGGTATTAGCCCCTTTTTTCATTGTCGATTTTTATTTAAGAAAATTAACTAATGTGTAAACTTCGTATCAGTTCTGGGATTTCGTGAGGATGCATAACGGTATGATGGGGGTTAATGCCCAGCTCTGCATCTAAAGGCTGCTGGTGTTGTATCCAAACCGATGTAATACCACTGCTGTGGGCGCCAGCAATGTCGGCAGATAAATTGTCGCCTACATGAATCGCCTCATGGGCTTCGCATTTGGCAAGCCTTAAGGCTTTTTGAAAAATCGATTTGGCGGGTTTTTGCTCAGGCTCTTGCCCGCCGATAATGATATGGTCTACATATTTCGCCATATCCAGTTTGGCGATTTTAGGGGTTTGAGAATATTCAGGGCCGTTGGTAATCACCACTAAAGTGAAAAATTTTCTAGCCTCTAATAAAAACGCTTCAATGCCTGGGTAAAGTTTAAGCGCGTTAAGGCGCTCAGCATCAAAGGTAGTTTGCAATGCTCTGGCGGTGAGGTTATCAACGGTGTCAAAACCCAGTTCTGCCAATAAGTCTTGAATGAGTAATAAACGAAAAGACTCTTCTGATTGGTTTTCTATCACCGGTGTGTAGCGTTGAGCTTGCTGTACATTCCACTCTCTATAGATACCTGCAACGTAACGTTCGGCAAAAGCGTGGCCGTCTAAGCTGGCATTAGTCAGCGTTTTAGCGTTGCTGGCAAGTAAATCCTTTGCTGTTTCGTTAGCGCCCAATGTGTCACAGAGAGTTTCGTCCAAATCCAAAAAAAGCGCTTTTAACATTACAGGGCCTAGGGGTCATTGTGGATGTATATCATACCTCAGCTTGTGGGGATTTGGGCTTAGGGTTAGATAAAGCGGTAATTAAGAGCAATATAAAATCGAAAGGGTAATAAATAATAGAGACTAGCGCTGTTAATTAAAGCGGTAATTGGCAGGTCGAAAAGGTTCTGGGAATGAGTTGTTAATACGGGGTGGGCTTTAGTGATGATGCGCGCATATTATACGGTTATCTATACAGGTTGCCGTCATTAAGCTGCGGAACGTCATAATGATTTGATCTTCTGGCTCATTTTTTAGCTATGG
>JBNMPS010000161.1:0-5932 GCA_051277005.1 Pseudohongiellaceae bacterium
TGTGATTAATGGCCTTTATAGGGGGTATTAGTGGCTTAGAGGTATTCATTATCCTATGACGTTTATACGTTTTATTTTAAGTAATCAGAGTATAACGATAAAAGTTTTTGCTCAGTTGTGATTAAATAACGCCTTTATTAATTAAGATTTAGTTGTTTAATAATGGATACACAAGCCCAGAAGCGCAGCAGAGAAATTCAAAAAGTCACCCTCATTGGTGCGCTGTTAGATGCCATTCTAGGTTTCGCCAAAATTACTGTTGGCATAATGGCCAATTCACATGCACTGATTGCCGACGGTATTCACTCTTTCTCAGATTTACTCACCGATGGCATGGTTATAGTCATCTCTCGGTTTTCCCAGCATGGCCCCGATGAAGATCACCCCTATGGCCACGGCCGCTTTGAAACGTTTGGTACGGTTGTTTTAGGTGCATTGCTAATCGCGGTGGCGGGTGCCATGGCTTACGACAGTATTCACCGTTTACTGTTTGAGCCGTCTGTGCAAATACCCGCTTGGCCTGCGTTGATAGTGGCCGCCGCTTCTATTGTTAGTAAAGAATGGATTTTTCGTTATACCAAAGAGATGGGCGATCGCCTACGTTCAAACCTACTCATTGCCAATGCCTGGCACAGTCGCAGTGATGCTTTTTCATCGATTGTGGTGTTGGTGGGCGTTGCTGGGGCCATGTTAGGCGTTAGTTGGTTAGATGGTGTTGCCGCGCTAGTTGTGGCGTTAATGATTGCAAGAATCGGCTGGAATTTAGCCTGGGAAAGTGTCAGAGAGTTGGTGGATACCGCCTTATCTGCCGACGAAGTCGCTGAAATGAAAAACGTCATTATGTCTGTCGAAGGTGTAGTCGGTGTGCATGAACTTCGCAGCCGTAAAATGGGTGCTGATGCTTTATTAGATATTCACATTCAAGTGGGTTCTAAAGTGAGCGTGTCGGAGGGACATAACATCGGTGTGTGGGTGACAGAGAATTTATTAAAAAATGTGAAAGGTATTAGTGATGTTATTTTTCATATTGATCCGGAAGATGACGATAACGATGATACCCGTATCGACGGTAAAGTGGTGTTGTTGCCCTTGCGTGGTGATTTGATTAACGCACTCAATGAAACATGGGGCGATATCGTTCACACCGATAAAATCAAAAGCATAACCCTGCATTATTTAAGTAGTAGCGTGCAGGCAGAGGTCTTTATGCCAGAGGCTCTGTTGGCTGATAATAGCTTTGATAAATCTGATTTTAAGCAACAGCTAAAAGAAGGTGCTCAACATTTACCGTGGTTAAAAAATATTGACGTGTGGTTTGGTTAGAGGCATTGTGCCTAAGTGACTTTTGACGCCGCTGATGTGGCTGCACGGCATTGAGTTTTATGGTTTTGATATTTCTGCCACGCTTCGCAGTGTTGAAAACGCTTTAGAGCGGAACTCTCGGCGGTACAAAATAGTGACTACCAGCACAGTGGTAGCCATAAATAACCACTGGCTAATAAACCAGGGCAGTACAGCCATAGCGAAATAATAAGAGCGTAAGCCGTAGTTATAGGTATGGCCGGCTTGGTCAATCATTTTTGCTACTAGGCGAGCGTATTGTTCGCGTTCTTCTTCTGAAACATCCTCGTCTTGGCGCAGTGGGGCTGCCCCTATCAATACGCTGGAAAAACCAAACTGACGCATAGCCCATGTGAAAGTGAAAAACGCGTAGGCAAAAATGCAGGCAAGTACGACGATCCGTAATTGTAATTCAAAGGTACTGCTTTGTTCAAAAAAAGGGATCTCAGCCAATAGCTTATAGAGGCTATCAATATTGGGGATCACTGTTAATAAGCCCGCTAGCACCAATATGGTGGTTGAAGCAAAAAAGCTGACTTGCCTTTCTAAGTTGGCAATTAATGCGACATCGCCAACAAGTGCATTTCTATTGAGTAGTGACCGCATCCAGTTAACGCGGTGGGTGTGCAGCGCCGACGATAAACTGTGGGTGCGCTTGGCCATATAGCGAGCGAAGTAGCTATAACCTGTCCAGCAAAATAAAAACCAAAAGAGGCTGAGAAAATTTACCCAGTGAAGGTCTTGTAGTGAATACATGAGTGACTCGCGGAGTTGGTTTTTACCCAGTGTATCACGATGGCTGTAAGTGCCAAGTCGCTCGTTTAATTTATCTTTTTAGTCAGTTAACGTAATCGATACGGTGCCAGTAACAAAAAGATGTTATATGGCCATGTTTCGTTTTTTTATAAGCTTTACGTCTAATGAGCTGAAAGTTATGCCGGCATTTTTATCTGGAGGGTTGTTAGGGTTATATTTTTCTTTTTAGCAATAAGGTTTCGATATTGTTGCTAATAAGTGTATTGCGAGCTTTTGATAATTTCGAGCGTGAAATAAACGGCCCCACTTGCACTCGGTGCCAGGTGCCGTCACCTTTGCCGGTCACCGCTTCTACTTTGGTATCCATACCGAGTAAAATTAATTTAGCTCTTAATCGGTCGGCGTCAGCGGCACTTTTAAATGAGCCTGCTTGTAATATGTAAATGACTTTTTGCTTAGATTGACTACTGGCCGCTTCTTCATCAATAGGTACAATGATTTCGCGCTCTGGTAGCAGGGTATAAAACTCGAAGCTAGTGGTAGGTTTATTGTCTTTTTCTATTTTAGGCTGCACGATGGCTTTTTCGAGGGCGGTTTGCTTCTGTGGTGGTAAGTCGGCCAAGTAAGCAAGAAAAGCAATAAATAAACCAGTGACGATGCCGGTAAATAGCCAAACCCAGCCGGGCATTTGGCTCTTAGGCGCATTACTGCGTTTAGTCTGGCGTTTTTTGTTGTTGGATTTCGGCTTTTTAGCAAAGTCGTGAGTCATAACATTAACTGCGTTGTTTTATGGTTGATCATTACATGCTCTCGGGAGCCGATACGCCCAGCAAGTCTAAGCCATTTCTCAGAGTCTGTCTCACTGCTTCACTCAAAGAAAGGCGTGCATTACGCAAGCCTTCATCGTCAATCAGCATTTTGTGGCTGTTGTAGTAGCTGTGAAATTCGGCCGCTAGCTCTTGCAGGTAGTTGGCAACAATATGGGGTTCGGTGTTGGTGCCCGCTTTAGTGATAAGGTCAGGGTAGGCGGCCAATCTATTCATGAGTGCTTTTTCAATATCTTCGCTGAGCAGATCAAAATTAGTTGTTTGATCTTTGTTCCAGCTCCAGTCGTTTTCAGCCAGTTTACGTTGCATGCTACAGACGCGGGCGTGGGCATATTGTAGATAGTAAACCGGGTTGTCGGTGCTTTGTGAAATCGCTAAGTCGATATCAAAGGTTAGCTGTGAGCTTGTGGCTCGTGCCACCAAAAAGTAGCGTGTTGCATCGCGGCCTACTTCTTCAACCAAGTCTTGTAGGGTGACATAGCTACCCGCGCGCTTAGAGAGCTTAACTTCTTCACCGTTACGCATCACCATAACCATTTGGTGTAATACGTATTCAGGCCACCCTTTAGGAACGCCTGCGTCTAAGCCTTGCAGGCCTGCGCGTACGCGGGTAATGGTGCTGTGATGATCGGCACCTTGCTCGTTAACCACTCGCTCAAAACCGCGCTGCCATTTATTCATGTGGTAGGCAACGTCAGGGACAAAATAGGTATAACCGCCTTCAGATTTGCGCATCACTCGATCTTTGTCATCGCCAAAGTTGGTGGTTTTTAACCACAGCGCACCCTCTTTCTCATAGGTGTGGCCGTGGGCAATTAACGCCTGAACGGTCTTTTCTACCATGCCTTCGCTATAAAGTGATGATTCTAAAAAGTAGACATCAAAATCAACGCCAAAGGCTTTAAGGTCGTGATCTTGTTCTCGGCGTAAATAGGCGACCGCAAAATCTTGAATGGCTGTTAGATCGTCGGCATCGCTTTTACCCGTTACGTGTTTATCTTCGGCGTCTATTGTGTCGCCTGCCATATAGCTTTTGGCGACATCGTCAATATAGCTACCGTTATAGGCATCTGTTGGCCAGCCTTCGTCGCCAGGCCCTAGGCCTTTACAGCGAGCTTGTGTTGATAGACCTAGGTTGTTGATTTGAGCGCCGGCATCGTTGTAGTAAAACTCGCTGGTTACATCCCAGCCGTTGGCGGCGAGTAAGCGGCAGATACTATCGCCAACGGCTGCACCGCGGCCGTGGCCTACATGAAGAGGGCCTGTAGGGTTAGCCGAAACAAACTCCACCTGTACTTTTTTACCGGCGCCACTGCTGTTGCGACCAAAGTTATCGCCCTGTTCAATAATGGTGCTAATAATGGCAGACGTGGCGGCATCATCCATAAAGAAGTTGATAAAGCCTGGGCCTGCAATTTCTGTTTTTTTGAGCTGGGGTGAGTTAGGCAGGGCGGCAATAATCATTTGGGCCACCTCTCTAGGGGCTTTTTTAGCGGCCTTGGCTAGGGTCATGGCTATATTACTGGCGAAATCGCCATGGTTTTTATCTCTGGTGCGATCAACTATGACTCGAGGCTGGATATCTTCAGGTAAATCGCCGCTGCTGATAAGGCTGTTAAGCGCGGCGTTGAGGAGTTCAGCTACATGATCTTTCATAGGGTTAATCGCTTTCAATCGGTTGTGATAAAAAATAGCCCCGTATTATCCCTGTTTCTTGGGTCGGGTGCTACCCGCCTAGGGGTCGGTGGCTGAAAGTTTGACCTTAAATATTGTCTGCCTTATAGGTAATAGGTCTAAAAGTTTTTGGCGTGTCAGCCGCTATACTAACTTGAGGAACCCGCTTTGTTTAAGTTGGGTGCCTGGCCTAGTTAACTGATTGTCGTTTTACCCAATGAAGGAATTTGTTATGCCCCCTCCTAATATTACTGATACCTATTCCTTTAAGAGTGTGCCAAAACCTGCCTTGCCTGAGCAGGCCAACGACCGGGCAGGTGAGGCAAGAAGTAAAGATCTCCCGCAGGGTCTATCTGCGGAATTAGCTAAAAAAATAGAGTCAGGTGAATTGGCTGATCCCAAGGCTTCGCTAAATCAAGCGATTATCGAATCGCAGCTTAATGTGAGCGTTAGCTCTGGTGACAAGCCGTTATCCTTATTATTTAAAACAGTGTTGGCGGCGTTAAGTGAGTACGTTGACCCCGTGTTGGGTGAAAATGCTATCGAGGATGCTTATAGCTCGGGTTTAGATGTGTCACCCGAAGCCACAGCCGAACGTATCGTAAGCCAGAGCACTAGTTTTTTTGAGGCGTTTAAATCGCAGGAGCGAAACCAGGGTTTATCAGAGCAAGAGCTGGCAGATACCTTTATAGAAGTGATTGGCGGCGGCATTGAACAAGGCTTTAGTGAGGCTAGGGATATACTGGATGGTCTGGGAGTTTTAGAGGGTGATATCGCCAGCAATATCGATAAAACCTATGATTTAGTTCAGCAGGGCCTGCTTGATTTTAGAGCTGGCTTGTTATCAGCAGGCTCGTCGGCTGATAAGCGTTAATTGAGAACGCCCGACTGAGCCAGGTAAATTTACGGTTGTTAACATAAAATGATTAACGTGTTTAGATGGCGTGTTAATCATTTTTTTATGAGCGCTAACGTATTAATACATATCTGCCGGGTCAACATCCACCGACCAGCGAATTTTTTTGGCGAGAGGGTGTTGCTCCGCAATGGCGACCATCAGTTGCAGGCGTTTATGTAATAACGGGCGATTGTCAGCACGCAAAATAAGCTGTGCTCTAAAACGTCCCGCTTTTCTAATCATGGGTGCGGGAAGTGGGCCAAGACACTGTGCCTGTTGTGGTGTTTTATTGGCGGCAGGGCTGGTTTCACTATGCAGCCGAAGATCTTTTAATAATTGCTCGGCTTCATTGAGGTTGTGATGCTCCGCTCTAAAAATGGCTAAGTGACCGTAAGGTGGCAAGCCAAGGACTTCTCGCTCTCTTAGCAATTGTTGG
>JBNMPS010000162.1:0-5866 GCA_051277005.1 Pseudohongiellaceae bacterium
CTACCGGTGCGTGCAAAACCGCCTGGACTAATATTATCGCTGAGCAATTAGATAGTAGCCATCGTCCCTGTAATTTTGTGGGAGTACTAAAAACGCGCGCCGCGCAAAAAGCTTAATATGAGATTGTTGGTCGTAGAGTAAACCGTTACCCAAAGGGTGGGCGGCGGCGCAGCAGATAAAAAAAGGCTGGAAACGCAAACACATACGCTGTAGAGGGCGCGTACTAAGCGGGCATAAAAAAACCGCTATTGATTTAAAAAGTAGCGGTTTTTATATGAACTTAGAAAACGCTTAGTCTTCGTAACGCTTCAAAATCAGGGTGGCGTTAGTACCCCCAAAACCAAAGCTGTTAGACATTACTTGATTTAGCTTTACGTTATCCTGGCGAGTTTGAACGATGTTCAGGCTCTCGGCTTCTGGGTCTAAGGTATCGATATTAGCAGAGGCGGCAACAAAATTATTTTCCATCATTAAAATTGAGTAGATCGCTTCTTGTACGCCGGTGGCCCCTAGAGAGTGGCCGGTTAACGACTTGGTTGACGCTATCATTGGGCTGTTGTCGCCAAACACCGCTTTGATTGCCCTCAGCTCTTGGATGTCGCCAGCAGGTGTTGAGGTGCCGTGTGAGTTGATGTAATCAATGGTACCGTCAGTGGTTGCCATGGCTTGCTGCATGCAACGTACAGCGCCTTCACCGCTAGGGGCTACCATATCGTAACCGTCTGAAGTGGCTCCGTAGCCGGTGATTTCGGCATAAATTTTAGCGCCGCGTGCTTTTGCGTGCTCTAACTCTTCAACCACTACCATGCCGCCGCCGCCAGAGATAACAAAGCCGTCACGGTTTGCGTCATAGGCGCGTGAGGCGGTTTCTGGTGCATCGTTGTATTTGGTTGATAGCGCTCCCATAGCGTCAAATAATGCACTGAGTGACCAATGCTCTTCTTCGCCGCCGCCGGCAAATAAAACGTCTTGTTTGCCAAGTTGAATTTGCTCAACGGCCGCACCAATGCAGTGGGCGCTGGTCGCACAGGCAGATGAAATCGAGTAGTTAACACCTTTGATTTTGAACGGTGTGGCTAAGCATGCTGAAACTGTGCTGCCCATAGTTTGGGTAACACGATAAGGGCCAACACGTTTAAGGCCGCGCTCGCGCAAAATATCAGCCGCTTCGATTAGGTTGGCTGATGATGCGCCGCCAGAACCTGCGATGAGGCCGGTGCGGGGGTTAGATATTTGATCTTCGCTTAAGCCCGAATCGATAGCGGCTTCTTTCATGGCAATATAGGCATAAGCTGCAGCATCGCCCATAAAGCGTAATTGCTTGCGCTCAATGTGTTCTTTGAAGTCAATATCTATGGTGCCGGCAATGTGGCTGCGAAAGCCCATTTCTTTATAGTCTTCGCGGAAACGAATGCCTGATTTACCTTCTTTTAATGAACTCAGTACGGCGTCTTTGTCGTTGCCTATGCAAGAGACAATGCCTAAACCTGTGATTACTACGCGCTTCATGGGGGTACCTCGATACTATTTATTCAGTGAGACTCTATCTGCCAGTAAAACTGTATTCAGTCATAGCGTGCGTCGTCTTTTAAAAGTTTTTGTCGTCAGTTTTGAACAGGCCTACACGCAGGTCGTTGGCGGTATAGATAACTTCGCCGTCGCAGGCTACGGTGCCATCGGCAATGCCCATGACTAGCTTGCGTTCTATAACGCGTTTCAGGTTAAGCGTGTAGGTGACTTTTTTAGCGGTTGGCAGGACCTGGCCAGTAAATTTAATCTCGCCAGCCCCGAGCGCTCTACCGCGACCAGGATTTTCACGCCAGCCTAGGTAAAAACCGACCAACTGCCACATGGCATCCAGACCTAAACAGCCAGGCATAACCGGGTCATTTTTAAAGTGACAATCGAAAAACCATAGGTCAGGGTTGATGTCAAGCTCTGCAACCACTTGGCCTTTGCCAAACTCACCACCGTCATTGGTAATGGAGACGATACGATCAACCATCAGCATATTGTCCTTAGGAAGTTGGGCATTGCCGGGGCCAAAAAGGTCGCCATTGCCGCAGGAGATTAAATCTTCCTTGGTGAATGAATTCTGCTGATTTACTGACATATCGCTTCCCGCCTGATTAAATTATAGCCAGTAGCGCAGGGCTAAGGCCAAATAAGGGTGCAATTGTAATCTATAGGGGTTTTATGTCCAGTGGCGCTTGAAATGCGGTGATATTTGGCATTGCGCTTGTGAGTTATCATCGTAGTAAGCTATGCTCGCTGCCCGTGAAAAAATTGAAGGATTAAGGGTAAGGCTTACCATGATTAAAAAGTGTTTATTTCCCGTTGCTGGCTACGGTACCCGTTTTTTACCGGCGACAAAGTCCATGCCCAAAGAGATGTTGCCGGTGGTGAATAAGCCCTTGGTGCAGTACGGTGTCGAAGAGGCGATTGCAGCAGGGATGGATCAAATGGCAATGGTGACTGGCCGTGGTAAGCGGGCCATTACCGACCATTTTGATATCAGCTATGAGCTAGAACACCAAATTGCTGGTAGTAGTAAAGAGAGCTATCTAACGTCTATACGCGATGTGTTAGACCAGGCACGATTTACCAATACGCGTCAGCGCCATATGAAGGGGTTAGGGCACGCCATTCTAACGGGCGAAACGTTAATCGGTAACGAGCCTTTTGCTGTTGTGCTATCGGATGACCTTTGTATTAATAAAGGTGGTGACGGTGTGCTTGAGCAAATGGTTAAGCTTTATAAGCAATTTCGTTGCAGTATTGTGGCTATTCAAGAAGTGCCTGCTGATCAAACTGAAAAATATGGAGTCATTGCGGGTGAAGCTTTAAAAGATGGTTTATATCGTGTTGATGACATGGTTGAAAAGCCCTCGCCCGAAGACGCGCCTTCCAACTTGGCGATTATTGGCCGCTATATTCTCACCCCGGATATTTTTGATATCTTGCGTGAAACCAAGCCTGGTAAGGGTGGCGAAATTCAGCTCACCGATGCGTTATTACAGCAAGCTAAAAACGGCTGCGTAATGGGCTATAAATTTAAGGGTAAACGTTTTGACTGTGGTAGTGTTGATGGCTTTATTGAAGCGACCAATTACGTGTACGAGAATGTGTATAAAGCATGATCGTTAAGATGCTAGATGCTAGATGCTAGATGCTAGATGCTAGATGCCTAGACCCCCATATTGTCACTCCCGCGAAGGCGGGAGTCTAGTTTAACTTCCATTAAGAATCTCTTATGTCCCAAGCTCTTACCTGTTTCAAAGCCTATGATGTGCGTGGGCGTATTCCGGACGAATTGAATGCCGATATTGCCTACCGCATTGGCCGTGCCTATGCTGAGGTAATTAAGCCTAAGCGGGTGGTGGTCGGTCACGATATCCGTTTAACCAGCCAAGAGATAAAAAAAGCGCTTGCCGAAGGTTTGATGGATTCGGGAGTGGATGTTTATGATATTGGCCAGTGTGGCACGGAAGAGATTTACTTTGCCGCATTTGATGCCGTGGTCGATGGTAAAAACATGGATGGCGGTATTGTGGTGACGGCCAGCCATAACCCGAAAGACTACAACGGTATGAAGTTTGTACGTGAGGACTCAAAACCGATTAGTGGTGATACTGGCCTGCTAGATATTAAGGCCTTGGCTGAGCAAAATGATTTTACTGACGTTGAGTCACGAGGCGGCTTTTATCCCTTAGATACTGCAGAGGCTTATATTGAGCACTTGCTGACTTACGTGGATGTTCCTCAGCTTAGGCCGATGAAAATTGTTGTCAATGCGGGTAATGGTGGCGCTGGTGAGGTCATTGATCGTATTGAGTCTAAGTTGCCGTTTGAATTTATCAAAGTGCATCACGAGGCTGACGGGAATTTTCCTAACGGCGTGCCAAACCCTCTGTTAATTGAAAATCGTCAGCCCACTATTGATGCCGTTAAGGCACATAGCGCCGACATGGGTATTGCCTGGGATGGTGACTTTGATCGCTGTTTTTTCTTTGATGAAAGCGGCGAATTTTTAGAAGGCTACTATGTGGTAGGTTTGTTGGCGGATGCCTTTTTGGCTACGTCGCCGAATGAAAAAGTGGTTCACGACCCGCGCTTAATTTGGAATACCATTGATATTATTGAGGCTGCCGGTGGTGAAGCGGTGCAAAGTAAAACCGGCCATGCTTTTATTAAAGAGCGAATGCGTAAAGAAAATGCTATTTATGGCGGTGAGATGAGCGCCCATCATTATTTTCGTGATTTTGCTTATTGTGATAGCGGCATGATCCCTTGGTTGTTGGTTGCACAGCTTATACAGCAAAAAGGTTTGAGCTTGTCGAAATTGGTTGAGCAGCGTGTGGCGGCGTACCCCTGTAGTGGTGAGATTAATCGCAAGGTTAATGATGCGGCGGCTGTATTGGCTGAGGTTGAGTCCGTTTACGCGGCGACGGCAAATGACGTTGATCATACCGATGGTTTGAGTGTGAGCTTTGATGATTGGCGTTTTAGTTTGCGGATGTCGAATACTGAACCAGTGATTAGATTGAATGTTGAGAGCCGTGCAGACTTTCAACTAATGGAGCAGAAAACAGCAGAGCTATTATTACTTGTAAAGTAGGGCTACATTAAAGCATTCATAGTAAGCATTAATGTCCCTTTTGCTAGATGACTGATTAAATAAAGGATTTGTTCAATGATTATTCCCGTTGTTATGGCAGGGGGTTCCGGTACGCGTTTATGGCCTTTGTCTCGTGCGACATACCCCAAGCAGTTTTTGGCTCTTGCAGGAAAAGATACATTATTACAGGCTACGGTTAATCGTTTGTTCGCGTTAAATGTGGCTGCGCCGTTAACGATATGTAATGAAGAGCATCGATTTGTTGTTGCGGAGCAGCTTCGTGCTATCGGGAAATTAGGTGATATTATTTTGGAACCCGAAGGTCGTAATACGGCTCCAGCAGTTGCTCTTGCCGCAAAAGTTGCCCTTCACAGTAGTGATGATAAAGACCCATTGTTATTAGTGCTGGCTGCTGATCACATTATTCAAAATGAGGAAGCGTTTGTGCATGCGGTGAAGCAGGCGGTGCCTTTAGCTGAGCGAGGCAAGCTGGTTACCTTTGGAATTGTTCCTGAAAGTGCGCATACCGGATATGGGTATATTCGGCGCGGTGATAGCCTTGTAGATGAAGGGGGTGAGGCGAGCTATGTCGTAAAGCAATTTGTTGAAAAACCCGATAAAATGACCGCCGAGGGCTATAAAGATAGTGGAGAGTATTATTGGAATAGTGGCATGTTCTTATTTAAGGCTAGTCGCTATTTAAGTGAATTAGAAAAACATCGCCCTGACATTGCCCTGGCCTGCGAACAGTCATTAAGTGAAACCACTAAAGATCTTGATTTTATTCGCATTAATAAAGAGCCTTTCTTAGCGTGCCCTGATGAATCCATCGATTATGCTGTTATGGAAGTGACTGATGATGCTGTAGTGGTTCCTTTGGATGCTGGCTGGAATGATATTGGGGCTTGGTCAGCTTTATGGGATATAGGTGATAAGGATGAGCAGGGCAATGTCGTTTGCGGTGATGCCATTTTAAAGGATTCAACTAATTGCTTGGTTCAAGGAGGGGAGCGATTGGTGACGACGATAGGGCTTAATAATGTTGTTATAGTCGACACTAAAGATGCCTTGATGGTAGCTGAGCGATCAAGTGTGCAGGATGTTAAAAAAATAGTTGAGCAATTGAATGCAGAGGGGCGTAGCGAGGGGCGTATCCATCGCGAAGTTTATCGGCCGTGGGGAACATATGATTCAGTCGATGAAGGTGTTCGATATCAAGTTAAACGTATTACCGTAAAGCCTGGAGCA
>JBNMPS010000163.1:0-5853 GCA_051277005.1 Pseudohongiellaceae bacterium
AGCGCAGTAAAGCACGTAACCTTCTCGAACGCTTTATCAACTTTGAAGGGGATGTGCTGCGCTTCATGGATAATGAAATAGTGCCTTTTACTAATAATCAGGGCGAGCGAGATATACGAATGACTAAAGTGCATCAAAAAATATCAGGCTGTTTCCGTAGTATGAAAGGAGCCGAAATGTTCTGCCGTATCCGAGGTTATCTATCAACGTGTCGAAAACAGGGTGTGAACTCAAGCGATGCTCTAGAGCTACTTTTCAATGGCGAGCTGCCTGATTTTGCCAAATAGGCTTTCAATACGCTGAGTAGTTACGATTTTAGTTTGTTTTTTCAAAACCTACCGGCACCCACGATGATGAGGGTTGGAGAAACTTGGTGTGATAATTTAGCGGTGTTTAGGTATCGTCATGCCCTGAGTATGGCCGCTAGGTTTAAGGTTTTTGTAGTCGTTAGCGCTAAATCGAACTTTTTGCTAAAGCTCTAGCTTCATTATATTCTCACCGCTACGGCTAACCGTATCTATAATGAGCCCTCTAGCGTGAACAAACCAACAAAGCAGCCCCAGCCCCGTTATTTTGAAAAGCCTGACGAAAATGCCAAACCAGTGGGTTTTTTGGGCATGTTAGTGATTATTTTATCCACTCATCTAGGGGTTAGAACCCGCCAGCAGCGGGAAGATGATTTTAAGCGCGTTAATGGCTTGCACGTCTTTATTGGCGGGGTGGTGTACTTCGTAATCATCATTATTGGCCTGATATTTTTAGTCCGTTATCTCACCAGTGGCTAGCCTCACGCTACATTCTTAATCAATCATGCCGTCCGGATAGAAAATTTTGTCATTAATGTTAGAATGGGCGTTTTTGTGATGAAGACTATAGTTTAATATCCTCATCAGTACCCCGTGTTACGTAGTAAGGACCGTATGAAAGTACCCAAGCGCCTCCAGCCGTTAGTTGATGATGGTCTCATTGATGAAGTCGTAAGCCGCCTGATGAGTGGTAAAGAAGCCGATATTTTCATTGTGCGTTGTGGCGACACAACACGCTGTGCCAAAGTCTATAAAGATGCGGTTAAACGCAGCTTTAAAAAGGCCGCGCAATACCAAGAGGGCCGTAAGGTTCGCAGCGGTAGGCGTGCCCGCGCCATGGAAAAACGGTCAAACTATGGCCGCAAGCAGCAAGAAGAAGTGTGGCAAAATGCCGAGGTGGATGCCCTCACGCTATTAGCGCGAGCAGGCGTGCGAGTCCCTGAAACCTTTGGCTGTGTCGATGGTGTCCTGCTTATGGAGCTGGTCACCGATGATGCAGGTGATGTAGCGCCACGGCTTGATGATGTGATGATGTCAGAAGAGCAGGCCCTAGAAGACCACGACACCATGATGCATTATGTGAAGCTCATGCTGTGTGCAGGTTTGGTGCATGGCGATCTTTCCGAGTTTAATGTGCTCGTTGACGATTACGGCCCCGTCATCATCGATTTACCTCAAGCGGTGAATGCTGCTGCCAACAACAATGCTCAGTCTATGTTGGCCAGAGATATCAATAACATGACTCGCTACTATGCCGAGTTTGCCCCCAGCTTATTAGCGACTCGTTATGCTGAGGAAATGTGGGACCATTATGAAAACGGCGAGCTAACACCCGATACCCCCTTATCGGGCATGTTTGAGGGCAGTGGCGAAAGTGCCGATGTTGACTCCGTGTTAGAAGAGATCAAAGCCGTGATGCAAGAAGAGCAAGAGAAGCAAGAGCGCTTGCGCGAGGCCGAAGAGGAGGATTAACGAGCGTAATCCTCGTTACCTCCTCCTCTAAAATGTATTAGCCCCCGGCTGATGTACGGCACTATGCCCCCCCCCCGTTGGAATCTCCTCGGCAAAACAACATAGTAGGCACAGCAATAAAACGGTAATCAGTGAGTAATATACCGATTATTTCTGAATAACACCCCCATTCTACAATTTATACCATCTTGCCTTAGTTTTTCAGGTTATGCCGGCTAGTCGTCATATTAAGCCTTAGGCTGCCAGGGGCAGGAACAATTAAAAATAATGTGTATACAGGGACATCGATAAATGTATTTAAGAGTTATGTTGGTGGCACTTACTCTTCCCGTAGGAATTTGGTTTTTTTATCTCGCGTTTAATGCGAGTCGAAAGTTGAGATTAGTGTGGATTTCCCCGGCGATTTTGATGATTTTATCCTGTTTAACCTTAGTGGTTGACCCAGTGCCACCCGAAGAGGTTAGCGATGTTACTCAGTGGCAGTCAATATGGCTTTTAACAGAGCTGTTAATTCGTGCCGGTATAGTAAGCATCTCGTTGCTTGTTACCGCTGTTTATTGGTTATCACCCCGCCGAGATGACTTAAATACATAGAGTGATTGTGGATTCTGTGCCCCTATGGTTTGCGGCGGGCTGAACTATCATCAAACCGTCTTTTATATATTAACGACTAAAAAATTAATGATTAACCCCAATTTACCTCCGTATAAAAAACACCGTTAAAGATAACGGTGCTCTATTCTGCTGGCCACCTAGGTAGTGCCATTATATTGAACGAGCTTTTAAAATGTCCTGACTTAAAAATTGTCGGCGTGATAAAGGCCGACCCTATGCCCTTTACCAAAAAAGGTTTGAAGGCATTAAAAAGTCATCTCAAAAAAGTGGGGTGGCGTTTTGGCTGGTTACTATTGTGGCAGCGTTGTGTTCAAGGTTTATTTTTTTTACTTAGCACGTTGTTGCCAGGTAAAGGAGGCTCCTTACAGCCCGCATGGAAATTAGCAAATAGTCTCCATATCCCTTTGCTTAAGTGTAAACATATTAATGATGAACAAAGCGCTTCGTTTATCAAGGAATGTAAACCAGACCTTATTATTTCGGCTTATTTTAATCAGATTTTGAAGCCGCATATAATTGCCTTACCCGCCCACGGCGTTCTGAATATTCATCCCGGTTGGTTGCCTGCATACCGGGGGGCTATGGCCTATTTCTGGGTGCTAAAAGCAGGTGAGGAGCAAGCAGGCATTACTGTTCATTGGATGGATGAAGGTATTGATACTGGCAAGATTGTCGCACGTAAATTGCTTACCTTAAATAAAGGAATGACACAGCAAAAAGTATTAGCATTGACGGCAACTGAAGGTGCAAAAATGGTCAAAACTATTGTCAAAAAATTAGGTGATGGAGAGGTAATAAAACCTGTAAACATTAATGAGACAGAATATAGCAACTATCACGCTATGCCTAACCGTGATGACTTTAAAACATATTTTATGACCAATAGATTTTTCCGCATTAGAGACACGTTAAAAATAATTTTTAAGCACAAGTAGCTGTATATTGGCGTTGTTTGTTTTGTATACTATTGTCAAGCCCCGCAACGGAGTTCCCTTAATGCAAATCATAAGCAGTGTGCTATCACCAACATTTTTTATAATGTTACTACTATCTGCACCGACACTTAACGCAAGTGAGCTAAAACCCTTTGCCACTGATGGGTGTAGCGCTTTCCCAGAGGGGACATTCGAGAAAAATGAACTATGGCTCAATTGTTGCACGCTGCATGATTATGCCTATTGGAAGGGGGGCACATACACTCAACGGCTAAAGGCTGATCAATCATTGAAAAGTTGCGTCTCAGAGGTGGGTGAACCTGCAATTGCAATAATAATGCTTGCTGGGGTTCGAATGGGTGGAATACCTTTACTGCCCACCACTTTTCGCTGGGGTTATGGCTGGCCTTACCCTCGATTATATAGCGCTTTAACCTCCAATGAACTCAACCAAGTGCAAGCACATGACCAATCATTCAACAGGGTCGTGCAATAAATCGCGCATCCTTTAATTCAAGTACTAGAACTCAAAACAGTCCTCGATAAATCAGTGTTGGTCGTAATGCCCGCCAATCGCAAAAATATAAATAGATTGATCGTCGAATTTGTAGATTAAACGATCTTTTTGGGACATCCGCTTGGACCAAAAGCCAGCAAGATTGTGTCGAAGTTGCTCGGGTTTTCCTAGCCCTGCTGCGGGGTCGGCTTGGAGCATTTCTTTAAGTAACTTACAAAGAGCTTTGTGCAGTTTTTTATCGCTTTCGCGCAGCGCTTCGTAAGAGACCCAAGTGTTACCCTCAAAGACGAGTGATCTCATCCATTTGCTCACTTGTTGGTGTGTATCCGTTGTCTGCATTGTGGGTTGCTAGCGATTCAGCAATTTGTTTCATTAGGCTATTATTTTGAAGAACGTAGAGGGTTTCTTGTTCTCTGTCCCAATCATCAGCGCTCATGACAACAAAAGCTTCTCCTGACCTACGGGTAACTTTAATCGGTGTGTGCGTGCTAACGGCTTGTTCTACAAAGGATTTTAGGTTGTCTCTAAATTGGTTTACACTGACTGTGTCCATAACTTCACCATATGTACTGGAATGCCGTACAACTATAATGGTTATTCCTTTACAAGGCAATCGACCGGATGCTGAAAGCTACATCATTTTTGCGGATGTCGTGTAGCGCTATTTTATACGAAAAATTCGCTTCTCTTCCCTCTATTTGGTGATTTTGGGCGTTAGATACTCTAGGAAGTTTTAATGAACCTTGAAAGCTGGATGATATTTTCTTCAATCGCATTAATTGCAACGATTACACCTGGCCCTGCAATACTGCTAGTGACCTCGCATAGCGTACAATTTGGAATCTCCAGGTCGGTAGTGACTATGTGTGGAAATATCAGTGGGCTATTTTTAATGTCGGCTCTTTCAGTTGCGGGGCTTAGCGCACTGATATTCGCATCGTCGCTGGCATTCAATATCATAAAGATTATAGGGGCGCTTTATCTTATATATTTAGGTATCAAGCTTTGGCGCAATGGCCTCAAAAGCAGTGCCAAAATTATTCATAGTAGCTCAAAATCACCTACCTTTAGTCTTTACCTTCAGGGGCTTGTAGTTTCGTTAACCAATCCTAAGGCCATTATATTTACCACAGCGCTTTTCCCTCAATTTATATCTACCAGTGAATCCCTGGTCACTCAATTTGCCATATTAGTCATAACCTTTATGGGGCTTTCGTTTTCCTGTCTTTTTTTGTATTCGGTTCTTGCCCACATGGCAAAAAATAAATCCGGTAGTATTTTTGAAAGTGCCTGGTTGGGTAAGTTATTTGGCAGTGCCTTTATTGGTGCGGGTGTGTTTCTAGCATCGTCGTCACAGCGATGAATAGCTTAGCAATCACGATCAAAGCGACGAAAAAAGCATATCTGCTTTAGTGGGAAATAATGGGTGACCCCAAAAAGCATACTAAAACCAAAACGCAACAGACATGGGCGTTAGGCTTTGTTGGGTTCTTTATTCAATTGCTAAGTGATTCAACAAAAAATGAAAATACATATAAAAAATATGGTTTGTGAGAGATGCTGCTTAGTGGTCGGAAATGTAGTGAGGGATCTCGGCTTAAAATATTCCTCCATCGGTCTAGGTGAAGTCGACTTCGCTGATTTTTATGGCGAAAAGTTAACTGCCGATGTGGAAGTATTACTGTCTAATGAGCTAGAAAAGTTGGGATTCTCTATTCTCGCAGACAAAAAAAGTCAGGTGATAGAGGGTGTAAAAAAATCATGTATAGATTACCTTAATGGAATTGAAATATCAAACAAAAATGTTTTATCCAGTCATATAAGTAGTGCAGTTGAGCTCGAATATAATTATCTGAGTCATTTATTCTCTACTGTTGAAGGTATAACTATAGAACAGCACTTTATTCGATTACGGGTAGAGAAGGTGAAGGAACTTTTAATCTATGGAGAGCTGACGCTTGGCGAGATTGCCTTTAAGTTAGGCTTCAGCAGTGCTGCTCATTTAAGT
>JBNMPS010000164.1:0-5841 GCA_051277005.1 Pseudohongiellaceae bacterium
ATTAAACGGCTCTACCGCGCCGGTAGCATTGCCAAAAGATATCATACTGCCCATCGGCGCCAAACAATCTAGCGATAAGTCAAAGGTAGCGTTACCCAGTGAATCATAAACCGCTTGCACACCTTCGTTATTAGTGAGGCTTTTTACGCTCGCTAAAATATCTTGTTCGCTGCGATTAATAACCTCACTACAACCATAAACTTTGGCCTTAGCAACTTTTTCGGCATTACCGACTACACCAATGACCTTAGCACCTAAGGCTTTACCCCATTGGCACATAATCGAGCCAACACCACCGGCCGCCGCATATACTAAAATCGTGTCGCCTGCTTTAACCGCATAGCTCTCGGTCAACAATGCCCATACGGTAAGGCCTTTTAAAAAACTCGCCGCCGCAATTTCATCACTAATATCATTGGGGATTTTTACTAAACGCTGGGCGCTAACATTACGCTGCTCACTGTAGGCGCCTGGTTCACGGCTCAAATAGGCGACCCGGTCGCCTACTGCTAGGCCTTTACAGTCGACACCTAGCGCATCGACTACGCCGACACCCTCTACACCGAGTACACCGGGTAATTGCATGGGGTATAAACCTTTACGCATATAGGTATCGATCATATTGAAACCAACAGTCGTATGCCTCACTCTTACCTCTGCTGAGGTTAACTCTGCTAATGGATAGGCCTGCCACTGCATAACATCGCTGCCCCCAAGCTGTTCGATTACCACTGCTTTATTCATATTTTACGTTACCGGTTAAGTCAGCGCTTTTACGCTCATTTTAAGATAGCTGCTATTATTGCCGTAATAACCATTTAAGTCATTAACAACGGCGCACAACTCACCTGATTGCGATGGCAAAAACGTCTACATTAACCGGGAATCAATAATATATATGGACCTTGCGATGGCAATTTTTGTTTTTGCGGTATCCACCACAATTACTCCCGGCCCTAATAACATCATGATCATGACATCGGGACTCAATTTTGGCCCCAAACTAAGTATGCCGCATTATTTAGGTATCTGTATCGGCTTTCCAGTAATGGTGGTGATGATTGGTTTTGGCTTCGGGTTTGTCTTTGAAAAATTTCCGTTATTGCATGAAGTCATTAAAATTGCCGGTATTTTTTATCTGTTGTATTTATCGTGGATAATTGCGAATTCAGCACCTAAAGAGCTCGCTGGCGGAAAATCAAAACCCATCAGTTTTTTTCAAGCGGTATTGTTTCAATGGATCAACCCTAAGGCGTGGATAATGGCGACCAGTGCTGTTGCCGCCTATACCAACAGCAGCGGTGATATTTATAGCCAAGTACTCTTTATTGGTGCAATTTTTATGCTCGTCACTTTTCCTTGCATTGGCGTTTGGTTATTTTTTGGAATAAAGTTAAAGCGGCTTTTACAGTCACCTAGTCAGCAGCAACTTTTTAATCGGCTGATGGCTACCTTATTAGTGATTTCTATTTTGCCCATAGTTTATGAAGTGTTAGTAACCTACTTTGCATGAGTGTGAGGACATTAAAAGCATCAACACACATAGTTACTCCCCATTAGGTATTATTTTTGAGGGTATAATTTTTTGTGCCCCGGATATAACAGCAACCAATAAAGCGCCTGCAAGTATGCCGACAAGTGCATTAAACAAACTAGCATTCACAGCTTCAGGAAAAGTAGCGATAACGGGCAATAGGCTAAAATGATGCAGTAGCTCATGAGCCATGGGTAAACCGTGTACGAGAATGCCACCACCGACTAAAAACATAGCTGCTGTACCGACAACCGATAAAGTCTTCATCAGGTACGGACAGGAAGCTAAGATCAATTTACCAAAGCCGCGATTAAAACTACCGAAAAAATCCTGTCGCTCACTGCGCATTAAATACAAACCAGCATCATCAAGCTTCACAATACCGGCAACCGTGCCATAAACCCCCAAGGTAATGGCAATAGCTATGATCGACACTACCGCAACCTGTTGGATAAACGCCACTTCTTGAACGGTGCCTAAAGCAATGACGACAATCTCAGCAGATAAAATAAAGTCCGTACGAATCGCACCTTTGATTTTTTGTCGTTCAAATTCAACCATATCAATATCAGGGTCCGCTAAAGCCTCAACTAATTTATGATCTTCTTCCTCTTTATGCAGCAGATATAAGAAGCTATGGAAGATTTTTTCAAAGCCCTCAAAACATAAAAATGCGCCGCCTAACATCAGTAAAGGAGTAATAGTCCAAGGGAAAAAGGCGCTGAGCATTAGGGCTGCAGGTACCAGAATCACTTTGTTTTTGGCAGAGCCTTTTGCTACCGCCCACACCACCGGCAACTCTCGCTCTGCTCTAACCCCAGAAACCTGTTGCGCATTCAGCGCCAGATCATCTCCTAACACCCCCGCCGTTTTCTTGGCCGCCACTTTGGTTAACAGAGCAACATCATCAAGCAGGGTAGCTATGTCATCAATTAATGCGAGTAAACCTACACTGGCCATATAATCTCCTGATGGTTTTAACTGAAAAATAGCTTACATATTTGGGTAGTTGGGGCCGCCCAATCCTTCAGGTGTTACCCATGTAATATTTTGTGATGGGTCTTTAATGTCACACGTTTTACAGTGGACGCAGTTTTGGCCGTTAATTTGAAAGCGTTTGTCGCCATTGGGTTCTTCAATAACTTCATATACGCCAGCAGGGCAGTAACGCTGTGCCGGCTCATCAAACACTGGCAGGTTGTGTTGAATGGGTGTGTCTGGGTTAGTTAACCTTAAGTGACAAGGTTGATCTTCTTCGTGGTTAGTATTTGATAGAAATACCGACGACAGACGATCAAAGGTCAGCTTATTGTCTGGCTTCGGATACTCGATTGGCTTGCAATCCTTGGTGGGCTTCATCGATCCGTGATCCGTACTTTTATCACGAAACTCCAAGGGCATTTTACCCCCAAAGATATTTTGCTCAACCCAAATTAGGCCCGCGCCCATTAGTGTGCCGAATTTATGCATAATGCCGACAACATTGCGAGACTGGTAGAGCTCTTCATGTAGCCAAGAAGCCTTGAAGTTATCTTCAAATTCTACGAGATCAGTATTGGCTTGACCATCCTGAATGGCTTTAACAACGGTCTCCGCCGCAATCATGCCGCTTTTCATTGCCGTGTGATTACCTTTGATCTTGACGAAGTTAAGCGTTCCCGCATCACAACCGATTAAAATACCACCAGGAAAGTTCATTTTTGGTAATGCGTTCAAACCACCTTTGACCAGTGCACGGGCGCCGTAAGATACGCGGGTGCCGTTTTGAAGGTATTTTGAGGTTTCTGGGTGTAATTTAAAGCGCTGAAATTCTTCAAAGGGGTAAAGATTGGTATTGTCGTAGTTTAAATCGGTAATTAGACCAACGAATACTTGGTTGTTTTCAGCGTGATATAAAAAAGCACCGCCAGTGGCCCCGCCTTCACTTAACGGCCAGCCAATACCGTGAACAACCAGACCTGCTTGGTGCTGCTCAGCAGGGATATCCCAAATTTCTTTAATGCCGAGGCCATAATGTTGCGGATCCTTGCCGTTGTTAAGGTCAAATTTTTCCATTAACTGCTTGCCTAAATGGCCCCGGCAGCCCTCAGAGAATAGGGTGTACTTAGCATGAAGCTCCATACCGGGCGTGTAACTACCCTTATGGCTACCATCTTCAGCAATGCCCATATCACCAGTAGCAATACCCTTAACGCTGCCATCTTCGTTATATAGCACTTCAGCAGCGGCAAAGCCTGGATATATATCTACACCTAAATTTTCTGCTTGCTCTGCCATCCAGCGGCAAACATTGCCCATGGATACAATATAATTACCTTCGTTATGCATAGGCTTAGGAATAAATAAGCTGGGGACTCTAATCGCTGATTTCGCACTGGTATAAAAGAACATCTGATCTTCTTTTACTTCAGTGTTTAAAGGGGCTCCTTGCTCTTTCCATTGTGGGAAAAGTTCATTGAGCGCGCGCGGTTCTAAAACCGCACCCGATAAGATATGGGCACCTACCTCAGAGCCTTTTTCGACCACACAAACGCTAATATCTTGGTCGGCTGCCTGACCGAGTTGGCGTATACGGCAAGCCGCAGCAAGGCCTGCAGGGCCAGCGCCGACAATTACAACATCGAACTCCATTGATTCACGTTCCACAGTCTTAGTCCTCATCAAGATGAATTTTATCGCAGCGATAAGCCATGTTGGGTGGCTCTTGCCAGGGGTACTTTTTGTTTCAGAGCAGTATTGCCCTCATTATATAATGGTTTGAGCAGAAACTCTTTACTGTCGACTTAAGTCTCTGAAGCGACAGCTTTAAGAAAGCTAGGCGATGATACGTAAGGTGGCCTGTGAAACTCGGACAACAATTGGTACTACGGGTTGGTACTTCGGGTTGGAAGATCCGACTATTTATTGAACTGTCCTTAGATGAAACAGTTATTAGGTGAGAGGTTGCATCAGCTTGCTCAGCGAGTGATTATTACCTCCGACGAAGTGAGTCGTCGTAGACATCATAAAAGTGTATGTAGAAGGACTCAGCAATGAAATGGACTGTTCCACTCCTAACAAGCTTGTTGGGCTTATCTCAACACACCGTTGCTGACTCGGTTAACCCCGATTTTACTGGTGTTTCATCGCAGCCTAGCCAAGCACATATTATCAGTTTTATGGCTGTGGAGGGGGATGTTAATATTTTAACCAACCCGCTATTCATTAATATTTAATGAACAAGGAGGAGCTTATGTTTGTCATTACGAATAGGGCTATTACTAAGAGCAAGGGGGTAAAATCATTTGGTGACACACTCAATTCGAAGGGCCCGAATGAGCTTCGTATTGTGAAGATAGAAACGAAAAGCGGTGGTTGGATAGTCAAGGATCTCACTGATAAATTGTCGCTATCTACAGTAAAGGCATTAAAGAAAAAACACAGAATCGATATTGATGTTAATGCAACATGGCATGCAAGTTTAAAAGTCGCTTGTGACATATTTGAGCAGGCGAGGAAGCAGAAAAAATCAATCCTGTATTTTGTCCATGGCTATAACAACGATATTAAAGATGTAATAAAAACGGCAGAAGCGATTGAGTCACTCCACAATGTCATTGTAGTTCCCTTTAGCTGGCCAGCTAATGGAGGTGGTGCCATATCGGGCTTGGCAGCATACTTGAGTGACAAGTCGGATGCGCGCGCTTCGTCTGGAGCATTAAATCGTGTGGTTGGAAAAATTGGCGACTATCATCGTTTGTTGACAGAATCTCAAAAGAAAAAACTGCAAACCGCTGCAACTAATAAACATCCGAACAACCCAAGTGCGGCAGCGCAATTATTTACAGCGCTAATGGAAAAAGAGTGCCCCGTTAAGATTAGTTTGCTCTGTCATAGTATGGGTAACTACGTGTTTAAACATACCTTTTCCACCAGTCAGAATACTACGTCTAAACTGGTATTTGATAATGTCTGCCTCGTTTCCGCCGATACTAATAATGCCAATCACCAGCAGTGGGTTAATCAGTTAGATGTAAGAAAGCGCGTATACGTGGTAATCAATGAAAATGACTCAGCTTTATGCGCTTCACGTATTAAGCCAGGTGATGAGCAAAAAGTACGGCTAGGTCACTACTTAAAAAAGCTAAATAGCCCCAACGCCACATACATAGATGTGACAGATGCGAGCGATGTAGGAAGTGAACATAGCTATTTTAAAGGCAAATCTACTATGAAGAATAAGGATCTTTCTCGTCTTTTTAGTGGGATGTTTGGTGGCGCTTCGGTCGATCACTTGATTGATTATCATGCCGACAATAATACATATA
>JBNMPS010000165.1:0-5822 GCA_051277005.1 Pseudohongiellaceae bacterium
GGCGCCAACGGGCATACCACCGCCTATCACTTTACCTAAGGTGGTGATGTCGGCTTCAACGTTGTAATAGCCTTGCGCACCGGTTAAACCTAAGCGGAAGCCAGTCATCACTTCGTCGATAATAAAGACACTACCATATTGGTTGCATTGCTCGCGGATAGCGTCTAAGAATCCGGGGATGGGAGGCACGCAGTTCATGTTGCCGGCAACGGGTTCAACAATAACGCAGGCTACTTGATCGCCAATTTCAGCAAAGGCTTTTTGCAAACCTTCGATATCGTTGTAGGTAAGAGTAACGGTGTGATCAGCTAAGGAGGCCGGTACGCCCGGTGAGCTGGGTACGCCCATGGTGAGTGCGCCGGAGCCTGCTTTAACTAATAAGGAGTCAGAGTGACCGTGGTAACAACCTTCAAATTTGATAATTTTATCGCGGCCGGTGTAGCCGCGGGCTAATCGAATCGCACTCATGGTTGCTTCCGTGCCGCTGTTAACCATGCGGACATAATCCATGTTGGGCATGATGCTGCAGATTTTTTCGGCTAATGTGGTTTCAATTTCGGTGGGAGCGCCAAAACTTAAGCCCTTGGCTAGTTTTTCAGTTACCGCCGCTAAGATAGCGGGGTTGGCGTGGCCCAAAATCATCGGCCCCCAAGATAAAACGTAATCGACATAGCGTTTGTCGTCGGCATCAAATACATAAGGCCCTTTGGCGCGATCAATAAAAATGGGTGTGCCGCCTACGGCGCGAAAAGCGCGAACGGGGGAGTTAACGCCGCCGGGGATGGTTTTTTGGGCTTGTTCAAAAAGGGCTTCGGAACGGCTCATTGGATACCTTTAATAGATTGTGTAATACGTCGTGTCGTTAATAAACGCGGAGATAATGCGGGCATTATCCTGATATCAGTCGTGTCTGGCCAGTGTTTAGCCGTGAGTTTTGTGTTGTCTGGCTGATAAGGCTTTTAGCTTCATTAATTATTAGGAGGGGCCATCATCATTCGCATGATCAGTCGTTAGCCCAATGCATACGATCGGGAATTAATTCTCCCATACCGATACGTTTGGCTTTTTTAATGGCCTGCCAAGTAAATTGCTGCGCTTGCTGCATCGATTCAGCCAAACTGAGGCCATGACCTAGGTAAGCCGACAAGGCCGCGCTGAGGGTGTCACCGCCGCCATTGAATTGGCCCGCTAAACGCTCACGCTCATATTGTTGGCACAGCCCTCTATGGTTATAGAGTTGATTGCAGACCATTTGGTTAGAGGTTTTGTGCGAGGCATTGGTGAACAGCAGGTTTTCACTGCCATATTCTAAGAGTTTGTGAGCATACGCGGCTAAGCTGTCGGCACCGTTGGTGAGTTGGTAGGCGTCTTTTTCGCTGAGCAGGGTAATGAGAGCCTGTGGAAAGAGTAGCTCGCACACGGCATCATTGAGGTCGCTGTCTTTAATATTACCGCTGAAGGGCGCTAGCACTACCGGTATTGAAGGGTAATCACTCAATACGGTATGTACCGCTTCAATATTAGCCTCGCTGGCGAGCTTGCCGACTTTAATTAAGTCGACCTGCGTATCTTCTAAGGTGGAGCGTATCTGGCTGATTAACAAGCTGGTGGGGGTGATCTGGTTGTCAGCGGCGTCATCATCTGATCGCTTGTTATTCAATGATGACAGTTGCGTAATGATGGGAGTGCAATGGCAGCCCAGGCTGCTTAAGGATTCGATGTCGGCTGAGATACCCGCGCCACCAATAGGATCGTGATTGTTAATACACATCACAATGGGGCTACGATTAAGTGTCGGTGTTGTCATTTATCAGCCTCTGGTTAGCCGTCTCTGCATGTTTAAAAAGGTTTTACGACGACAAAAATAATCACCGCAAATAAAATGAAAACGGGCAACTCATTAAACCAGCGGTAAAATACATGGCTGCGCAGCTCCCTATGCTGTTGTAGTTGTTTGACATAGCGACCGCATTGCCAGTGGTAGCCTACTAATAATAGTACCAATGCCAACTTTGCGTGAAACCATTTTGCCTGCAGGTAGTAATCCCAATTATAGCTGGCCAACCATAGGCCGAAGCCGATGGTTAAGAACGCAAACGGGGTGGTAAAGCGATAGAGTTTGCGCTCCATAAGCGCGAGGTGATCGCGGGTCGCTTGGTCTTTTGCCATTGCGTGATACACAAATAAGCGTGGCAGATAAAAAATGCCCGCAAACCAGCAGACCATAAAAATTAAGTGAAAGGCTTTTACCCAAAGCATGGTGCTGTGTGACCTTTTTGGTGATGAAGGTTGGTGGTTAAGTATGCTGCGGCATACTGGCATGTAAGGTGATTGCATCTCGGTTTAATATCCCTTGCTCCAAGCGCGGGCCAGCGATAAAAACACAGTTCATTTTTTTTTCATTCATGAGGTCCAGCGCTTCTCGCAAAGTGGCCTGTATGTGTAAGGTGGTAACAGGCTCTGATGCGGGGGCAATTCTCAGTAAGTCAATTTCTTGCTCATCGTTAGCGATGGCGGCTTCTAAAAGCGGTTTGATTATGGGCCACTCATAAGCCTGATGGCCGTTTTCTCTGTCATGGCTGATAAGAACTTGGCAGTTTTTCTCTTGAGAGTCTTGTAGCAGTGATTTGGCGGTTATGTTGCTAATAACTTGTGGCGAGGTAATTACTGCTCTATTCATTATACCTGCTACACCCGTGCGCTGCAGCGCTAAGCTGAGAGGGTCGGTTCGTAATGTGGTGTTCATGCGGCGAAAAACGGTTTGGGTTGCCGAGCGCTGTTTGAATAAAGTCGAGTGAGTGATAGTGGCGACGGTGATGGCCAGCATGGCCGGAAATATCACATTGGTGTTAGTGGTTAATTCTAGTAACGCCATTAATGCGGCTAACGGTGCGTTCATCACGGCCGCCATCATGGCGCCCATACCCAGCAGTACATAGAATTCTTTTTGTGAGCTGAGCTCGGGGAAGAAATAACTGATAAATTCGCCCGTAGCTGCGCCTATGCAGGCGCCGATTAATAAATTGGGACCGATAAGTCCTACCGGGAGACCCAGTCCGCAACTGGCGGCGGTGGCAATGATTTTTGCAGCTAGCAAAGCCAGAATAATATTTAAACTGTATTCGTGGGAGAGCAAGGCATTAAGGCTGTCATAGCCAATCCCCAATACTTCGGGTGCCACTAATGCGCAGCTGCCGGTGATTAATCCTGCGAGGGTGATTCGTACAAAAATGGGTTTGTTTGACAGCTTCAGCCCTAATTTCAAAATAATGATAAACAGCGTGGCGCAGCAGCCAGTGACTAAGCCTAGTAAAACTACGTAAGGCATCTCTGCCAGTGATGTCATGGCAATACTTTCTACATTAGGGATAAGAAAAATTTTATCGGCGCTGTCGGTGGCTTGTATCAGGGTGGTCGCGGTAATGGCTGCTAGAGTGATGGGGATAAAACCAATGATGGTGTATTCCATCATGATCACCTCCATCGCAAATATGACGCCAGCAATGGGTGTGTTAAACGCGGCGGCGATGGCGGCGGCGCTGCCGCAGCCAATTAACAGGCGAATACTGTTGTTGGGTAGCCGTAGCTTTTGGCCAATTAGGCTATTGATGCCAGCGCCTAAATGTACAGCAGGGCCTTCACGCCCGCCAGATTGACCGGTGGCAAGGGCGAAGGCGCCAATAAAAAATTGTACCAATAGGTTCTTGCTCGGCATATGCCCATGTTTTGAGTGTAGGCAGTGAAGTACATGCGGTACACCGGTTCTTTCTGCGTTTTTGGCAAAAAGTTGCATGACTAGGCCAATGATAATGGCGCTGCTCAGAGGCAGGGCGAAATAGGCCCACATAGGCAGTGCTTCAAAGTTATCTAATTGGTTGTTGGGTAAAATGACGTGCTGCATGGCTTTTAATAGCCAATGAAAAGCCATCATGATCACGCCGCAGCAAGCACCGGCAATGATGCCTAAAGCGGAAAAGTGCAGCAGGGAATTATCCTGCGCTAAGTGGAGTCGAAAATTTTGTAGCTGATTTTGCAGCATAGTAAATTATTACGGGTTCTTTTGCTGTTGTGCTATTAATAGGATGGCTAACTATTAGTGGTCAATTGCTTTATTATAGCGGTCATTAACACAGTGTAGCACCAACCGCTTAGACGCGGTTAATACACTGGTTTATTCTATGTATCGAACAGCGACAACTTGAGGAAAGATGACCGTGGTTAAAGTAGGCATTGTGGGTGGCACAGGTTATACCGGTGTTGAATTATTACGCATCTTAGTGAATCACCCGGAGGCTGAAGTCGTTACGATTACTTCTCGTGCAGAAGATGGTGTGCGTGTAGATAGCCTTTACCCTAACCTACGTGGTTTTAGCGATATTGCTTTTTCTCAGCCCGATGTTAATGTGCTGGCACAATGTGACGTGGTTTTTTTTGCCACGCCTCACAACGTTGCAATGAATATGGTACCGCAGCTGTTAGATAAGGGTATTCGTGTTATCGATCTATCGGCTGATTTTAGAATTCGAGATGCCGCGCTTTGGTCGCAGTGGTATGGCGAACCCCATGCCTGCCCAGATATTTTAGAGCAAGCGGTTTACGGCTTACCTGAAGTTAATCGTGAGCAGATAAAATCGGCACAGTTGGTGGCTTGCCCCGGTTGTTATCCAACATCTGTGCAGTTAGGTTTTATTCCCTTAATCGAAAATAATTTAATCGATAGTAGCCGATTGATTGCAAACGCCGCCTCAGGTGTGAGCGGTGCGGGTAGGCAGGCTAAAGTCGATAACTTATTGTCAGAGGTGGGTGATAGCTTTAAAGCTTACGGTATTCCAGGCCACAGGCATTTACCCGAAATTGAACAGGGCTTAACGGATGCTGGTGGCAATGGCGTTGGTTTAACCTTCACGCCACATTTAGCGCCTATGGTAAGAGGGATGCATTCAACGCTCTATGCTGAGTTGCTCAATGACAGTACTAGCTTAGAGTCGGTGCAGGCATTGTTTGAGCAGCGTTATGCTAACGAACCTTTTGTCGATGTATTACCTGCGGGAAGTCATCCGCAAACACGCACGGTTAGAGGTGCTAATGTATGTCGTTTAGCGATACACAAACCTCAAAATAGAAATACGATTGTAATATTGTCGGTGATTGATAATTTAGTGAAGGGTGCTTCAGGCCAGGCCGTGCAAAACATGAATATTATGTTAGGGCTACCTGAGAATGCCGGTTTAAATATCGTTGCGTTGACTCCTTAATAATATGCATAAACATGGTTTTTTAAATGGCAATCGTAAAAGGCAGTAAGCAATATCGTTCTGTGGTTGTGCGCTATCGCCCTTGGCAGCGCAGTGCGGTAATTATTTTGGCGTTTGGGCTAATACTCGCGGTAGCCTTTTCGAGCACTTGGTTAGCTAGGTCTGATTTTCTTGAGCTAGAACAGCGTTTGGTTGATGAAAATCACGAATTAAAAAATAACTTATTACTGGCGACGAAAGAAAAAGATGATGCCAGCCAACAGTTAGCCAACCTTAAAATGGCGGCAACTGTCGATAGGGTTTCTGTTGATGACGTTCAACAAGAGCTAAAATCTTATCAAGATAAGATTGCTGGGCTTACTGAGGAAATTAGCTTTTATAAAGGATTAATGTCGCCTAGCGAACGAGACAGAGGGTTGAGCGTTAGGGATTTAAATATTTATAAAACCGCTTCGCCTCATCAATTTCAATACAAACTAGTGTTGCAGCAAACATCATTAAAACATAGATTATTGAAAGGCTCAGTTAGGGTTGTGATTGTTGGTGAAGCTAAAAATCCAGAGGGCG
>JBNMPS010000166.1:0-5818 GCA_051277005.1 Pseudohongiellaceae bacterium
TGTTAAAACGGTTCGCAGCTTAGCGGATATTGGCGAAGCGTTGACTGAAATTACCGGTTGGTAGGGTTGTCTCAGTGAGTCAGTTGTAAAAAGGGCGCTTTTAGCGCCCTTTTTTGTGTTCTGAATTACATGGACTTTGCTCTTTCGGGCTTCTAAACTGAAAGGATAAGTTAGAAGTGAAATTCTGTAAGCTAAGGGAAAAAACAAATAGGAAAGCCATGAATAAGCGGCTTCACCAGAGGGTGGCTTGTAATCTACCGGTAACACTGAATTTTAATTATGCTGAGCCAGTGTTAGGGCAGGCGGTGAATTACTGTTCAGGTGGTTTGTTGATCAAGCTGTCCGTCAGTTTAAACGAGTTAGCGGCTGCAAATAAATTAAATTTATTTGATGTTGTTCAGGTCGTTTTTAAAGCCTCTCTAACGAGTAGTGAAGAGGCAATAAGCTTTGAAAGCCATATTCGAAGAATGGATGGCCTATTGCTAGGGATAGAGTTTTCTGTGCCTTTATCAGACAATCTCCAGCGATTAAATCAAGCTATTAAGAATACTCCTAAGCTAATAACAAAGAATGTATTTGGTGACAGCGCTCAATCTAATGCTTCGGCGATTATTGATGAGGTTGAACATAGGCGTAAATGCTTTTGGTCTGATCTGCTTGCAGCGTTCTTTGACATTACCACCGCTCGGTTTGTTGAGTTGGCTGGCCAGTCGAAAGATAATCAGCAGCAGCAAAACTACTTTGAGGCCCTGAATGCCTTAAAGGTAAGCAAGAAAGAAATCCAATCCAATATTGAATGCTATATTAATAATCCATTAACAGATGCGGATTTTTCTTTACAGCAACTTAAGCAGCAAGCCCCCGGGGGTAATAATCAGCTTGAGGTGTTGGAGAAAACCATATTTGAAGATTGGCTGGATGTTCAGATGATTATTGCTTCGCTAGAGTCTGATTATTTTTCTCAATTATTGGTTCTCAATCAATATTATTCACAGCTTTATCAGTGTCCAATTATCGCAACCAATAATCCAATATCCCCGTCTGTGATATGTCATACCTTTAGCAAAGTGATGGGTAATGGCCAGGCCCGCCCTATACAAGAGGTTATCTATCACTGTTTTAATGATGTTCTGTCATCAAAGATTAATAAGTTTTATGGTGAGTTGAGCGTTATTTTTTCCAATAAAGGATTTAAAGCTGAACACACAGTAGCCGTGGAGGCTTCGTCAATAAATATTTGCCCCGGTGCGGCTAATACGGGTGTGCGTTATGAATCGCATAATACCTACGGTGCATTACAGTCGTTTAAGCAGCTTCAGCGTGCAGTGGGGCAGGAGCAATATCCCCCATACTCAGATGAACAATGCTTTAGCCTAGGCGATATCAATCAATGGTTTTCAACATTGAGTGCAGATAAGAAACTGTTGTTGACGGATTCTTCTCAACCCTTGAGAGATGTATTCATAAATATTATTGAAGATACTGGCTTAGGTGTAGATGATGGTCGGCATGTTAACGCAGATCAATTAGATTTTTTGGATGTAGTTGATGATATTTTTAATTTGATGAGCGATGAGAGTGAAATTAGCGCTGAAATTAAGCCGTGGATTAAGCAGCTTAAAGTGCCTTTACTGGAGGTGGCTTTAAATGAACCTAGTTTCTTTGATGATCCGAATCACCCCGCTAGACAGGTTTTAGAAAAGCTTGTGCATGTTGGTTCTGTTGAGAGGGTCAGTAAGAAAGGCTTTGAGAGTACGGTCAAGGGGTATATTTCAGATATTGTTGAGCACTACGAGCAAGATCATAGTGCGTTTTCAAGAGTCTCAAAAGAGCTAGATAAGCTGATACAAAGACAAAAAAATGCTTTTAAACGTAATGCTGATCGAGTTTCAAAAATTCATTATGGGCAGCAAAAATTAAATAGAGCAAGGCTGCATGTATTTAAATCGATACGTGATATTTTGGTTGGTTCGGCGATGCCTAAGGTTGCTTTAGAACTTGTTAATATTGGTTGGAAAGACCTTCTGGTAGGTGTTTGTGTTCGAGAGGGTAGCGAAAGTAATGAGTTTGAAGAAAATATCGCTGTGCTTAAAACGATTACCGATTGGTGTAAGTCTGAATCGTCTAATGTGTTCGATATAGAGATAGAGGCCCCAGCCATTCTTAACTTGATCCATAGTCAGTTGGAGGTGTCTTCGACTGGCTTAGCGCTCACTATGCCGTTACTCAGTGAGCTTGAGAAAATATTTTATGGTGAGATAAAGGCAGAGCTTATAAGTATTAATGAGGGCGATTTGGGTTTTGATCTTACTCAGTCGTTGGATAAGGTTACACCTAAAATACCCGCTAGAATTAAAGAACAGGGCAACGAAGATCGTTGGATAGAACGCGTTCAGCGTATGCAGGTAGGTGATTGGGTCGAGTATCAAGAGAACGGGGGGGGGAGAAAGCGTATGCGCCTCGCTTGGACGGGTGAAGATGAACTTAAGTTTGTTTTTGTTAATGACCAAGGGATGAAGGAGGTGGAGTTTGATATCGATGTGATGATTGAAAACTTAGACGTAGGAGTGATTTTTTTTGTTGATGAATGTGATATCTCTTTTGTTGATAAAAGTATATTTAATACCGTGCAAACTGTTTATGATCAGATGGTTTTTAAGGCGACACACGACCCATTAACAGAACTTGTTAATAGGCATGAGTTTGAAAAGATTATTGCTCGTTCACTGGCAAAGCTACAAAATAACTTTTCTCAAGGTGCTCTCTGCTATATCGATATTAACCAGTTTAGTATTGTTAATAATAACTATGGTAACCACGTGGGTGACTTGTTATTACAAGTAATTGCGCGACGCTTAAAGCAATATGTTGGTGATGATGTGGTCGCCAGGGTTGGAGGGAATGAGTTTGGAGTGCTGATGTCCGATTGTAATGAGGTCAAGGCTATAGGCCTTTCTGAGCGGTTACGGTCATTAATTAATGATGAAATCTTTCTTGTCGAAGAGAAGAGTATTGTCGTTAATGTAAGTATTGGTTTAGAGATGATGAGTAATAATATTCAGAGTGTTACGACTTTATTAAAACATGCAAATTTAGCTTGCCGCTCGGCTAAACACCATAAGGTTGACAGGGTGGTGTTGTTCAAATCTGATGATTGTGACCAGTCCCATGAAGATGATGTTATGAGTTGGGCAGGTAGGGTTGATGGTGCAATTTCAACCAATAAATTGCAGGTGCGATGTCAAAAAATAATATCGGTAAATGATGAAGGTGCCGACCAACCTCATTATGAAATGTTACTCGGTGTGACTGATGACAATGGAGAGTTAACCTCGCCAGAAGATTTTATTGAGGCGGCAGAGAAAATAAATCGTATGCCTAAGGTAGATCGTTGGATGGTGAACTCTGTGTTTGAGTGGATGGAGAATAACTCAGATAAGATGGCGCAAATGAACGGCATCTCGATCAATTTGTCTGGCTGCTCGATTAATGATGGGCGTTTTCTTAAGTTCTTATTAGATGTGATTGAAAATACTACTGTGCCGACCTCAAAAATATGCTTTGAGGTTACAGAGACGGCAACAATATCAAATTTAAATTATGCGGTCGACTTTATTAATGAAGTTAAAAGAACGGGGTGTAAATTTTCATTAGATGATTTTGGTACGGGGATGTCATCGTATGAATATTTGCAAAAACTTCCGGTTGATTATCTTAAAATTGATGGTGTCTTCATTAAAGATGTTGTCGATAATAAAAAGAATTATGCATTGGTTAAATCTATCAATGAGCTTGGTCATTTTTTGGGCATAGAAACCATTGCGGAATATGTTGAGGATCAAGAAATATTGGATGTATTAAAAGAGATTGGTGTTGATTATGCTCAGGGTTATGGTATTGAAAAGCCTGTGTTACTTAGCACTATTTAAAAACGTTTGGTTGAAGATCATCTTTTCAATCGATATGTGAATGGCCTTTGTGATCCATGGCAGGATAATTAAAGGCTGATGAATAATTAAAAAGGAGAGATTGGCTCTCCTTTGTTAGCGTTTTTCTGACGGTAAGAATTGAAAGTTTGCACGGATGTATGCATTACGCCCATAACCGTATAAACGCTCACCCTGTTCAATGTTAGGGTTTCCCATTACTCGATTATAGCCCGCCAAGTGATCTTGGTAGCGTTTGTCGGTGATATTGTTGAGTCCAAAGCCTAAGCGTAAACCTTCGCTTACTTGCCAGTAACCGCGTGCGTTAAATAAACTATAACCAGCGGTTTCTTGCTCGCGATTGGTTTCAGATACATCCTTTTGTTTGTTGTAAATGACGCTTTCAAAGGTACTGCCCCAGTTACTTACTTGGTGATTAATAGCGATAGTGGTGTTGGTGGGTGCAATGCGATAAAGGTTGTCGCTGGTGTCATCACGTTTACCGCGTACATAATTGATGATACCTGATAACGACCAGTTGCTATTAATTTGATAGCGCCAGTCTAGGTCGGCACCGTAAATCGTTGTGTCAACATTGTTAAATTCTAGCGGTTCGTTGTTACTAGTGCTATTCATCATGTTTATCATATTGACGAATATAGTCGCACTCATATTAGTGGTGGCAGTACCTCGAATGTAGTCTTTTACTTTACGGTAAAAAACACGAGGTGAAATACTGAACTTGTTTGTATTGTAATCTAAGCCTAATTCAATTTCGTGAGTAACTTCTGCGTCGAAATTTAAGTTCCCGGTATAGGTGTTGCCGTCAGCTAGGCCGCCGGTGGCTTCTAGAGGTAGCCACAGGTAGTGTTCTTGGTATGAGGCAGAGCGGGTTTTTCTGGCTAGGCCTGCATAATAATTTATTGTATTGCTGGCTTGATAGTTAAATTTGGTAACCCAGTCGATATTGTTATCCGTTTGGGATCGGTCGCTGTTATTGAAACTGTCGCGCAACATTATGCCTGGCGCCATACCCATCATACTCATCATTGCGGGTGTGCCATCAACCTCGTCAGCATCCATCTTCACTTGGTTGTAACGCAGGCCAAATTCAGCACTGAACTTATCGTTAATTT
Source organism: Pseudohongiellaceae bacterium (assembly GCA_051277005.1). Classification (GTDB taxonomy): domain Bacteria; phylum Pseudomonadota; class Gammaproteobacteria; order Pseudomonadales; family Dasaniaceae; genus Dasania. Next base: position 5,063 of record JBNMPS010000166.1, read on the forward strand.
GTTGCTAGCGTTCTACAAATACACCGAGGACATCACGCTCTGCATTATTAAATCCAGCCACAAAGAACATCGGGTTGTTGGGGTTGTCGATATTGGCATGATGCTTTTCGCTGTGGCTATCAATGCCCATTAACCACGTATTTTTATCGTTATTGGCATCAACAAATTTGGCGTTTAATTTATAGCCGATGTTTTCGGCCGTTGTAATATTACGTCGATGCATCATTGGGTTCGTTGGCGCGGTACGCAAATGATAGTTGGTCATGCCATGCTTGATGTCACTGTAGTAGATTTTACCGTTTAGCGTGAAATCTGATTCGGCAAAAGTATAGGTCGCGCTGGCCAAATCACTATCGATGTTGTCTATGTCCATGGGTAGGGCTGGAGTGCCCGTTTCGCCCGTTTTGTTGCGGGCAATATCTAATTGAATTTTGTGTTTGTCACGTTGGTAGCAATAACCCAGATCATAACGTTGCCGATGGTATTCGCTGGGTAAAATTTTACCACTATCAAACTCGGCATCATTGCCTTGTTCGGTTAGGGTGGCTAGTTTAAAGCGATGATTTTGGTTAGCTGCAAAAACGATAGCATTAGCTAGCCAGCCTTCGTTGACTGATTGGTAACCGGTGCTGGCCTTACCGCTTATCTCAAATGTTTCGCTACTGCCAAAATCGACATTCCAGGTTTTAACATTAATGGCGCCGCCTATGGTTTCTTGGCCTGCGCTCACGGGTGCAATGCCACGGTATATTTCCA
>JBNMPS010000167.1:0-5810 GCA_051277005.1 Pseudohongiellaceae bacterium
TACTCTAGACGGGTTTCACGGCATTTAGCGATCGCATCTTCTAATGTATAGTTTACATAATCGCGGTCATCAGGATGACAGCGCTGCAGTAATAAACCCGGGTCCAGAGTCTGGTGACTGGGATCAACCTGATAAAGTCGGTATATCTCTTCAGAAGCCTGAAAGCGCTGGCGCTCTATATCTAATTCCCAATGACCCAACTTAGCTACCTGTTGGGCACCGGCTAAAGACTGTTTGCTTAGACGTAACTCCTGCAATAAGAGACTCATGCGCAATAAATAGCGGATGCGATGGACCAATAAGGAATGATTAATCGGCTTAGTAAAAAAATCTGTAGCGCCCGCTTCATAGGCGCGATCGATAGAGCTGACATCATCTAAACCGGTCAGCATAATGATCGGAATATATATGCCCTTAGGATGCGAGCGAAGATGCTCGCAGACCTCAAAACCATCGATATCCGGCAATAATGCATCTAACAAAATAAGATCAGGCTGGTAGTTGACCAGAGTCTCGAGCACCACCTCGCCGCAATCTACAGCAATCACTTGAAAATTGGCATTGCGTAAAATTTTACCAATCAACTGCCGCTCGACAGGATTGTCTTCAACCACCAAAATGGTGGTCTGATCAACGTTATTGTCCAGAGAACTCACCCTCTTCACAGACAGCTATAATTGCCACTACATTTTCTTAGATAACGGCCGATTAAAGCATTGCTTAATAGCAACTATGATGCGACTTTATAAGCGCTATGCCTAGTACGGACAAACACGTAGCCCATTTATTTTTGAGATAGCCATCACCTAACGAGACATTTAGGCATAGATATTGCGTTATATCGCCAATGACAGTCTTTTTGACGCTGGCAACTAAGCTCCTTTACAACTCAGCCACACTGAATTAATACAGATGACAGTACCAAACAACTCCATTGATAGCATCATGACAACTCCTTTTGGGGAGCAGTATCTGCCAGCGGTTGGGGGCAAGCCTTTCGAAGAGAAACTCTCCGAGCAAGTTTATCAACAACAATTATCGGACCAGTTTTGGCGCGAAGGCTGCTTACATATCGTATTGGGTAGCGACTCAGGCCTACTGATCAAACACCTAATGAAAAAATGTGTACCCAAACACAGTTATTATCTGTTTATAGAAACCGAACAGCTGCTCGATTCGGTCAAGAAACTATGCCCCATCGGTCAACAGTGGCAACAAAATATACGCTTATGCCATATTGATAATTGGCAACAAGTCGCCGAGCAATTAGCTATTAGCCAATTTATTTTTCACGATGCGGTTATAGGCCACACTGCCATCACGATTAATGAATCGAGTGAATCTGGCTACCGGACAGCTGCCAACAGCCTCAACAGCCAATTGGACATATTGGTCCACAGAACAAAAATAGAGCTTAACGATAACCACATGATCACCAGTTGCCTAGATAACTTGGCAGAAAATAATAGCGCCGCAATACAGTTAGACGGCGCTTTTCAGCAACAAAGCTGCATTATATTGGGCGCTGGCCCATCTCTCGAAAGTGAAATTGAATGGATAAAATGTCAACGGAAAAAGCTAGTGATTATCGCCGTTTCGCGACTAGCTTGCCGCCTTATTGAAGAAGGGTTGATACCCGACATCGTCATTGCGATCGATTATATGCCGGTCAGCTTCGCCACCAGTAAAGAAATGCTGAGCTTTCCGGACTCGGTTTTATTTATTCACGCCAACCACGTCAACAGCCAATTGCTAGGACAATGGTATGGACAAAACCTTTACCTAGGGCAACGCTATCCATGGCAAAGCCCGAATTGCCCCGACAATATAAACGACTGGGGGCCAAACGTTGCCAATACCACTGTTGTTATGGCTTTGCGAATGGGCTTTAAAAACATACTCTTAAGCGGAATTGACCTTTGCTTTAGTTCGGAGTCAAACCGGCACATTCGCAGTAACGCCTACCAACAAGCGCAAAATCCCGTCGCTGCATCAGGCAGTTCGGTAGAAACTTATAGTGGTATCGCGGCGCAGACCGATGATCAGATGGAACTGGCTGCCATCAAGCTTGCCGAGCAAATTAGCGCGCTCAAAAAAAATCACTGTCGCATCATCAATCTGGCGAGTAATGCCCGCAAAATAATCGGCATAGAGTATCTGCCGTCAACAAGCATTGAATTACCGGCGCAGCAAAAAACAAATTGGAAAGTACTGGTTGGTCCATATTCTAGTGCTGAAAAAAAGCAATACCTTAAAGACTGTCAACTAGAACTGTCTTCAAAAAATAAATTATTGCAAAAACTATCAGACCATGTCAGAGACGCAAAAATTCTCAACAAAAAGATATTCCGTAAAAATAAAGCCGGCAGCTTTGACATGAAGGCCAAGGCGAAGCTGGATAAGCTGCAACACAAATTGGACCATGACGCCGTAGACTTAGCAGTAACGCTTAAAAAACTGGGTTTGAAATATTTTCTTGAATTTTCAAAACCGGAAGATGAAAGCCTCTGGTCTGACAATGACATAAAAGCTAAAGGCGAGACCTATTATACAGCTTGGCAAAAAAGTATTGTTGACTACAAAGACATTATTCAGTCTACCCAAAAACGTATCGAAGCCCGCATCGAAGAGTTGAAAGTTAATGGCGATATGAAGCTGGCCTGCAAGCAATGGCAAAAAGACCAGCAAAGCGCTAGAGCCTATTGGTGGCTACAGCAAAATGCCGACAGATTTGAGCTATTAACAGCCGAGTTAAAAATAGAGATTAATCAACTAGCAAATACTTTTCAAACTGAACAGAGCCCAGCAGTCACTGACGGTAAGCAGCAAAACATGAATAACAACAGCACAAACATATCTGAACAAGAACTTTGTGATGGCATGCTATTAGCAATGGAACAGCAGCAATATAACAGTGCCGAGCGAATTGCAGCGCAGCTTTCCCAATTCGATATTAAGTATCAAGCGACCTATGCAGGAATTTTACGGCTCAACAAAAAATACAATGAATCTATAAATACCTATACCGACTATTTGCAACAAATACCCGACGACACAGCTACATGGTTAGAACTCAGCAAACTGTATAAAGACATCAATGAACATGATCTCGCCGATATGGTGTTGGCTCATGTGCTGGCACTAGACCCAGATAACACTAGCGCTCAGGAGTTATTGTCTTGAGCCAGTGCAAGCAAGGAAAAATCACCGAAGAATATAAACTTCTTGAATCACTCTTTGATGAGCTATGGCCTATCTGTCGCAGTATAAGCGGCCCAGGGCTAGAGCAATCAATGAAATTATTCCAACGTCACATGCCATTAACCATTGAGAAAGTGGCTTCTGACACTCAAGTCTTTGACTGGACAGTGCCTAAAGAGTGGCACTTTAAACGAGCACGACTGATAGGTCCTAGTGGAGAAGTCATCTGCGATAGTAATAACAATAATCTTCATGTCGTTAACTACTCCTGCAGCATTAACAAAACAGTCACTCTCAAGGAACTCAATGAGCACTTACATAGCCTGCCAGAACTACCGACTGCAATCCCCTATGTCACTAGCTATTATAAAAATAACTGGGGCTTTTGTATCAGTGATGAAACACGCCAACATTTACCTGAAGGTAACTACAAAGCCGAAATAGATGCTCAATTTATAGACGGCGGCATACCTTTTGCCCACTGCTTGTTACCCGGAGAATCTGATAGGGAGATATTACTTAGCAGCTATCTCTGCCATCCTTCAATGGCAAATAACGAACTGTCTGGCCCATTAGCTCTACTAGCGCTCTATCAGCGTATAAAGTCATGGCCAAAACGGCGATTCAGCTATCGTTTTCTACTTAACCCTGAAACGATCGGCACATTGTGTTTTTTATATAATCATCACAAAACACTCAGTAAAAACCTCCATGCCGGTGCTGTTTTAACGTGCTTAGGTGGGCCAAATAAAAGCTTAACGTATAAAAGTAGCCGCCCGGCCAATAGCATATTTGATCGTGTTGCTAAACAATGCCCCCTAGGCCATATAAAAACCGAGCTACCAATTAAGCCCACACCATTCACTGCAATGTTTGGCTCAGACGAAAGACAATATGGATCACCTGGCTTCAACTTTCCCATGGGGCAATTCAATCGAACGAGATATGGTGAATACGAAGGCTATCATAACTCTTTGGATACTAAGTCTTTCATGAGTATGGACAGTCTTATAACAAGTATTAATAGTATCGAACAGTTTTTAGAGTACGCTGAAATTTGTGGCAAACCTATCAACCTCTCGCCTTATGGAGAGCCCCAGCTTGGAAAACGCGGTCTTTACCCTAGCATCAACTCAAATGGCACTAAAAATAAATCTTCTGACACTGATGAAGACAGCAGAGCAAATTTACATCGCATACTAGCCATACTCAATATGGCGGATGGTGAAAATGATTTGTTTGACATGGCGGAGCACAGTTATTGCAATGTAAACAACCTTCGTCCACTAATAGAAAATTTAGAAAAAAACAATCTAATCAGTTTCAAATATTAATACTATGAAAATACTACTACTAACTGGCAATCACCCTAGACATGCTTATATCGCAAGAAAGTTAGCTAATGCAAAGTTACTCTCGGGGCTAATCATAGAACATCGAGAAAATCATGTTCTAGAAGCACCTAGAGGGATTCCCGATAAAACTAAAACGCTATTTGATCATCATTTTTTATCTCGAGAAAAAACGGAGGATTACTTTTTTGGTAACTCAACATTTCCTAAAGTAGAAACACAACACTGCACAATGGCTAGTCTTAACGAATTAGCAACAAGCGTATTCATTAAAAAATTAAACCCTGACTTACTACTAAGCTATGGTATTCATAAACTAGATAAAACTACGCTTTCAGCTGCCAAAGGAGAATGCTGGAATATACATGGTGGACTATCTCCATGGTACAAAGGAGCAATCACTCACTTCTGGCCAAGCTACATGCTAGAACCTAATATGACTGGCATGACAATTCATACATTAAGCCAACGATTAGATGCAGGCGACATCATCCACCAAACAGCTGCACCCATGATAGAAAAAGATGGCTTACACGACGTTGCTGCCAGAGCGGTGATTAGTCTTGCACAAAATTTAGAACTGTTAATACTAAAAAGCCATGACGGAAAAATTATCAAGCAAAAACAGCATGGCAATGGTAAGTTATGGCTAACGACTGACTGGAAACCGTCACACCTACATCTGATATATGATTATTATAACAACCAAATTGTAGATGGGTATTTAAACGGAGATTTCGGCCAATCCTCGAAAAATATATACAGTCAATTAAATGTATGAGTCCGACGATGAAACAATACTTAATTGATGACACACCACTATGGATAGATCAGCCTAAAGCTCAAGAAAGAATAGAGGGCCTAGATACGATAGATAAAATAAAAAATGCCGTAGATTCGTTATCAGAATACGGCTATTACATATTAGAAAAAATTTTTGAGCCAAGCATCTATGACGGGGTAATAATAGGCTTCAAAGAAAAAGCTAAGTCCATGCCAGAGGCCGATATTTTGGCACATGGTCCGCGATAGACGTATCAATTTATTCTCTCAACGACTTTTTTCTGAAAAAATAAAATTCGTTGAACATAAAGTATCTTAAATTACATGGAATTAACACTATCGATCATGGAGAAGCAATGTTTTTCCATAATAAAAAGAATGGGAATTTCGATGAATTTTGAATATAAAGGCTCACATCAATGAAAGCTGTAATACTAGCCGGTGGACTAGGCACCCGTATTAGCGAAGAAAGCC
>JBNMPS010000168.1:0-5789 GCA_051277005.1 Pseudohongiellaceae bacterium
AGATCAATACCTGCCCAAATTTTCTGGCGATAAACTACCTGCCAGTTTAACAGCCTGCGCGGTTGCGCTAGCTGACAGACTCGATACCATCGTCGGCATTTTTGGTATCGGCCAACCACCTACTGGCTCGAAAGACCCTTTCGCCCTGCGCCGCGCGACACTAGGTGCCTTACGCATTATTGTCGAAAAACAATTAGATTTAGATTTACGGCAATTAATTGAACTCGCAATGCGTCAACATACCGATCAAAAAAATGCCGAATTACCTGCCGCCGAAGGCTTAAGCGATACCGTACTCGACTATATGGTCGAACGTTTCCGTGCCTGGTATGAAGAAGCTAATATTAGCACCGAAGTATTCTTGGCCGTTTCTGCCAAGGGTTTGTCCGAGCCTTTAGATATTGATCAGCGAGTAAAAGCAGTAAACAATTTTAATACCCTGCCTGAGGCACAAGCACTAGCCGCCGCCAACAAGCGGGTATCCAACATCCTTGCCAAACTCGGCGATGAAAGCAGCATCGGTACTGTCGACCCTAGCTTATTAACTGATCAGGCTGAAAAAACATTGGCCAATCTGGTACAAGCTAAACAAGCGCAAGTACAACCCTTGTTTGAGCAACGCCAATACCAACAAGCGTTGGCAATACTGGCAGACCTTCGACAACCGGTTGATGACTTCTTTGAAGATGTGATGGTGATGACTGACGATGAAGCCTTAAAGAATAATAGGCTTGCCTTGTTAAAACAGCTGCGTGCCCTATTTTTGGAAGTGGCTGATATTTCATTGCTGGTTCCGGCTAAGTAGCCGCTAACAATGAAACTTATTATTCTCGATCGTGACGGCGTTATTAACCAAGATTCCGATGCCTATGTTAAAAATGTCGATGAGTGGATACCGATCGATGGCAGCATAGACGCTATCGCGCGTTTATCTAAGGCAGGTTTCACAGTAGTAGTCACCACTAATCAGTCGGGCCTGGGTCGTGGTTTATTTACGCTACAAGCACTCGACGACATGCATGAAAAAATGAATACCTTGGTAGAAGAGGCTGGTGGTAATATCGATTTTATTCTTTATTGTCCGCATCACCCAGACGATGGTTGCGACTGCCGCAAACCTAAAGCAGGCATGATAGAAACTCTGGAGCGAAGCTTAGGTATTAGCGCGGTAGGCGCTGTCACCATTGGTGATTCTTTGCGAGATTTAGAAGCGGGGCTGCAAAAAGGCTGCCGGCCTATTTTGGTAAAAACGGGCAAGGGCGCAAAAACCCTCGCTAAAATACAGCAAGATAATGATTCGGCTTTTACTGAACTATCGATTTATAGTAATCTGGCGGAAGCAGTCGATCACTTATTGTAGCTATAATCAAGATACTTCATTTACGTATGTTACCTAGGTTCTTTATTTAAACACCATGAAAAGCTTTTTACTAACCTTAAAAATGTGTGTGTTTTATATCGGTTATATTTTATCGATCATTTGGTTTGGCACCACCGGCATTATTTTCTTTAGCTTTTTACCTTATAAGATTCGCAGCAATTATATTTTGTTGTGGAACCGATTTATTGTTTTTTGGGTACGTTTCGTTTGTGGCGTTAAGGTAGAGGTGATCGGCAAAGAGAACCTCCCCGATGGTCCCTATGTAGTCTTGTCAAATCATCAAAGTCAGTGGGAAACCTATTTTTTACAGTACTTCTTAGCGCCGGTTTGTATTGTTCTCAAGCGCGAGCTGCTCAATATTCCCTTCTTTGGTTGGGGCTTACGTTTAACCAGCCCCATCGCCATTGATAGAGGTAGCCCGAAACAAGCATTGAAAAAAACCTTGGAGCAAGGCAAACAACATTTAGCAAATAATATTTCGATATTGATCTTTCCAGAGGGCACTCGTACACCCGCCAGTAAAGAAACAAAATATGCCCGCGGTGGAGCCAATATCGCTGTTGCTGCCAACGTGCCCGTTGTACCCATCGCACTTAACGCTGGTGAATTCTGGCCAGCTGGAGAGTATGTAAAATACCCCGGCACCATTACTGTCAAAATAGGTAAACCGATTGCGTCCGCGGAGCTCAGCAAGCGTGAGATTACCGAACAAGCTAAAGTTTGGATTGAAGCCGAAGTTGAAAAAATGATAACAAGAACGTAAAGCCTTTGTTCAACACGCCCCATCACAACTCTTTAACGCTAATCAGCGCTCAAAAAAAACCTTTAATTTCTCCATTCCTTCATTAATATCCGCCACCTCAAGGCCTGAATAAGCAAAACGAATATAGTCGTTTTTCTCACCGGCAACTGGGCGGCCAAAATGCTTGCGGGTACAAAACGAGACATTGGTCTGTTGTAACGCTTGTACCATCAAGTCGTTAACATCATGCAAGCCTTTACGGGACATGATACGGGTCACGTTGGGGAAAATATAAAAGGTGCTATTGGGTGTCGCCACATCAATACCGTCAATTGCATTGAGACCGGCAACACAGGCATCGCGGCGTTGGCGCAGCATATTCAATATATAGTCTGGGCCTTTAGTATCACCTTCGATTGCCCCGACCATACCGCGCTGAATAAAGTGCGGGGTGCAGGATTCGATATTAGTATTGAGCTTATTGATAGTATCGATCACCAACTGCGGACCTATCGCCGCACCCAACCGCCAACCGGTCATCGCAAAACGCTTGGAACAGGTATAAAGAATAACCGTGCGCTGTTGCATCCCAGGTAAGTTAGCAATGGACATCGGCTCACCGCTATATTGAACTTCATAGTAGGCATCGTCGGCCAGCACCCATAAATCATACTCAATGGCCAACGCTGCCAATACCTCCATTTCGGCGCGGCTTGATTGAGTACCATTAGGGTTTTGGTAATTGTTATAAATTAATGCGGTGGTACGCGGTGTAATAGAAGCCTTTAAGGCATCTAAGTCGAGCGCAAAACCATCTGCTGTTTCGACATAGCCATAACCGACAGCTGTGCCGCCGTGATACTCGATCTGCGACTCGTAAATGGGGTAACCTGGATTGGGATAAAGCACTTCATCTCCAGGGTTCATCACCGCCATGATAAATTTACCAATCACCGGCTTACCGCCCGGTTGAATAGAGACTTGTTCGGCGCTATAGATAAGCCCGCGCTTGCTGCCAACGTCATGGGCAATAGCATCTCGCAGCTCAGCAATACCCGCGCCAGGGCAATAGCCGGTATAACCATCACCAATCGCTTTTACCGTGGCGGCGACGATATTTTCTGGCGTAGCAATATTGATATCACCTAAGTGAAAGGGATAAATCTTATTGCCCTTGGCGGCCCAATTAGCCGCGGCGGCAGAAACAGCGAAGGCGGTTTCTGTGCCCAATTTGGCAAGTTGGTTCGCGAGTTGCATAGCGTGGTCTCAGCTTTTTAGTATTGTTGATATTGTAACAGCGCGATTTCGATGGGTATAACAAGTTTAAATAACTTTAAAATTGTGCGGTTTTTCTATTTAATGCGGACAGCCATTTTGCTATCACGATACCCAGTACCCAAAAAAGCTTCTATCTATGTCTCTCACATTATCTGTTCTCGACCAATCCATGGCCCGCAGTGCTGATCACGCTGCCGCTGCCTTACAAGAAACCCTAGAGATGGCGCGCTGGAGTGAGCAATTAGGCTACCATCGCTTTTGGGTATCCGAGCATCATGCCTTTCAGTCTGTAGCCGGCAGTGCGCCAGAGGTGTTATTAGCGGCATTGGGCGCCGCCACTGAGCGAATCAGGCTAGGTTCTGGGGGCATTATGTTGCCGCATTACAGCCCCTATAAAATAGCCGAACAATTTTCCCTATTAGCTAATTTATATCCCGATAGAATTGATCTTGGAGTAGGGCGAGCGCCCGGTGCAGACATGTCGACGGCGGTGGCATTGGCTACCGATGGACAGCCAAAATTTGCCCAATTTCCGCAACTGGTCAGCAAGCTTTATGATTATTTACGCAACCCGCAATGCCAACCTGTTGTTAGCCCCAAACCACCGGCTAACTTACCTTTATGGATGCTAGGCTCAAGCCCTGATAGCGCGATATTGGCCGCCCAAAAAAGTCTACCTTATAACTTAGCTGCTTTTATTAACCCGCAAGCTGACCCTGCATTAATTGCGTATTATCGCCGCCATTTTAAAGCCAATGACGAAAATCAGCAGGCCTATGCTATTTTAACTATCAGTGTGTTTTGTGCCGATACCGAAGCGCGAGCCAAGCTGCTGCAAAGAACTCATGACATTAATTTTTTCCGTTTTGTCACGGGACAAAGTAACGGCATATCTGTCACCCCAGAACAAGCCGAAGATTATGAGATGACGGAGCAATTATTGGGATTTATGCAGCAACGCTCGCTGCTCCGTGCGGTAGGTACGCCAGAACAGGTGCGGGATACAATCACCCACTTAGTCGAGCTATTTGGCGTCGATGAAGTGATGGCGGTCAGTAATATGTATTATCTTGATGACCGTAAGCGCTGCTTTGAATTACTCAAGCAAGCGATGGCTTAGCTGTTAGCTCGTATTAATAACTCACCACTCAGGCTGCTAAAAATTGTGACTCCCAGTCCACTGGCGAGCTCGCTAAATAACTACTGTGCTTTTCTATATATAAAGGCACGGTAAGACAATCGCTCACACAGGTCAGAAACGCCTGATCGGTATTATCAAAGGTTGCCAGTAAATAACCATCTTCGGCAACTAAAGACGCGCTACCGTTGTCCCATTCACGAATAATATATTGCATATTAACTCCTCTCTGGTTAGAGCTAGTCTATATAAGATATGATTCAAACTACTGAGTGGATGTGACATAACTATGACACTAAAAATTAGTGAACTTCTCACTATATACGGCGTTCAATTATTTCATTAGAAAAATCAATGACTTTTAGAAAACTTCTAATAAATTAGCTTAACTACTGTCACAAAAAATTCATCGATTAATTATTTTGACCAACCGTCATCATTAAAAACCCAGAAAAGGCGGTATTGGAAGGAGATAGATTTTTATCGACCAACTTTTTACTGTCGTTAATCAGCTTGCGGTACTTGCGGTAAAACTCCCAGCTAGGCTTGGGCTTATATACGGGGTCGTTTATCTCAAAGTGCTTGAGGATATTTTTTGCCGTAGTCGGCTTTACAAACACCTCTTTAGTTGGTTTATAGTAGGCGGGGATAATACTGATCAAACTCCATTTTGCAAGCTTGGCAGTGGCCAAGATATCCACCATCGCTTCAAAACCTAATTGTTGCTTACCGTGTAACATCTGACTTAAACCACCCACTAAAAATGCTTTTTCATTTTCATCGAGGCTACGAACAAAATCACGAAATTTAGGTTTCTCAAACATCGAAACCATAGACGACCGACTGACCGCTTTAATCATATTTTCAGCAGTCACATGGACGTTGGAGCACGCCTGTTTGCTAAAGGCCTCTTGCACAAAGGCATACATTTTTTCTACCGGATGCTTCTTCTTAATAATATCCATCGCTGGGTCAGCAAAACCCTTGGGATAAGCCATCAAGAAATCACCCTGTAGCTTTAGCAACTTTTTTTCGTCTAACATGATAATTTCTCGTGATTTTGATGGCACCGATAAGTATTAGAGAGTTAATACCGTGGCACCAGTAGTGCTACCGGATTCAACACTGTCATGTGCTTGAGCAACGGCGGTAATCGGTAAACTCTGACTGACCTCAATGTCAATTTTTCCACCGACAATCATATCAAACAAAGCTTTAGCCCCGCGCTCTAAGTCGGCGCGCTTTTCGAT
>JBNMPS010000169.1:0-5783 GCA_051277005.1 Pseudohongiellaceae bacterium
ATCAACCTCCTTGACGGTCATCTAGTGCAGTCTAAACGTGCCAGTGGTGGCTCAGCCTGTAACAGTATTATTGCCGCCAGCTACTTTGGCGCCAACACGTATTACAGCTGTAAAGTCGCCAATGACGACAATGGCCAATTCTATTTAGACGATCTTAAATCCGCTAAGGTCGACAGTGACTTCGAAGGCGAAAAAGCTGTCGGTATTACCGGGAAATGCCTGGTAATGATTACCCCCGATGCTGAGCGCAGCATGAACACCTACTTAGGTATTAGCGAAACCTTATCCACCGAGCAGCTCAACCCCAGTGCCATTGCGGCATCTGAGTATCTCTATTTCGAAGGCTACCTCGTGACCTCACCAACGGGCAGAGCCGCTGCTATTGAGGCTCGCAAAGTAGCCGAGCAACATCACGTTAAAACTGTCATTAGCCTATCAGACCCTGGCATGGTGCGGTTCTTTAAAGACGGTTTAATCGAGATGATTGGCGAGGGCGTAGACCTGCTATTTTGTAATGAAGCCGAGGCCAAAGGATGGGCAGATACCGACTGCCTCGATACGGCTATTACCGAGCTCAAAACTATCGCCAAGCAATTTGCTGTTACCTTAGGCGCTAACGGTGCATTGGTATTTGATGGTGAGAACCTTATCACCATCGCGCCCTATAAAGCTGACGCTGTAGACAGCAACGGAGCGGGTGACATGTTCGCCGGTGCCTTTTTATACGCTATTAGCCATGGCCACGACTTTGCTAGCGCTGGTCGCTTAGCTAGCCGAGCCTCATCTGAGGTGGTTTCAAATTTCGGCCCTCGTTTAGCACCCAGTAAACACAGCGAACTATTACAATTGAGCCTTTAAATGACTAACTCACCCCGACGATAAAGAGGCCCCTAAGGCTTCTTAATCGTTATATCTAATCCCCGCCACGCTAAGCAGTAACCACTGACTCATGGACCAGATTGATAAATACCTTCGGTTAATAACACACCATTAAAACTAGAACATTCCCTTTAATAACCGGCCTAGATGCCGTAATGGCAAAGCCTTGTCACAGTGATATTAAGCAGCTCTGCTCTACAAAAAGCATCAATCCAATAAAAAAGCACATTAAAGAAAGTGAGTTTAAGCCATCAGAAACTAAAAAGGCTGTTGCCCGATAACCGGTAACGCGTGGCATATCTCAATGCGGTGTTCATTCAGCTCAACGCCATAGGCCAGCACCTCAACACCGGCCGCAATCGCCTCACGAAACGTTTCGCCATAGCGGCTATCAATAGTATCGGCAGGCGCAACCCGATTGATTCCCGTGTGCTGGACACAAAACAACAATACGGCTCGATGACCTTGCTGCCTCATAGCGATGAGCTCCCTTAGATGTTTACGGCCACGGTCACTGACGGCATCCGGGAAAAGACCCAGCCCATCACCCCCTTCTAACCTCAAGGTAACGCTCTTAACTTCTACAAAGCAGGACTTGTGAGTCTCATCCTCAAGCATCAAATCAATACGGCTGTTTTCATTACCATATTTCACTTCAGTGCGAATACTCTCATAGCCCTGTAATTCTTTAATCACACCACGCACAATACCTTCATGAACTAACTTGTTGGCCTTGGCCGAGTGAATACACATCCAATGCCCTAAACTATTCCTTGCTAGCTCCCAAGTATGCGGGTATTTACGCTTGGCATTGTCTGATATCGACAACCACACCTCATAACCGGGCTCAGCACAGCCCGTCATTGCGCCGGTGTTGGGGCAATGAACAGTTAATTCTTGGCCATCGGGTAAAATAACATCAGCCAAAAAACGTTTATACCGCTTGATTAGCTTTGCTTTTAATAGGGCGGGGCACCTCATTTATGGGATTTCCTCTTAAAATATCTATGCAGACAAATAGTAATAATCTTCTATACTTAAAAGCGCTATTTAGCTATCCCGAGCTTAGGGAGCAGGAAACTCTAGCGCAAATTGACATAATCTGGTAATTTTGCGCTCTTAGATAGCGTTAGCGGGTGTTGCATTAGGCCAAAAACAGCCTAACTCCTTGTTAACCATCGTATTTTTAGTACTTTTATGGAAGCAACTGATGCCAACTAAAAAACAAGCCACGGCAAACGACTTTAAAAACTTTACGCCTTATAAGCCGAAGAAGAACGAAGAGTATATGAACGAAGTGCAACGAGAGCATTTCCGTCATATTCTGCTTGCCTGGAAATCAGAGTTAATGGAAGAAGTTGACCGCACGGTTTCTCACATGAAAGATGATGCCGCCAACTTCCCCGACCCCGCTGATCGCGCGACTCAAGAAGAAGAGTTTAGTCTCGAACTTCGCACCCGTGACCGCGAGCGTAAATTAATTAAAAAAATCGATAAAACAATTGATCTAATCGACGCCAATGATTATGGCGACTGTGACACTTGCGCCGTAGAAATCGGCATTAAACGCTTAGAAGCTAGGCCAACCGCTACAATGTGTATCGATTGCAAAACATTAGATGAGATTAAAGAAAAGCAGCAGCTAGGCTAAGCCTCAATCAAGTTTGTAAAAAGGCAGTGTATTCACTGCCTTTTTCATTTATACCTTTTTATTTTTCTAAGCCATGACTCAACTTCAATCCAACGAAGCTTCTTCGTCAAACTCGTCATATCACCCTGAGCCAGCTGGCTATATCGGCCGATTTGCTCCGTCACCCACGGGTTTTTTACATCTAGGGTCGCTGATTGGCGCACTAGCCAGCTATCTCGATGCTAACGCCAGCAAAGGTCAATGGCTAGTTCGCATAGAAGACTTAGACCCGCCTAGAGAGACGCCCGGGGCGGCTATTGCCATACTAGAAAGCCTAAAAGCTCATGGACTGCACTGGCATGGTGAGGTGCTTTGGCAAAGCAAGCAACATCAACGCTACCAACAAATCGTTGAACAATTATTAAACGACGGCAAAGCCTTTTATTGCAGTTGCAGCCGAAATAAGCTGCAGGCACAAGAGGGGATACATCAAAATAGCTGTAAAGCCGACCTTGATCAACCCTGTGCGGTTCGTCTAATAGTATGTGATGGCACCATCGGTTTTGAAGATCCCATTCAAGGGCTATTTACCCAACAGCTGCGACGAGACGTAGGTGATTTTGTTATCCAACGTAAAGATAAGCTATTTGCCTATCAACTTGCCGTGGTGCTCGACGATGCCTTACAAGGTGTGACTCATGTTGTGCGCGGCTCTGATTTATTAGATTCCACTCTGAGGCAACAATTTTTACAGCATCAACTCAACTTGCCTCAACCACACTATTTACATATTCCGGTTATCTCCAATCAAGAGGGGCAAAAACTCAGTAAGCAAACCTTTGCCCCAGCACTGGAAAACGACAAAGCTTGCGATAATTTATTACAGGCTCTGTTTTTTTTGAATCAGCCAGTACCCCCCCTCGATCATCAAAACAATTGCGAGTCCATTTTGCAATGGGCTATTACGCACTGGGACAGTAAACAGATTGACCACCAGATTAAAATAGACGAAAGCAAGCTACAGCACTTTGCAAGTTCCCAACAGCTTCAGTAGTATCCAAAAACAGCCATCATCAATAAAGCCACTTCTGACCAGTGCCTTACCAAGAGAACATGACACATGCGCATTAATCCTGCTCTACTGCTACTGATTCTTTTACTCATTGTTTTTACTCCGTCTATCCACGAGTGGATAACAGAAACCAACAGCGCCTGGTATAGGCCTTATATCGCCTGGTTCATTCTAATTGTTTTTGTTTTTGTGAGTCAGCGGAGTGTCTCTAATAATGAACATTGATTTATGGCTGCTGTCATTTTTAGGTATAGGTTACCTACTGTTACTTTTTGCCATTGCCAGCATGGCAGAAAGAGGCATCATCCCTGAAAAGATAATCCACCACCCTGCCGTCTACGTGTTATCTCTTGGGGTTTTTGCCAGCGCTTTTGCTATCTATGGCGTTATCGGCCTAGCTCATGAGTATGGCTACGGCTTTCTCTCTTATTATTTTGGTATTGCCGGCGCCTTTATTTTCGCGCCGCTAGTATTGCTACCATTACTAAGAATTTGTCGCAGCCAAATGCACAGCTCCTTAGCGGATGTTTTAACTTACCGCTTTCACAGCCAATGGGCCGGCTCGATCATGACCATCTTTATGCTGCTCGCAGTGATGCCCTTGCTGGCTATGCAGATTCAAGCAGTTTCAGATTCATTGCATATTCTCTCTACCGACAGCGCACAACTATTCACCAATGAGAACCGCCACGATAATGTGGCGCTTGCCTTTTGCCTGGTGATTTCGGTGTTTACTATTTCTTTTGGCTCTCGTCACATTACCACTCACGAACGTCATAACGGCTTGGTTATTGCTATCGCTTTTGAATCGATTGTGAAAATTCTAGGGCTATTAATTGTCGGCGGCGTTGCGCTCTTTTATGTTTTTAATGGTTTTTTAGGCTTAGACCTCTGGCTTTTAGACAACCCGCAAACCTTTGCCCTACTCAATACACCCATGCGTGACGATTCAGCACGCTCGATGCTGCTTATCTTCTTTTCTGCAGTTGTTGGTATGCCCCATTTATTTCATATGATTTTTGCCGAGAACCCCAATCTAAAAGTGGTACGCACAGCGATTTGGGGGATGCCTGTTTTGATGTTTTTGATGAGCATTCCTGTTTTGCCTATTTTATGGGCAGGTTTTAAATTAGACAGCGTATTACCACCCGAATACTTTTCCCTCGGCATCGGTATCGAGCTTGAGCAACCGTGGCTGGCACTGGTTGTTTTTATCGCGGGTTTATCTGCCGCTAGCGGTGTCATTATTGTTTCCACTTTGGCGCTAGCGTCCATGTGCGTGAAACACTTAGTGCTACCCTTTTACAAACCGGGCATTGATAAAGATATTTATCGCTGGCTACTATTAATTCGCCGCGTCCTGATGGTGACAATCATTTTAGCGGGCTATGCTTTTTTCCGTTTGATTGTTGGCCAAGAATCTCTCTCTGAACTAGGTCTAGCATCATTGATTGCCGGATTACAGTTTTTACCGGGAGTCATTGCCGCACTCTATTGGCAAAAAGCTAATCGCAATGGATTTTTAGCTGGGCTCTGCGCCGGTTTTACAGTGTGGTTCTTCACCCTTTTACTGCCCATTATTAGCGAACTTAATCCAGAATTTATTCGACACTTTTATTTTAATTACAGTTACGGTGAATTATGGAATTCGGCAACCCTAGTTTCACTGCTCGCTAATATCACCACCTTTATTATTGTTTCATTAGCCACGCAAACGCGCCCCGAAGAAGTCGCCGCAGCGGAATTTTGTTCATCCGATGATTTAAATCGCCCAACAAGACACAAACTTCGCACCAAAAACCCGCAAGAAATAAAAGAAAGATTAACCCATACACTCGGTGTAAAAACGGCATCGAGAGAAGTTGACAGAGCACTACAAGAACTCGACATCACGATTCATGAAACACGCCCCCTAGCCCTACGACGCCTGCGCTATCGATTAGAAACCAACCTCTCTGGTTTACTAGGCCCCGCCGTCGCCCATGACATGGTCATTCAATTACTGGCTGATAATGAGGAAGAACAATCGGGTAGAGAAGATCTTAACCTTATTGAGCATCAGCTAGAACGTCACAAGCATAATTTGACGGGGCTCGCGGCGGACTTAGACAGCTTGCGTCGCTACCATCGCCAGACCTTGCAAGATTTACCCGTCGGGGTGTGCTCTATTAGCCAAGATCGCGAAATATTAATGTGGAACGA
>JBNMPS010000170.1:0-5641 GCA_051277005.1 Pseudohongiellaceae bacterium
TCTGAGCTGAATAAACCTGTAGAGATTGACGGTCATGAATTATTGATACGGGCGTCTATTGGTGTGGTGTGTAAAACGGGCTTAGAGTCAGAGGATTCTTTGACGGTTGGAACCATTCTTCAGGACGCCGATAAAGCGGTTTATCAGGCAAAAAAATCGGGTCGGAATCAATACGTTATTTCATCTTGAGGTGATTATTAAGTGGTTAATTGTTAATGTTCGAACTGCGGGTCTTACTGCGTATAGGTAAATCGCGCTGATGAAATGTGATTTTAATGTGGTATTTCATTAAGTTATCATCAATGGCCCATAAAAATCAGAAGTTAATGTGGTGGGGCGTTTAAGCTAAGGATAATGTTGATCAACGATTTATGAATAAACCTACAGTTCTCTCTGAGTGTAAAAAACTCGCTTTCGAAATTATTACCGTGTACTTAACCCTGATGAAAATCATGGTGCCCGTTGTCGTGCTGTTTAAAGGCTTAGCATTGCTGGGGGCTATAGAGTGGCTGGCAAAATTAGTATCGCCCATTATGTCTTTAGTCGGTTTGCCTGATGCTATGGGCTTGGTGTGGGCTACCACCATGGTTACCAATATTTATGGTGGTATGTTGGTGTTCTATGAGGTGGCAGGGCAGCAAGCCTTAAGTGTTGCGCAGATATCGACACTGGGGGTGATGATGCTAATCGCTCATAGCTTGCCGGTAGAAGTTGCGGTTGCCAAAAAGGCGGGGGTTAGAGTTAGGGCAACGTTAATATTACGAATTGTTAGTGCGCTGCTCTTAGGGGCTTTGTTGCATATGTATTATCAGTGGAGTGGTCAAATGCAGCAGGCCAGTACCCTGCTGTGGCGCCCTGAGTTGGTCGATACCTCTTTATTACAGTGGGGGTTGGAACAGCTAAAAACCTTTGCCATGATTTTTGTGGTGATCGCAGCTTTAATGAGTTTATTAAGATTGCTGAAGTGGTTAGGTATCGAGCGTTTAATGCATGCTCTTATGACGCCTTTGTTGAGGCTATTAAATATCTCAAACAGCGCTTCAAATACTACAATTATAGGTGTGACTTTAGGCTTGAGCTTTGGCGGGGCGCTGTTAATTAATGAGGCAAAGAGCGGTAGATTGAGTCAAAGAGATATATTTATCGCGCTTGGTTTTTTGGCTCTGTGTCATAGTTTAATTGAAGATACCCTGCTAATTATGTTGTTAGGTGCGGATATTTATGTGGTTTTATGGGTGAGATTGTTTTTCTCACTAATTGTATTAACGGTATTGGCTAGGGTGATGTATCGATATGATGGGCATAAAATGCAGCGGTGGTGTATGACCCCTTCATCAGCGATTAAAGTAGTAAAATTAAAAACGCCATAATGACTGTTGAGTCAGCGGGTAATAAAAAGGTTTAAACCATCACTGATGCACTACGCTATAGGGTACCTATTTATCAAGGCCTCCCATACAAAGGTATTTTATTTCGAGAAAATCCTCTAAGCCGTATTTGGAGCCTTCACGGCCATTACCCGATTCTTTTATGCCTCCGAAGGGGGCGGTTTCTGTAGAGATAAGACCTTCATTAATACCGACGATACCGCATTCTAATGCCTCCGCGACACGCCAAACTCGGCCTATATCACGTGAGTAAAAGTAAGAGGCTAGGCCGTATTCAGTGTCGTTAGCGATAACGATGGCCTCTGCTTCGGTTTTAAATTTAATTAAAGGCGCAATAGGGCTAAATATTTCTTCCTGGGCTACGCGCATGTCACTAGTTACATTAATCAAAATGGTTGGCTTGAAGTAAGCGCCGCCTTTTTCGTGACGGCCGCCAGTTAATAAAGCTGCCCCTTTACTGACCGCGTCATCAATAAAATTAACGGCTTCGTTAGCAGCCTTTTCCGTAATTAAAGGTCCCATGTCGATGCCTTCTTCGTGTCCTAAACCAACCTGTATATTCTCGGCAGCAGCCGCAAATTTATTCGCGAATTCATCGTAAATACTTTCCTGTACCAAGATCCGGTTGGCGCACACGCAAGTTTGGCCAGCGTTACGGTACTTAGAGGCTATGGCGCCCGTAACGGCGGCATCTAAATCGGCATCATCAAAAACGATAAAGGCTGCGTTACCGCCTAATTCCATCGAGGTGCGCTTAACTGTTTTTGCGCATTGCCCCATTAAGTGTTTGCCGACAGGAGTTGAGCCCGTGAACGTTAATTTTTTCACGGTGCTGTTACTCGTTAGTTCATCACCAATTTCGTTAGTAATCCCCGCTACAATATTGATGACGCCTGCTGGTATACCAGCACGCTCTGCTAAGACACCAATGGCAAAAGCAGAATAGGGTGTGTAGTTGGCGGGTTTACACACCGTGGTGCAGCCGGCGGCTAACGCTGGTGCGATTTTACGAGTCAGCATGGCGCTGGGAAAGTTCCAAGGGGTAATGCAGGCCACAACGCCAATGCCTTGTTTTAATACAACAATCCGCTTGTCTGGGCCATGTGCAGGAATCGTATCACCGTAGATGCGTTTACCTTCTTCGGCAAACCACTCTAAAAAGCTGGCGGCATAGGCGATTTCTGAGTGGGATTCAGCTAATGGCTTACCTTGTTCCGCCGTAAGGATTTTGGCCAAGTCTTGCTGGTTTTCCATCATCAAGTTGTATAGATTACGCATTAATAGTGCGCGTTCTTTTGCTGTTTTGGCGGCCCATGCCGGGCGAGCAGCGTCAGCCGCTGCAATCGCGCGGCGAGTTTCGGCAGTACCGCAGCGAGCAATCTCACCAATAAGGTCACCATTGGCGGGGTTATCGACAATAACGGTCATGCCGCTATCGGCGTTTAACCATTCGCCATTGATCAATGATTTTCCTTGCAGAAGGCTGGGGTCTTTAA
Source organism: Pseudohongiellaceae bacterium (assembly GCA_051277005.1). GTDB lineage: Bacteria > Pseudomonadota > Gammaproteobacteria > Pseudomonadales > Dasaniaceae > Dasania. The sequence continues at coordinate 2,885 of JBNMPS010000170.1, forward strand.
GGCTTAAGGGCATCGTATGCTCCGTCAAACAAGGAATATTTATTAAAAATTAGAGTGTTGAGCGTCTAGTCGTGGTTACAGTGCGAAGATAAGCCCGGTAGCTAACTGACTTTTCGTTAATAATTGATATCTAGCTCGTTGTGAATCAACACAACGCATTGTGAGGCAAAGAGCATAGTAGGGCCGAGGCTAATCTTTTCAGTGCCGAGTCGCTTTAATGTATTAAAACTTTTCTTGGGCATGGGAATGTGATCGGTGAGTAAAAAGCAGGGCTTATTGCCAAAGCTTTGTTGACGAATTGAGGTGCCTTTTTTATCCATTATGAAAAGTTGGTGATCAACGGCTAATTCTTGTACTAGTTTTTCAAAACTTATTGTGCGAACGGTGATGCCCTGCTCTACGTTGCGCTGTTGTTCTTTGGTCATGCCTGTTGACGCGTCTAAAGCTTTTGATATTTTACTAATGAGTGCTTGCTCGTGAAAACCACCCAGCTGAGTGAGTTGATGAGCCACAAAGGTGATTGTGCGTGAATAATCTTTGGTGCTTTCTAATACTAGATGAACAGTCACATTGTCACGGTGTGATTGTGCAACAAAAATAGCGTTCATGAGGGTGTGTGCGAGTATTTCGGTGTGCGCGTCGTTACCTACACCGGCCAATAAGTCGGCGGTATTGGTGGGAGCGGCTCTGGCTCTTAAAACAAAGGTGCGGCTAACACTGGAGTCTGGTGATGTCATAAAAACTTGGGGTGATTAGGTGGTTTAGTGTTACTGAATGTACATGGCATGTGAGTTGGGCTAAGTATACAGTAAAGGCGTGCCGCTTGTATTTCGTTTTTCGCATTGGCCGCGGTGAATATAAGGTGCCCTTTACGAGGGAGTAATTAGGTTCTAGATTTAACCGACTTGCTCGACAGCAATAATTTCTTGATAAACTTTTTCATAATTATTTTTTATGGCTTCGCCAAATAAAGGATCATCAATCATGGGCATGGCTTGTGCTATGGCTTTCCAGTCATCTTTACCAAAGTGTTGTTCTATCAATGGATAGAGGTGTTCATTTTCTCTTTTCATATGCTTTTCTTGCATATTGAGATAACAAAGCATAATTAATCGCATGCTTTTTATCGCTTGTTCTTTGTCTTCTAAAAAACCATTGCCCAGTTCAAGCATGGCTTGGGTCATGCTCTCTAGTCGTTCGTACTCTTCTTCACTCACTTCAACATGGAGTGAGCACTCAGGATAATATTGGGCTAGCCGGGTGAAAATTAAATCTTCAACGGGGTGGTACCACCGCTCAGGGTAGACCTGAATATAATCGAGTACAGTCAATAACATCCAAAGTTCGGGGGCGGCATATTCAATATCATGGGCTTTTCTTAAGCGAAAGTTGAGGTAGTTTAATACTTTGGCCATATGCCGATGGTCATCGTTGAGTTGTTGCATGATAGCGTTCATAACGATCTCCAATATTACCGCAGATAGTGTGTTGGCTAGAGTTAAAGTGGCTATTACTCTAATAACTATTTTTAAATAGCTAAGTTTGAGTTTAGTGGTTGCTTTGAGTTAACGATATTGACCTCGATCAAATAATATAGCCTTACTTCTATCCTGCGGCTGGTGTACTAGCTGTGAGTGTGAGATGTACAGCGAGTATATATTTGATATGTGTTTAATTCAGAGGTATTAAGCGCTTTTGTTGGTGGCAATAAAAACGCTTAAAAGTATTGCTAGTTAAGCAAACTGCTGAAGGTTTTGGCGCACGCTACAACATTCTCATTAATATAGGCTTCGTGGTTTTCTTCAACTTTGTTGAGTGAGTAGAGATAGTTAGCCAAAATAGCTGCGGATTTTTTGAAACCATTTTTAGAGGTGTCCCCCATCCAGTTTAACTGCTCAATTCTTACACCGTTACCTAAGTGAAAGCGGGCTACGGGGTCAAGCGGCTCTACACCTCGTTTTTCATTGTGCAGATAGTGCGCACATAACGTCATTAATAATGGTTGTAAGCTGTCGCTTAACGTTGGGTCTTCATGCCAGCTTTCAGTGTCGGTTTTGTTAAGTAGCTTGCGCTGTTCATCATTAATTAGCGTACTTTCTTTATTGGCTAATTCTTTGGTTAGCCAACGACGAAAAGTTGGGATGGGCGATAGTGTTGATAACTGAGTGAGTTCGGGCAGCTACTCGCGTAATTCCATAACCACTTGTTTGATTAAGAAGTTACCAAATGAGATGCCTTTTAATCCATCTTGGCAATTGCTAATTGAATAGAAAATAGCGGTGTCGTGTACTTCTTTTTCAATGCTGCTCTCCCTATGTGCTAGCAATGGCTGTACAGCAGTTGCCAAACCATTGGTTAGAGCAACCTCTACGAATATTAATGGCTCGTCTTTTAGTGCTGGATGAAAGAAAGCAAAGCAGCGTCGGTCGTCTTCTAGGCGTCTGCGGAGATCTTCCCAGCCATTCATGGCGTGTACCGCTTCATAAGCAATGAGCTTTTCAAGAATATGAGCAGGGGTTTGCCAGTTAATATTTCTTATTTCTAAAAAACCACGATTAAACCAAGATTCTAAAAGATGTTTTAAATCGGCATCCACGGCACGTAAATCTTCGTGTTCTTTTAAAAACTTTCCTAATTAGCACTAAACCTAAGCCATCCGTAACAGCCGTTCAGGCATAGGCGAAGTTCTCAACGATACATAGGCCAATCTTGCCAATATTGTTGTTAAATCAAACCGCCTATTATAACGATATTGGA
>JBNMPS010000171.1:0-5387 GCA_051277005.1 Pseudohongiellaceae bacterium
CGTTACCCCGGTGGCGACCACATTATTTTAGTGGGTGAAGTGTTAGAGATGGAATATAACCGTAATGAAGAGCCTTTGGTTTTTCACGCGGGCAAATACGGTTCTATCCGTAACCATAATTCATAAGTCTTATAATATTAACAACGGTTATATTTGAGGCTCTAGGGAATTAAGTGCACCATGAAATATTGCAGTGAGTGCGGCGAAACCGTAGAGCGTGTTATCCCCGAAGGTGACGATCATCACCGTCACGTGTGTACCTCCTGCAAGACTATCCATTACCATAACCCTAAGGTTATCGTAGGCACGCTGCCTATCTATCAACAAAAGGTATTGCTTTGTAAGCGCGCCATTGAGCCTCGTAAGGGGTTTTGGACGTTACCCGCAGGGTTTATGGAAAACAAAGAAACGACGCTTGAGGGGGCCTTGAGAGAAAGTATGGAAGAGGCCGGGGCTAGAGTCGTTAATACAAATTTATACCGATTGTTTGACTTGCCACACATTAGCCAAGTTTATGTGTTTTATCGCGGCGAGGTCGAAGAGGGTTTTTTTCAGGCCGGCCCAGAGAGTTTGGAGGTTGCGTTGTTTGAGGAGCAAGATATCCCTTGGCAGGACTTGGCTTTCCCTGTGGTTAGTCAGTTGCTGAAAGAATACTTTGACGATAGAAAACAAGATATTTACCCGATAAGGCATTCGGCCATAGAGCGCTTGATACCCAAATAATTTACCTACAAAAAAGCCTGCATTTGCAGGCTTTTTTGTATCAGTACTCCACTCAATCTATGATAGTTCAGTGTTTATGAAAGCGTTTGGCGCTCAACAATGTTTTTAATACGTAAAAATTCATCTTCGGCTTCGGGTAAGAAAATGAGCTTATAAGAATAACGCTCATTCACGGTGTGTTGTTGGGTCGAGTCGATGGTCGTTTTGTGAGTTGAGTGGGTGTAGCTCATCTCTAAGTGAATAATTCTGGTGTTAGCCGGTAATTCAAAATCGTGGCCTGCTAAGGTGCGCTTGAGCTTCGGCTCTTTCAGGGTGTAGGTAGATATCTCGGCAATCAGGTTAATGTTAATGCGAAAGTTGCTATTGACTGGAGCCAAGTTGATTTGGTCCATGCCTTTATTTTGTACATAAACCTGTGGGTTCTTTTTTACTTCTAAAAACATGATGACTCCGAGAGGGTAATAAATAGTATAAATTCAACAATTAAGCGCAATTGTAGTTCATGTAGATGGCTGTATTAGGTCAATATAGCAGCTGTCTTCTTTAAAAAAAGGTTTAATGCCCCCTAGGCTATGTGCAGTTTGTAAATAAATTTTGGCCATATCCATTTGCTCGGTTTGGTAATAACACTGGCCTAAGCGTAAATGGATAAAGGGGTTTTTATTGGTTTCTGGGCAGTGGAAAGCTGATTTTAGTGCCTCGATAGAACTGGTGTAGTTGGCTAATTTAAAATAGCTATCACCTAGCGCGGTTAATACCCAGCCGGCTTCTTGAAAGTGAGTTTGTGGTTTGGGAAGTAGAGCCCAAGCTTTGAAAAAGTGACGGACTGCGCTTTTATAACGATGCTGATCGTATAAATCATAGCCCTGCATGCACAGCTTGCGAAGCTGGTCACTGGTGGATTGGTCTAGCGGTGAGTCTACAGATTCAAACATTATTATTAATTGCGTGAAGGCTATTGAAACAAGGACTAAAATTAACAACCTGAGGGCTGTTAAGCAAGTAAAAATCGATGATTTATGGGTTGGTTGTCGGCAGTGGGCATCATACAATAAGCCTGTTTATATTATTCATCCTAGGGGAACTTGATGGATCTATCATTGATAGCCAGTATTTTGATCGCAATGATCATTGGGGCCGTTTTTAGCTATTTACTGGCTAAGTCTCGCTTTAAACTCTCCCTTTTGCAGCAGTTGTCAGCGTCTGATTCAAGTTTGCATGCTAATAATGCCGAATTACGCGAGCAGCTAGCGCGCGCTCAAGTAACTGCTGAATCGTTAATCAAAGAACAGGCTGCGTGGTCGGAGTCTTTACTGCAACATCAGCAACAGAAAGAAGCCTTACAGCAACAGCAGTCTAATCAACAAGCCCAGATATCGGCTTTAAAAACTGAGCTTGAGCAAAAAGCGCTCAGCCATGATAAAGAACTACAGATTTTACTGGATGCCAAACAGCAACTCACCAAAGAGTTTGAGGTCCTAGCCAATAAGATTTTTGAGGAAAAATCTCAGCGGTTTAGTCAAAGCAGTCAAAAAACCTTAGATACGGCTATTAATCCTCTACGTGAACAACTCACTGACTTCAAAAAGAAAGTTGAAGATGTTTACGATAAGGAAAGCCGGGACAGAATTTCCTTAGTGGCAGAATTGGGTCAGCTAAAACAACTCAATCAAAAAATGAGCGAAGATGCGGTTAATCTTACCAAGGCTTTAAAAGGTGATAACAAAGCCCAGGGTAATTGGGGAGAAGTTATACTTGAGCGTGTATTGGAAGAGTCAGGTTTACGCAAAGGTCACGAGTATGAAACGCAAGTCAGTTTGAATGATGAAGAAGGCGGCCGTAGAGCCCCCGATGTTATTGTGCGCTTGCCCGATAATAAAGATATTGTGATTGACTCGAAAGTGTCATTACTGGATTACGAAAGATACTGTAGTGCGCAAGACGAGAGTGAGCGTCAACAGGCAATAAAAGCTCACGTACAATCAGTGCGCGGCCATATTCAAGGACTAAGTCAAAAGAATTATCAGGGTCTCGAAAATATTCGTACGCTAGACTTTGTGTTTATTTTTATTCCTATCGAAGCGGCGTTTATGGCGGCTTTTGAACATGATCAAACCATGTATAAAGACGCTTATGATAAAAACATTATTATTGTAGGGCCAACAACTTTACTGGCAACCTTGAGAACGGTGCAAAGTATTTGGCGTTATGAAAGGCAGAATAAATACGCTGAAGAAATTGCCCGTCAAGCCGGAGCGATGCACGATAAGTTTGTTAATTTTATTGAAGATATTAATAAAATTGCTCATCACCTTGAGAAAGCCTCTGAGTCGCAACGTAATGCACTCAATAAACTAAGCTCTGGCCGTGGCAACCTAGTAGGTAGTGCCGTCAAGCTAGAAAAATTAGGCGCTAAAGTGAAGAAAAAAATGCCTGATTCCTTGTTAAGCGATAATCAAGATATAGATGATGCAGATTTGATTGAGATAGAAAAAAATAATACATTGCTTGAAGAAACTGAAGATTAATAAAACTTTTATAGTAAAATATTAAGGATTAGAAATGGCACTCCCCAAAGTTGGCAACATGGCACCAGCCTTTAACCTTAAAGATCAAGATGGTAATAACGTTAGCCTGAAAGACTTTAAAGGTAAAAAGAACATTGTCTTGTATTTTTACCCTAAGGCGATGACACCAGGCTGTACAACCCAAGCCTGTGCGATACGCGATAACATTAAAGATTTTGATACGTTAGATACTGTGGTGCTGGGTGTTAGCCCTGATGCGGTAGAGCGCTTGCCGCGTTTTATTGAAAAGCAGAGCTTGAATTTCACCTTACTATCGGATGAAGACCATGCCATCGCCGAAAAATACGGCTGCTGGGGCATGAAGAAATTTATGGGCCGCGAGTTTATGGGCTTAATTCGTACCACGTTTATCATCGGTAAAGATGGCCGTTTAATGACTGTGTTAAATAAGTTTAAAACCAAAACACACCATGATGATGTGTTGGCTTATTTGAACGAAAATCTATAACTGTATTACGGCGTTTATGAGATAAATCTGATGGTTAATGAGTTATAGTTCCAGCACCAACCTAAAGCCGATAGTCTCACTGCGTAGTGAGGTATCGGTTTTTTGCCGTATGTGGCTCTGCAAAAATTTCAAACTATTATCATGCGAGCCACCGGTGGTGATGCCTTTAATGCACCGTTTTGATTCTTTATTGGTTTCAGCGCAGTTGCTCAGCCATTCTGCAACATTACCAGCAGTATCGTACAGGCCGTATCCATTGGCCGGGTAGCTGGCAACAGGAGCCGTGGAAGAGCTAAATATTTTACTCCATTCACTACCGCAGCCCCGTCTACAGTTGGCAGTACCTTTTTTAGCTGTGCTGCCCCACCAGTAAGTAGTGGTGTTGCCCGCGCGGTTGGCGTACTCCCACTCTTGTTGTGTGGGAAGGCGATATTTATTACCCGTTTCTTCGCTTAGCCAGTTGGCATAATCTATAACGTCTTGTAAATTTACATCAACAACTGGGCGGCGGCCACGACCCCATTCGTGATCATTATTTTTAGTTTGGCCAGTGGCAATAAAAAATTTGTCGTAGTCAGAAAAAGTGATTTCAGTGCTGCCAATAGCGATGGAGGTGTTAACCGTGAGAGTGTAAGGTTTGGGATTTTTGATGCTTAATGTGCCTTGTGGTAATACCACCATATTAGGGCCATTGCTACCGTCAGTGAGTTTGTCGTTAATAATACTGCCTGCGGCTAGTAGCTTACGGCTGGGTTGAAGTATGACGCTTTTAGTTAAGCCCTGATTACTAATGCTGATCCAAAATGTTTGGCTGTGATAATCCTGGGCGGTTACTTCAATATGATATTTACCTTCTTCTAAGCGCATACCTGCTTGGTAAGCTGGCTTGATATTGGTAATTCTTACTCGAGATATCTGAGGATCAGTTTTTATGGTAAGCGGATATTTTTTGGCCGCTATTATAGGTTTCTTGGCGGCTATTATAAATTTCTTGGGCGCTATATCCCTTACAATGGCTTGTAGCACGGGTTGAATCTCATTGACTGTCGAGGTGGTTGATGCCTCGGCTGTTGAAAGCTCGGTTGTATTAATGATATCGGTGTCATTAAAAAGCTTACCTGCGGTACCTAACTTCTCTGTATATTGTTGTAGCTTTTCGGGCTGGTAATCATTGAGATAAATAAAACCACCCATCACTCCAATGACACAAAGAGCAGGGATGTAAAACCAAGCTCGATTTCTATCGCTAATAGACTTAGTAATAATGCGGCTGCGAATCTCGGATTCTTTATTCTTTAAAATAAAATCATCAAGCTGCGCTATCTCTTTTTGATTTAGCTGAATAGTGGGGGATTTAAATTGTTTTTTACTGACCAACATACGCTTGAAACTGAGACCTATCGCTGTGGTAATAGCAGAGAGCAGTGCTTGAATAAGGCTGAAAACTTGGAGCCCGGTGGAGTGTTTGGTGTGCAGTGTATAGTGAGTACGATTGAGTTTAGTTTGCAGAGTATCTAAGGCATCAATAACTTCCTGCCCCGTTTGATACCGTGTGCTGGTTTTTTTGGCCATCATTTTATTGATGACCTCTTGGAATATCTTTAATGACCCGGGTAGTTTGGGTATGG
>JBNMPS010000172.1:0-5272 GCA_051277005.1 Pseudohongiellaceae bacterium
GAAACCAACCTCCCTCAAACGCCTTGTTAGTGGTTGTAGGATTTTTCAGGTAACCCTTCATAACTAGGTTTCCCTGCATAAAAATCTCACCCATAGTTAAGCCATCTTGTGGCACGGGCTTAAGGGTGACTGGATCGGCTACCATCAGGCCGTCTAGCATGGGTGCGCGTACCCCTTGACGTGATTTCAACTGAGCTTGTTTTTCTAGTGGCAGTTCGCTCCAATCATTATGCCATGCACAGACAACTGAGGGGCCGTAGGTTTCGGTCAAACCGTAAACATGGGTCACTGTAAACCCGAGCGCTTCCATCCCCTGTATCACTGCAGCAGGTGGAGGCGCGCCAGCAGTCATGACGTTAACCTTGTGTTCGATACCAGACTTGAGTGAATCATCAGCTAAATTGAGCATATTCAACACGATTGGCGCGCCACAAAAGTAGCCTACCTTTTCCTGCTTGATTGAATCGAAGATGGCATCAGCCCGCACATGACGCAGACAAACGTTAACGCCGGCCATCAAGGCCACGGTCCATGGAAAGCACCATCCGTTACAATGGAACATCGGCAGCGTCCAAAGATAAATTGGGTGCTGATGCATGCCCCAAGACATTGCGTTGCTGATCGAATTGAGGTAGGCACCGCGATGATGATAAACGACGCCTTTGGGGTCACCGGTAGTGCCCGATGTATAATTTAGCGTAATTGCATCCCACTCATCTTTGGGCGGCTGCCAGTGATAACTGAGTTCACCGGTTGCTAGAAACGCTTCGTAATCAATTGAGCCAATCAACTCGCCGCCCTGCCAATAAAGATCGTCTATATCGATGACCAAATACTCATTGGGTATGATCTTGAGCGCGTTTGCGACCATTTCACTGAACTCTCTATCGACAAACAGTACTTTGGCCTCGGCATGCTGCAGGATAAAGGCAAAGGTTTCCGAATCGAGTCGTGTATTAATGGAGTTGAGCACTGCACCGCACATAGGCACGGCAAAATGCAATTCAAAATGTTCAGGAATATTTGGGGCAATGAGCGATACAGTATGGCCCTTACCAATACCATATTTACTCAATGCACTGGCCATTTGCTGGCAGCGCTGGTAAGTTTGGGCCCAGTTTCTGCGAGTGTCACCATGAACCACCGCAGTACGTTCTGGGTATAGCTTGGCGGCTCGATCCATAAACGTCATCGGTGACAGGGCTGTAAAATTTGCACTGTGCTTGTCGAGATGGTCTTGGTAAGGGTTACTATTATCGGTCATGGTGAAGCTCCTTTATATATGTTCTACTCAGAACTTTGCCTTTCTCAGTAGCCTTAGTTTGTGATCAACCTAACAAACTTTTTTCAACAAAAACATCGTTGAGTAAAGCGGTCTTAAAACAAAATAACTAAAAAGGTCTGGGCCGTTTTGGCTGTTGTAGTGGTGCATTCTGATATCTTGGCGATGGGGCAGGTTGCATAACTCCATTTAGCGATATAAATGCACCTCTGGCTGAATTTTGTGGGTGTTCGACTGCCTGTCTGATAGAAAGAACGGGGGCAAAACAGGCGTCGATTCCTTCCAGACTTCTACACCATTCACTCTGCGTTTTAGTTTTGAAAATATCAGTGAATAATTTGGATAGCCTAGGCCAATGTTTTTGGTTTAGGTGATCATTTATGCATGGGTCATCAGACAAGCCTAATTCCGCCATTAAGATGTGGAAAAACTCTTGTTCTAAAGCGCCAATGGCAATATGTTCACCATCTAATGTTTCGTATGTGTCATAAAATGGCGCGCCGGAATCTAGCAAATTTTTGCCTCTTTCCATTTCCCAGCCATATGTTTCTTGAAAGGCCCAAACGGTGCTCATTAAAAGAGAACTGCCTTCTACCATTGAGCAATCTATTATTTCCCCCTTACCGGTTTTTTCTGCCTTGAGCAGTGCAGCAGTCATTGCAAAAACTAACATCATTGCACCGCCCCCAAAATCACCAACAGTATTAACCGGAGGAGTGGGTTTTTCGCCAACTCGACCAAACGCATGGAGTGCACCTGAAATAGCAATATAGTTAATATCATGCCCTGCTGTTTGGGCGATAGGGCCATTTTGCCCCCAACCAGTCATGCGTCCAATGACCAATTTCGGATTACTTTGAATTAAATTATCGGGTGCTAAATTAAGGCGCTCAAGCACGCCAGGTCTAAATGCTTCAATTAAACCATCCGCAGAATTAATGAGCTCACGCACCATTTCTAGGTCGTCTTTGTCTTTGAGGTCTGCAGCGACGGTAAGGCGAGATCGATTTAAAGGATCGCGGGGGTTAAGAGGTGCTCCTGGGCGGTGAACTGTAATAACTTCTGCGCCGTGATCCGCAAACATCATAGCCGCAAAAGGTCCAGGCCCAATACCGGCCAATTCCACTATGCGTATTCCTTCTAATGGCCCTGACATGTTCTTTCCTTATTGAATAGTAAAATTTGTGCCTGACGCTATTGCCATTAGCTTATATTGACGCGACTGAGTCTGATAATCTTAGTCGGCAGCGGGATTTGTCTATCCATCAATACTTAGTATCTCGACTTAAACTCTATTTTTTTTATATGAAAGCATTTTTAAAGCCTCATATCAAAGTATATATATTTAAAAAATATACTCAATAGTATAATTAAATATTTCCGATATAATTTAATACTATCAGTATAAAAAAATAATGTCAGTATTTAAAAAATGGTAGTAGTATGTAAAAAATGGTAGTAGTATGTAAAGATAATGTTAGTAAATGTAATGTATTTAGTAAATTTAAGTGATTTTTAAAAGAGGAAATAGTTATGTCTGGGTCGCATCAGGTAATTTTAGCGGCAACCGAACAGGTCATGTTTGGTCGCCCTGCTAGTGAATGTGTAAAAGAGTTAGTTCAGCAACATGATTTTAAACGAGTTCTGATTTTGGCTAGTAGCTCGCTCAAGAATAATACGTCTGAGATCGCTGATATAGAGTTAGCACTTGGAGAACGCCACGCGGTAACCATTGATGGCATAAAACCACACGCACCGAGAGCGGACGTTGTCAGAGTTGCAGATGCAGCCCGCAAAGTAAACGCTGATCTAATACTAACCGTTGGTGGCGGCTCGGTAACAGACGCAGGTAAAATTGCAGCCCTTCTGGTTAAGCATAATGTAACTGATATAGCACAAATGGAAGCATTACGAATAAATGTCACCGATACGGGTGAATGGATAAATCCACTTGATAATATGCCTGATGCAGCTCCTGATATCGCGACTATTTGTATTCCAACAACCTTGTCAGGCGGCGAGTTTAACCCGTTGTCTGGTGCGACCGATGAAGTAAGTGGTCATAAGCAAGCGTACATGCATCGAAATATGGCGGCCAAAGCTATCATTCTTGATCCAGCAATGACGGTGCACACACCAGAGTGGCTATGGTTATCAACAGGAGTGCGGTCGGTTGATCATTGTGTTGAAACACTAGCTTCACTTTTATCCAATGATTTTGCTGATGGCTTAGCATCAAATGCCCTGCAAATGCTGGCTAAAGGCTTGAAGCAAGTAAAAGAAAATCCTGAAGATCTTGACGCACGGTTAAAATGTCAAATGGGCGCATGGCAATCAATGGTGCCAATTATAGGAGGAGTACCAATGGGGGCTAGCCATGCTATTGGTCATATTTTGGGAGGCGCGTGTGATGTGCCTCACGGCTATACATCCTGTGTAATGTCCCCTTATGTATTGAAATGGAATGAATCGCACAATGCAAGCCGTCAGACTCGAATATCTGACGCTTTAGGTGCCGGAGACAAAACTGCGTCACAGGCGCTTGATGAGTTAATCAGATTTCTTGGCATGCCGCGAACATTGACTGAAGTTGGTGTTAGCAAGGATAAGTTTGACATGATTGCTAATTTGACACTAGAAGACATTTGGGGACGCACAAATCCCCGACCTGTTGAAGGTGCCGACAATATTAAAGAAATTCTTAGAATGGCGATGTAATAATTATGAGTTTAGATACTGAAATAAAACCAGGCGATAGCAAAAAGCAAGCTGGCGACGCAAAAAGTGTTAAGGGCCACCTTAAGCGTGAACTACTTACTCTTAAGCGCAACCGAATAATAGAAGAAGCAACAATACTTTTCTTTGATGAAGGATATGCGGGTACAACAATTGAGGCAATTGCGGATAGGCTGCAAGTGACAAAACCCTTTATATATAGTTATTTCAAAAACAAAGAAGCAATATTAGCGGCTGTATGTGAAACCGGTATCAGCGAGGCGCTAGAAGTGCTTCAAAGCGCATTGTCAACCGATGGTACTTACCGCGATATTCTTATTCAGACTCTCTGGCAGGTAGGAGATATTGTTATAAAGCGCCAAGCATGTGTCGTGACTTACCTGCGAGAAATTAAAAAACTAAACCCTAAAGATGCTGGACGTATCTTGCAAAAACGTAAAGAATTTGATCATAAAATTGCTAAATTAATTGATGATGGTACGAGTGCTGGGGAGTTTGACCTTGGACCCCGTGCTATGGACGCTATCTGGATTGGGGGTCTTATAAGTTGGTTACCAGTTTGGTTTTCGGCAGCAGGAAAATTATCGAAAAATGATGTTCTATTTGGTTTAGTGAGTGCCGGATTAAAGTTAATTGGTGCGGCAAAAATGTCCGAAGCAGAGAAAAATAATATCACTAGATAATAGACCAAAATCAGACGTCGATTCAAATCGGAGCTAAAAAGCGAATGAAAAAAAGTGACTTTTATGACCAAAGGATACCTGACCGCGATCAGTGTGTAGTGCGATATCTAATTGACCGCTGGGCGCAGGAAGCACCAGATAAAGTATATGTCAGATTTGAAGATGGCGATACTTGGACATATGCCGAACTAAAAGAGCGAGTCGTTAAGACCGCTGTCGGGTTTCAGAAGCTGGGCGTGCAGCAAGGTGAAACTGTCGCTGTTTGGTTACCTAATGGTCCTGATGCATTGCTTTCTTTTTATGCGTTAAATTATATTGGGGCTATATTTGTGCCTTTTAATACGGCGTTTTGCGGCAACATGTTACATCACGTTATCGACAACTCTGACGCCAAGATTATTGTTGTCCACAAAGACTTGGCGCCACGACTGACCGAAATTGATTTGGCTAAGCTAAAGGTCCAGATACTTTGTGGTGGGACCTGTGATACCGATACTGGTTTAGAGAGCCATATTTTTAATGATTTAAAGGCCTTCCCTGATGAGCTTATGCCGCTTGTTCGGGCTATTGA
>JBNMPS010000173.1:0-5248 GCA_051277005.1 Pseudohongiellaceae bacterium
CTGAAATGATCAATCCAGCACCACGACCTCCAAGAGCCAAACGTAGCCTCGACTGAGAGACACACTATCTCGATTTTTATTCCAGCACGGCCCACCATTATTAAACAATAAAGGCTCACCTAAAAAGGTGGGCCTTTTTTGTTTCAGCTCGGGCAAGTCGGGGTGCTCCCGCTCTTCGAGGCGCGGTTAGAAACATTGTGCTTATGACGTCGTTGGGTACTCAAAGCGCTCCGCAGGGTATGCTAACGCCTTATTTTAATAGGCGGCCGCAGGGTCATAAGCGATCAAAGATAGATTTTGATCAATCCCCCCCTAGAGTGATAAATAAATCCGATAAGCCTTAGTAAAATAAGCAACTTGATACTATTCTAAAATAAGTTACTTAAGCGAAGTTATCTTATGCGTATCAAGGATGTGGAGTTCAATGTTGAGGCCAAAGCCGCCACACTGATTGAGCTTAAAGACCTACTTATACAGCCTTCTGATCAACAGTCACGACCTTGTCCTGGGTGTCGTTTTGTTACGCCTGATGGCAAGACGGAGAATAGTGCTACAAAATATTGTTCCTATCGTTGCTCTGCGGCTCCTAGAGAAATGTCAGCGGAACCCGATAGATACCCTATTGAATCTGGGATTGTACCTGCTGTTTACGCCTTTTATACGCTGAGAAAACTTATGCCTTGCTGGTCTTGTGAGGGGCATTTGGATGGGAATAATGTGTTGAGTAAAAGTCCTAAGGTTTGGTTTTACGCGACCTCTGGTTTTTACCCCAAGCTAATTACACAATCTATCAGTCAATTAGAGATGGACCATAAATTAATAAACAGTTGGATTGTTCGCATATTACCTTTTTCACAGTCGATGTTTACCATCACCTATAGCCTTGAGCCTTTATTGCCCTTAAAGCGTGGCGATGATACTTCACTGCTCTTGACCTTACGAAAAGATATTGTCGTTATTGCGGATAATTTGAGGCCTGAAATGTTACAGCAAGCTCGAAGTTATTTGGCAAAGGGAGAAAAGTCGCCCTTTAAGTCCTAGTCTTTTATTAATGATAAATATAACTTTAGGTAACACACATGCACAATTTTGACTTTTCGATTGATATGAGTGTGTTATCAAGGCTAAGGAACCATCCTGGTCAGTCAGTTAACACCCAGATTTTGGGTTGTGCTTGCTCTATAAAAATAGATATACCTCATTACTTAGCGGCATTAACGACATTTTATGGCACGCCCAAGCCTTTAAATATTAATAATGCACAGCAAGATTCAGGAATTACTTTTAATACGTCTCACTTTGGCCTCATTATTCATTTTAAAGAAGCTGTCGAGCTGCAGTTGCATGATGATGAAATGCAAATGCCTGCTAGTATAAAAAGTCTTATTACCGAGTTTGGTGTTTTGATGATAAAAAATACTTTTTTATCAGCGCAAGTTAGAGATGTTGGTCATCGAAATCGTTTTCCGCATTTAAAGTTTCATTATGATCGTAGTGAGGCCCAGTCTACCGTCTATTCAATGTATACCCGTGACCCTTTCGATGATGAACAACGGTTTCCACGAATAGGCTCTACGCTTTTTATTCCTAATATAGTGGCCTATTTGCAATCGTTAAAAGAAGTTAATAACGCTAGAACCACAGGCAAGGGTGTTTATTCAAACTATGACTTGTTCATGAAAGAGGATATGGCAGAGGTCATTGGCCATATAGCGGTTGAGCACGGTTGGGATGAACCCGAGGGAATAGGTGAGATATCTATTATCGATAACAGGACCGTGTTACATGCCAGTTACCATAAGGATGGACATCACCCCGGATATGAAATTGGGGTGAGGTATTGTTGTTAGTTGAGTGTTTAGCCGAGCTCGGTTTTACGAATAACCGCCTCGGCTGCGGTAGTTCGTTGTAAACTTTGACGTAAGAAATAAGTTTTTTATCGATATCCATTGTCTTAGCAATACCGTAGGCAGCGCAAATACTGCCATTGTTGCTGTTTAATGCAATACGGGGGGTTGAACTATAATCCCTCCCACCTGTCCTAATATGACTGATTTAGCCAATTACAATCAACTAGGGCATCACCATGTCACACCTGTCAACATTAGCCACATTACTCGTCTGTGTACTTACCGCCAACAGCGCCATAGCTGATAAGGCTGTCTTTGCGGGCGGTTGTTTCTGGTGTGTAGAGGCTGCATTCCAAGATGTTGCGGGCGTTAGCGATGCGGAGTCAGGGTTTATTGGTGGTACGCTTAGAAACCCCACTTACAAAGGTAACCACAAAGGCCATTATGAGGCGGTAAAGATTACTTACGACCCTAAAAAAATTAGCTATAAAGAGTTATTGGCTATCTTCTGGGTCAACATTGATCCTTTTGATGCTCGTGGTCAATTTTGCGATAAGGGACCTAGTTATTTAAGTGCCATTTTTGTTGTCAATGAAGAGCAAAGAGCATTAGCTAAAGCCACTCTATTAGAGGTGAGTAAACAATTCCCCGTTAATAAAGTCGACACAAAAATTTTACCCGCTACAAAATTTTGGCCCGTTGAGCAATACCACCAAAACTATTACAAGAAGAACCCTCTACGTTACAAGTACTATCGCTATAGCTGTGGTCGAGATAATCGTTTAAAGGAAATTTGGGGGGATAAGGCTAATCACTGACCCCGTGTTTTTTTTCTAAATACTCCAGAAGGGTTAAGTCCGCATAGGGTGTAGCAGTAATCATTTTTACTGACCTAGTTTTTGCGCATATACCTTTGCCATAATTCATCATAGAATCCAGACCGTTTTAATTCGTCCAGCGACTGTTGTAACTTTTTTACAGTATCGTCAGATGTTTCTTTATTTAATGCTAGGTAGTTGTTGTATTGATTGTCGAGTAGGAGGTTTTTTTCAACAAGTTCATAATCCAACCCCAGTGAGTGTAATCTGGCGGCAATGGAAATTTCCAGGGAGGGAATTAAGTCTACTTTGCCGTTAATCAGTAATTGTAAAAGTATAGTTCCATGCGCGGGCCCCATGAGAACCTTAAGGCCTTGATTGATCATATGGATAGTTTCAGCGCCATTTTTAATGCCGCCTATACGATATTTCTTTGCATCAGCTAATGTTTCTAGCTGAATATCTTTGCGCTCTTTTAGTTTGTATAGCCACATTTCTCTGGCGGCTAAAGGCCCCACCCATTTGAATAAATTTTCTCTTTGTTGGTTTCGTGCAGTCAAAAAAACAGCAGTATTTTTTGTATACCGCGCTTTGCGGTAGGCGAGTGACCAAGGTAATAGAAGAACTTGCTTATCTTTAATCCCGATACCGGCCTTATCAAATGTTGTTTTTAACAGTTCAATGCAAAAACCTTGGGGGATAGAATTCTCATCATAATATTGAAAAGGACGATAATCTTCTGCGACAAGGGTAATGGGATCGCCTAATACAGGTTCAGCAAACAGCAGAATCAGGCATAGAGCTGCGATGCTCTTCAACGTGTTAACCATAATCTATTTACTTAAACCTTTAATCTACAATAATGGTAAGGCGGGTTAGGCATAACCCCAGCTACGCTTCATACTTTAGCTAATTTGATAGTAAGTGCCAACATTCTTATAGAATAAATTTATAATAAGGCAGTAACTGAAGATGGAATATAACGGTCATTCTATCTTTTGCACGGCTATATTGATATGTAGGATAAACGAAACGGCTATCCTGTTGGGTAGCCCATACACGATTCATAGTATCACCCACTAAACAGTGTGCTTTAATTAACGTATCAATCTGTTTGTAGAGTTATTTTATGACCCATAGCAAAACCAAAACGAGTTTCTATCGCAGACTTTATGTCGCTTATTTGATTGATCAAGGCTTTTCTTCTGTGCCTGACATTACCGATAAAACGGGGATGCCACGCCGAACGGCTCAAGATACCATTGCCGCGTTGGTTGAATTAGATATTGACTGTGAATTTGTTGGGGCGAATAAAAACGGTGCTTTTCGGATTAATGAGTGGGGGGCTATTAATCCTCAGTGGATAAAAAATAATATTGATAATATAAAATCTGTGTTGGCTTATCCCTAGTAATAGTACGCCTTTATAGGTATGGGGGTTAGCTATGGTACACAATACTTAAATCGAGTTTATTGAGAAACGTGAAGGGGCTATCTTGATCGAGCAAGTTATCGACCAACGCCTGGGCTTGCGCCTTCATTTTTTGGGGGAGGTAAAAGTCTAACGCAACTTGGCCGCTATCTTTTTCGTGAGCTATTCGCCACTCCATCAGCTGTGTTGTTAATTGGCTGAATAAAATCGACAGATGTTGATGTTCATTGCTGCTAACGCTGGCATGGAAACGATAGCGTTTCAAAATCCCCATTTTACGATAGCTCAGCTCATTGATCACTAAAGATTTTATAGGTGCTGCTGTTTGGTGGCTTTGTGATGTAATGGTGAGTTGATCTAACGGCTCGTTACTATTTTTTGAAGAGTGGTGAGCTGAATTACCTGCTGAGCCGTAATCAATGCTTTTGAGAGCTTTAACTAGCTCTAGGCCAGATGAATATCGGTCTTGAGGGTCTTTTGCCAGCAGTTTATTAATAAATATTTGATAAGCCTGTAATGCTTTAGGTAGCTGTGGGATAGGGTCTTTAATATGTTTTATGGCTAACGCCATCGAGTCGTTATCTTTAAAGGGCAGCTCTCGCGTTAACATAAGGTAAAAAATAACGCCCAATGCATAAAGATCGGTTCGTCCATTTAATGTTTTATTTTGGCTTTGCTCGGGGCTCATATAAGACGGTGTGCCGATTACTTTGCCATGCTGAGTTAAACCATGGTCTTGATCTTGTTCGCTTGATCTTGCAATACCAAAGTCTGTTAATACGGCGGATAGATCCTCTCTAAAAAGAATGTTGTCTGGTTTTACGTCGCGATGAATATAACCTTTGTTATGAGCAAAGTGTAAGGCTTGAGCAATTTGGCTAATTATTACAACGGACTCCTGGGGTTCTAAGCCCGCTTTTATTAGTGCGTTAAGTTCACCGTTGGGAAGGTAGTCCATGGCTAAATATTGATATTGATCGATGGAGCCTACATCGTAAACGGGGACGATATGAGGATGAGAAAGCCCCGCAATGATTTTTGCTTCACGGTTAAATCTCAGTGCTTGCTCATCGCCTCCAAATGAGGTGTTGGCAATAATTTTTAAGGCAACTTTACGGTCAAAGGATTGCTGCGTTGCTAAGTAAACG
>JBNMPS010000174.1:0-5242 GCA_051277005.1 Pseudohongiellaceae bacterium
ACCAGGAAGGCATTCACTTTATGCTCACGCATGGCGGCCACATCTTCAGGCGTATGAATGCTGCTCTCAGTCACTACGATGCGATCATCGGGGATGTGTGCCAGCAGATTAAACGTGGTTTCTAAGCACGTTTCAAAAGTATTCAAATCACGATTGTTAATGCCTACCAAGGTATTGCCAATAGGCAGTGTACGATCTAACTCTTGGCGATTATGCACCTCTATCAATACATCCATACCTTGCTCTAAAGCGGCGGCATTGAGCTCGGCCATTTGCACATCATCTAAGCAGGCGGCGATTAATAAAATACAATCAGCACCAATAGCGCGCGCCTCTATGACTTGGTAGGGGTCGACAATAAAATCCTTACGTATCACGGGTAACGAACACGCCGCTCTAGCCTGTTTTAAATACGCTTCTGAACCCTGAAAAAAATCGGCATCGGTTAATACCGATAAACAAGCCGCACCACCCTGCTCATAGCTTTTGGCAATGGCGGCGGGATTAAAATCTTCACGAATAACCCCTTTACTGGGCGAGGCTTTTTTAGCCTCGGCAATCACTGCCGACAAACCGGCCTCTAACTTTGAGTGCATCGCCCTCACAAAACCTCTAGGCGCACTTTGCTCAGCGGCTAAGGCTTGCAGCTGTGTCATTGATGCCTTTGGCTGGCGCTCGGCTATTTCTTGGTGCTTTCTGGCGACAATTTTTTTTAATATCGTTGGTGTACTCATACTTGCAGTGCTCACGGCTGACCTTGCTTAATAACGCCAGTGACTTCTACCAGCTCGTTCAATTTTATCAAACCCTGGCCACTGCTTAAAATAGCCTGTGCTGTTTTAACGCCTTCATCCAAGCTGTTGGCTACATTGGCCGCGTACAAAGCCGCACCTGAATTTAAGGCAACAATATCGGAGGCGGCACTTTTTTCACCCGCTAACAATGCCTTTATTAGGCGTAAACTTTCGCCCGCATCGGCTACCTTTAGGCTTGATAGGTCGGTGCGCGTCACCCCAAATTGCTCAGGTGTTATGGTGTATTCAGTAATGTCACCATCGCGCAACTCTGCCACATAGGTTTCATCGGCAATACTAATTTCATCAAGGCCATCAGCCGAGTGCACAACCAATACATGGTGACTACCCAAGCCTTTTAACACTTCTGCAATCGGCCTTACCAAGTCTTTGCTGTAAACACCTAATAATTGATTTTTCACCCCTGCTGGGTTTGTAATGGGGCCTAACACATTAAATATAGTGCGCACGGCCAACTCTTTACGTGGGCCAATCGCATATTTCATGGCACTGTGATGGTTTACCGCAAACATAAAACCGACCCCTACCGAGTCAACACAGCGGGCAACTTCTTTGGCGTTTAAATCTAAACGCACACCCGCCGCCTCTAATAAATCAGCCGCGCCGCTTTTTGAGCTAACGGAACGGTTACCATGTTTGGCCACTTGAGCCCCGGCTGCCGCTACCACAAAGGTGCTTGCCGTTGACACATTAAAAATACTGGCGCCATCACCGCCGGTACCCACAATATCGACCAAGTGATTACCGGT
Source organism: Pseudohongiellaceae bacterium (assembly GCA_051277005.1). GTDB lineage: Bacteria > Pseudomonadota > Gammaproteobacteria > Pseudomonadales > Dasaniaceae > Dasania. The sequence goes on from JBNMPS010000174.1 coordinate 1,565, forward strand.
AACAGACACAGGCGTCGCCAACTCACGCATCACTTGCGCAGCACCACTAATCTCATCAATGGTTTCGCCCTTAATACGAAGGGCAACCAAGAAACCTGCGATTTGAGCATCGGTGGCTTCACCCGTCATTATCTGGCGCATGACCGTCATCATGGCGGTTTTATTTAATGAGTGGCCTTCTATTAATTCGTTAATGGCCGTTTTTATGTCCATTATTATTTCCTGTTTTTGGGCTTTTATAAGCCTATTCACTTTCCAAAAAATTACGTAACAAGTCGTGCCCGTGCTCAGTCAAAATAGACTCTGGATGAAATTGCACTCCCTCAATCGCCAAGGTTTTGTGCCTTACTCCCATAATCTCATCAATACTGCCATCAACCCGTTGAGTCCAGGCCGTAATCTCTAAACAATCAGGTAAGGTCTTTTTATCTATCACCAAAGAATGATAGCGGGTAGCCTCAAAAGGGTTACTAAGGTTTTTAAACACGCCTTTATCTGCATGATAAATAGCGGAGGTTTTGCCGTGCATCACTTGCTCAGCCCTTACCACACGTCCACCAAACACTTGGCCAATAGACTGATGCCCCAAGCAAATACCCAACAGAGGGATTTTACCCGCAAAAGCTTCAACCACCGCCAGTGAAACACCTGCTTCATTGGGTGTGCAAGGGCCGGGGGAAATCACTATTTTGCTGGGATTTAAAGCCTTAATCTCATCGACGGTAATGGCATCATTACGCACAACGGTCACGTCGGCCTTTAACTCATCCAAATACTGCACCACGTTATAGGTGAAGGAATCATAGTTATCAATCATCAACAACATCAACGATTTACCGCCGCTTTCTGCAATATACTTTTCAATATGAGCTCAGTGAGCATTCTAAATTGGCCGACCCATCTATATAGATCAATCAATTTGCTCAATCATAAACTGCGCTATTGATCTTTTAGGCATTTATGATAGTGTACTAGTACATGGATACAAAATGCAACTACATACAACAACTTATCGATCATCTGCTAACCGCCGAGGATAGCGCCAGCATGGAGAACACACTCCAAAATCTGCTGACCCCTTCGGAGCTCAGCGAGATCAGTAAGCGGCTACAAATATTCAAATTGCTGAAAGAGGGTATACCGCAACGCCAAATCGCCGAAAAGCTAGGTGTTGGTATTGCCACCGTTACCCGTGGCTCGCGCGCATTAAAAGGCGAGTAGACCTTCCGCATCATTGCTATTTAAAACTACGATTACGTTAGGATTAGACCCAGGATTATGGCCAACAAACCCCGTAAGATTGAGCTACCCAGAAAGCCTCACTACATCACCATCACCGCTGATTGTGACTTTTTTGCCCTATTTAAAAAAATCGAGCGGCGCTATGAGCACTGTTTTTATCTAGAGTCTCTGGGTGAAGATAGCCACATGGCACGCCATTCAATTATCGGCTTTGACCCCGAGCAGCTGATTTATGCCAATGACAATATCCTAACCATCGAGGAGCGCGATGGTAGCAGCGAGCAATTTGAAAGCGATAACCCCTATCATTTGCTGCGCGATATCGTGCCGCAAAATATTTTATCGCGGAAATACGCTGGCGGCCTCACCGGCTATCTCGGTTATGACTGCATGAATTATTTTGAGCCAAGCTTGCAGTTACAAGACAGCGACATGTTTGATGCCTTTCGCTTTGGGGTGTTTAAAGATGGTTTGATACTCGACAAAATGACCGGCGAACTGATCTATTTTTATTATGAAGGCAGCGATACCGGCAGCCGACTTGAGCTGATCAAAACCCTGATTGATGAGCCCGAAGTTATCAACGGCGAACTCACCATCACCCCCATGGGTGAAACCATGAGCCGCGAGCAACATAAAGATGCCGTATTAAAGGTTAAACAAGACATTATTGACGGTAGAATTTTCCAAACCGAAGTGGGCTTTAAAAAACGTTTTAAGCTACAAGGCGACACCATCAATATTTATGAACAGTTGCGTGAAGAAAACCCCTCTCCGCAAATGTATTATGTGAAATTTGGCGAACAACGATTAATAGGCGCCAGCCCCGAATTATTATTCCGCTTGCGCCAAGGCGAAATGGAAACCTTCCCCTTAGCGGGCACCACCCTCCGCGGCGCCACGCCAAAAGAAGACACCGCACTGGCTCGCGCGATGCTCAACGACCCCAAAGAAATTGCAGAACATAATATGATTGTCGATTTACACCGCAATGATATTGGCCGCGTTGCGCAATTTGGTACCGTAAAGGTCCGTAATTTAATGGACGTTAAGCGATTCAGTCATGTACAACATATTTCCAGTGAGATTGTGGGCATTATTGCTGAGGGGGAGGATATGTTCTCTTCCTTAGCGAGTAATTTTCCAGCTGGCACCTTAACGGGCGCACCCAAAATTGAAGCGATGAAAATCATCAACGAGTTAGAAAACGAAGGCCGCGGCCCCTACGGCGGCGCAGTGGGTCACTTCTCATTTAATGGCGATTGTACCTTTGCCATACCCATTCGCACCGTATTTGCCAATGGCGAAGAAGCCTACGTACAAACCTGTGGCGGCAACGTTTACGACTCTAATCCTGAAGATGAGTACGAAGAAATACGCCGAAAATTTGCCGGCACTAAAAAAGTGCTCGATAAATTTATTCCCGACGAATTCAAAAAAGAGGGGGCAAAGTAATGAGAGTGTTAATCATCGATAACTATGACTCCTTTACTTACAACCTGTACCAATTTATTGGCGAAATACTCACCTCTGAAAAGAACCGTGGCGAGATCAGCGACTTTGATATTATAGTTAAACGTAACGACCAAGTTAGTTTAGAAGAGATACGTAACGCCAAACCCGATCGCATTATCATTTCCCCCGGGCCCGGCTCGCCCGATGATAATGCCTATTTTGGTATTTGCGCACAAGTTATTACCGAGCTGGGTAAAACCACACCGCTACTAGGCGTGTGTTTAGGTATGCAGGGCATTGCCCATGTATTTGGTGGCAACGTCGTAAAGGCCCACTTGCCCATGCACGGTAAAATTAGCCCTATTACCCATAACGGCCAAGGCATGTTTGCTCGCATACCCGATCAACTCGAAGTTATGCGTTACCATTCTTTGATGGCCGAACCAGCAAGCTTCCCCGACTGCTTGCAACTAACCGCTGTGGTTGGCGATATTCCCGCCAGCGAATTTGAAAACAAAGCATTGATTCAGGCGGGTGGTGAATTTGAGATTATGGGCATTCAACATCGTGACTACCCTATTTACGGGATTCAGTTTCACCCCGAATCCTTTGCCACCGAAGGCGGCAAAGAATTAATTAGCAATTTTTTATTTTGCCAATAATGAATAAACAATTTATTCTGGGCATCTCGGCCTACTACCATGATAGTGCCGCGGCACTGATTAATTCTGGATCTATACTCGCGGCTGCGCAGGAAGAACGCTTTAGCCGCAAAAAACACGACCCTTGCTTTCCAAGCCAAGCCATCCAATTCTGCCTAGATCAAGCAGGTATTACTCTACAAGATTTAGACAGCATTGTATTTTATGACAAACCCTTCCTAACCTTTGATCGCATTCTAGAAACTTATCTCAGCTTTGCCCCCAAAGGTATGGGCTCTTTTATTAACAACATGCCGATTTGGGTTAAAGAAAAACGTAA
>JBNMPS010000175.1:0-5143 GCA_051277005.1 Pseudohongiellaceae bacterium
TATGAGTATAATTGCTGAAATAAATTAGTGCCATGCCGGCGAAAATTGCTCCCCATTTGTAGCTATTATTTCGCCTTGCTGAGCGAGTTACTTTTCTTTGCTAGCCCAAAGAAAGTAACCAAAAAAAAATGACACCAAAAGAAACGGCGCCCCTGTCGGTCGTTTTCTTTGCAAATGCCCTGTGTAGTTCAGAAAATAACGGCATGCTGCGGAACTCACCTTATGAAGATACTCAATCTTCATAAGGTTCAAACAGTCCTCGCTGCTTCGATCCGTAATTTTCTTCCGTTGCGCGGCGACCTCTAAGGAGGTCTTAGGTGCTCCGTAGATGGTTAGGATAAAGTTCAGAGAAGCCCATGCCCATAATAAAACAACGCCAATACGATTTATCACAAGCGTATTTTTCTGCTTCGGTTCCCGATATACTTCAGCGTGTCTATGCCGCTAGAGGTGTGTTAAGCGATCAAGATATCAGTTTAGAACTGAAGGATTTATTACCACCGACATTACTTAAAGGCTTGCCAGAAGCTGCAGCCATTATTGCTGAGCATGTGATGCAGCAAAAGCGTATTTTGATTGTGGGTGATTTTGATTGTGATGGCGCCACCAGTAGTGCCTTAGGTGTGCTGGCTTTAACGGCGATGGGCGCTAAATATATTGATTTTTTAGTACCCAATCGCTTTGAGTATGGTTATGGCCTTACTCCAGAAATTGTTCATGTTGCCAAACAAAAATCCCCTGATTTAATTATTACTGTCGATAACGGTATTTCCAGTATTGAAGGTGTTGCTGTTGCAAAGGCGCTGGGGATGGCCGTTGTTGTGACTGATCATCATTTGCCAGCAGAAACATTGCCGCAAGCGGATGCGATTGTTAATCCTAGTCAGCCAGGCTGTAGGTTCCCGAGTAAAAATTTGGCTGGGGTAGGGGTGATTTTTTATGTGATGTCAGCGGTTAGGGCAGAGTTAAGAGAGAAAAATTGGTTTGCTAGCCAGCAGCTTACTGAGCCAAATATGGCCGAGTATTTAGATTTGGTTGCATTGGGTACTGTCGCTGACGTAGTGCCGCTAGATAAAAATAACCGAGTATTAGTCGCGCAGGGCTTGGGTCGTATTCGCTCGGGGCGCGTTCGCCCGGGGATTAAAGCGTTGTTAGATGTAGCAAATCGATCACTGCATCGTTTGGTGAGTGCAGATTTTGGCTTTGCCGTTGGCCCACGCTTAAATGCGGCTGGCCGCTTGGATGATATGAGTATCGGTATTCAGTGCCTATTGGCCAACAATGAATACCAGGCGCGTGAGTTAGCGGTGCAAATGGATGAACTTAATCATGATAGACGTGCCATAGAGGCGGGCATGCAGCAGGAGGCCTTAAAGGATATGGCAAAGCTGGAATTAGATGAATCGGCAATGCCTTATGGTTTGTGTCTTTATCAGTCTGATTGGCATCAGGGCGTTATTGGTATTTTAGCGTCGCGTATTAAAGATAAATATCACCGGCCTGTAATTGTGTTTGCCGACGCTGAAAATAAGGGTGGCGAACAAGAAATAAAAGGCTCTGCTCGCTCGATTGTAGGTTTGCATATTCGCGATGCCTTAGATGCGGTTGCCGCTAAACACCCTCATTTACTATCAAAGTTTGGTGGCCATGCTATGGCGGCGGGAATGACGTTACTAAAAGCGAATTATCCAGCTTTTGTGCAGGCCTTTGATGGAGAAGTTCGTAGGCAATTAACGGAAGACGATTTGCAGGCAGTGTTATTAACTGATGGCTCTTTATCATCATCAGATTTTAATCTTAAGCTTGCACACCACATTAGAGAGGCCGCACCTTGGGGGCAACATTTCCCTGAGCCTTTATTTGAAGGTCAGTTCTATTTGCAGCAACAGAGACTCGTCGGTGAAAAGCATTTGAAGTTAGTGCTATCTACAGAGGAAAAAGGCGGGGTGATGATTGATGGCATTGCGTTTAATGTTGATACCAAACTTTGGCCTAACGCACAGGCAAATAGCGTTAATGTGGTGTATAAATTGGATGTTAATGAGTTTAGGGGCAATGAATCTGTGCAGTTTATGGTGAGTGATATTCAGCCAATTTAAAGATTAGCTAAAGATTTTAGGCTCTCGGCAGATACATTATTACAATCCCGTTTAGGGCTAGCCACTTTAATAGCCGGGTAATAAAAGTGCAGCGCCAATCCGCCGCTATCTAATAACGAATCAGAACCTAATATAGAAGTACCCTCAAGGAAACTAGCATGAGTGACAGTAATACTGATTTTTATAAAGGCGCTATGGAACAATCCAATACGGCCGTAGTGATGTAAGCGCCGCACCAACCACACCCTACCAGTAATAACTCACTGTCGATAAGCTACTAGCTCAAATCATTCCGGAGCAAGTAACAATGAAGCACGATAAGGCACAGTGGTTAGCGTTCATCAAAGAGCAACAGCAAAGCGACGTAAGCATCGCAGCATTTTGTCGTGAGAAAAATATCAAAGTTAAATACTTTTACTATCACCGTACCAAATATTTAAAAAGTATCAACCCATCACCCTTTGTTAGAGCCAATCCGCCGAGTATAAAGGCGCCAGATGATAAATCACCCAGCCTAACCCTCCGATATGGCAGCGGCCAACTTTATCTTCCAGCCGGGGTATCAACCGTCTGGCTAGCTTCGCTTATGAAGGCACTGGCATGAAAACCTTTGTGGATGTGGGTGCTGTTTATCTACACCGCGAACCGGTGGATTTTCGTAAAGCTATTGATGGGCTCAGCTTGATTGTTGAGCAAGGGATGGGGTTATCGGTCTATGACTCAGCCTTGTTTGTGTTTTGTAACCGCCGCCGTGACAAGCTTAAAGTTCTCTACTGGGATAACAGCGGTTTTTGTTTGTGGTATAAGCGGCTAGAAAAAGAAAAGTTTAAGTGGCCAAAGAAAGATTCACGTGATGTTATTACCTTAAATGAAGAGCAGTTTAGCTGGCTGCTTCGCGGCTTTGATATCCGACAAATGAATGCGCATAAAGCACTTGTTTATAGCTAATTTAGCTCGGGTTTAGTGTCTTTTTTTGGTAAAATATCCGCATGGAAAACGCAGACACACTCAATACTGAAAATACTTTTCTCAAGCAAGCGCTTGATGATAAAGATCAACAGATTGAAAAAAAAGACCAACGTATTCAACTGCTCGAGGAGATGGTTAAAACGTTGCGCCATAAACAATTTGGCGCCTCCAGCGAAAAAGGTTCCGTTGATCAAATTAACCTTTTCAACGAAGCGGAAGCCGATCCGAATGAATCCCCTAGTGCTGATAACGATATCGTTGTCCCTACCCATACCCGAAAAAAACAACGACGTGTTTCTATCCCCGCCGACATTCCCCGTGAAGAGATTGTTCACGACCTGCCCGAAAGCGAAAAGTTTTGCCCCCATGATAATACGGCGCTTAAGTGCATTGGCGAAGAATCCAGCGAACAGCTGGATATTATCCCGGCCAAAATAACCGTATTACGTCACCTGCGTAAAAAATATGCCTGCCCCTGCTGTGAGCAATACCTCGTTACCGCAGCCAAACCGGCACAGCCGATTGAAAAATCGATTGCCGCTCCGGGCTTACTGGCACATGTCGCTGTCAGCAAATATTGTGATGCTTTGCCGCTGTACCGTCAGATTACTATGTTCAAACGCATTGGTGTTGAATTGGATAGAGGAACGCTGGCCAGTTGGATGATTAAATTGGGAACCTTAGTGCAACCCTTGATTAATCGTTTGCACGAAATTGCTTGTGAACAGCCGGTCTTACATATGGATGAAACGCCCCTGCAAGTCTTGAACGAGCCAGGTAAGAGCGCTCAAAGTAAAAGCTATATGTGGGTGACCGCAGCCATGCAGGCCAGTACAAACATCATCCTTTACCACTACAGCGCTAGCCGCAGTGGCGATACCCCTCAGTATTTACTTAGTGATTTTAATGGCGCACTTATGGTGGATGGCTATGAAGGTTACTCAGCAATATGTAACAGTAATCAACTCACCCGCTTAGGTTGCTGGGCACACGCTAGGCGTAAGTTTGTTGATGCCCAGCGTCAGCAGCCGAAAGGAAAAACCGGCAAAGCGGATCAAGCTTTGGCATTTATCCAAAAACTCTATCGTTACGAACAATTAGCCAAAGATAAAACAGCAGATGAACGCTATGCCATACGGCAGGCGCAATCAAAACCTGAAATTGATAAGCTGAAAAAATGGTTAACAAAAACCTTGGGCAATACGCCACCCAAAACCACCTTGGGCAAAGCGATAAACTACCTAAATAACCAATGGGATAGGTTGAGTGCCTATACAGAGAATGGTGCATGGCCGATCGATAATAATCGCGCGGAGAATTCAATCCGTCCGTTTGTCATTGGCCGAAAAAATTGGTTGTTTGCTAACAGCCAGGCGGGCGCTCATGCCAGTGCAAATCTGTATAGCTTAATTGAAACGGCCAAAGCCAATGATATAGAGCCGTATACCTTTCTTAAGAGGGTGTTTACGTTATTGCCGCAGGCTAAAAACTTAGAAGATATTGATGCGTTGCTTCCCGGAGCGGGAGCGTAAAAGCAGGAAGGCAATCGCCGTCTTGGCAATGCCCTAAATCCTTTATGGGCTCTCATCCTGAGAATACCTTCCTTGCAGTAGGTTCATCCTGAACCGGAAATCACTATAAAATGACCCGCTAATCTTTGCAAATAACTATTTGCAATATCAGATCAGCGAGGAAATATAGATGTGGTTGATGCTGCGCTTACGTAGTGATCATTGATCGAGATATCAATATTCAGTACGTCAATTTTGGATCAATGCCTCTTATAATCCCATTATTGACATGAATAGCAAGCCCTTCAAAGTGGTGAAGTATGCCACCGATGTTACCGCTGCAAAATTACAATAGGCTAATTCTGCAGGGCAGATTGACGCTATTGGTAAATCACAGGCCGTTATTGAATTCAATATAGACGGCACTATTATTACCGCTAATGATAACTTCCTTAATACGCTGGGCTACACGCTTAATGAAATACGCGGTAAACACCATAGTCTGTTTGCCGATCCCAGCTATGCCGCTAGTTCAGAGTATCGTCAGTTTTGGGAGAAGCTAAA
>JBNMPS010000176.1:0-4985 GCA_051277005.1 Pseudohongiellaceae bacterium
CAGGCTCATGATAAAGTAGATCAAGTCTATTACCCGGGTTTGTCATCGCACCCGCAGCATGTTAAAGCTAAAGAATGGTTTAAATATTTTGGGGCTATATTAAGTTTCGATCTAAAAGCTGAATATTCATGTGCAGCGCTTTTAAATGATATTGACTTGATTATCAATGCAACTCACTTGGGTGACAATAGAACCCTTGCTTTGCCAATGGCAACGACTATATTTTTTGAGATGGGCGCAGAAAATCGTGCAGCATTTGGCATTAGTGACCAAATGATTCGCTGTTCGGTAGGTATCGAAGAAGCAGAAGATCTTATGCAGGCATTTAAAACCGCGCTAGACCGCTTGTAAAAATCTTAGAGCACCCGTGTACAATTTATAGGCTACTTGGCGTTGTGGTCTTTTTTAGGTCTTAGGCACCAAGGAGATTATATGCATAAATTGATAGACAAGGCCGTGGCTGAAGTAGGTACGGTGTTGCTGGGTAAAGATAAGCAGGTTCGCTTAGCGTTGTGCTGCCTTATTGCTCAGGGTCATCTGCTTATTGAAGACTTGCCAGGCATGGGTAAAACAACGCTATCAAATGCCTTGGCAAGAGTTTTAGGACTCAAATTTAGCCGTGTCCAATTTACTAGCGACTTATTACCGGCTGATATTTTGGGCGTGTCGATATTTAACCGCGATAGCGCTAAGTTCCAGTTTATGCCTGGGCCAATATTTTCAGAAGTTTTTTTAGCGGATGAAATTAATCGCACGACGCCTAAATCACAAAGTGCATTATTAGAGGCGATGGAAGAAGGGCAGGTAACCATTGATGGTGAAACTCGTCCGTTGCCACAAAACTTCTTTGTTATTGCAACTCAAAATCCAGCCAGTCAAGCCGGGACTTATCCATTACCTGAATCACAATTAGACCGGTTCTTGATGCGCATCTCTTTAGGCTATCCTAGTCGCGAGGCGGAGCGAAAGCTGTTTCTTGGTGATGACTCACGGGATAAATTACTAACACTACAATGCTGTATTGATCACCAACAACTGCTCGCTATTCAAACTACAGTTAAAGATGTGCACTGCTCTGATGACTTGATCGACTATGTTCAACGTCTAGTAGATTATACTCGGCAGCATAAAGATATCTATTGCGGCGTATCACCTAGAGGTGCTTTGGCCTTATTACGATGCGCCAAAGCCTGGGCACTAATGAATGGCAGAGGGCACGTTGTGCCTGAAGATGTGCAGATGGTTATGCCTTCTGTCGTTGAACATCGGATCAATCATTCGCCGGATTTTCGTGGTGACGTGCCAGCAATATGTCAAAAAATTCTACAAGAAGTCCCCGTAATAAACGCTTAGTGTTTTTTGAGGTTTGATAAATGATTTTATCACTTAGGCAGCACTTACAGGCACGGTACAAAAACTGGCTTAATAAACGCATCCCCGCACAACGAAGTTATATTTTAAATAATCGCCGCATATTTATTTTTTTATCCAAAGCCGGTTTTGCCTTCTGCTTTCTGTTGATATTACTTTTATTAATGGCTGTTAACTATCAAAACAATATGGTATTTGCGCTGTTGTTTTTTCTTTGCTCATTATTTGTGGTTACTTTGCTGCATAGTTATAAAAATTTATCAGGTTTAAAAATAGAGTCAATTAGGTCAAATAACACCTTCGTTGGGGATAGTGTTCAGGTTGAGCTGCGATTTAGCTCGCCAAATCAATCTCGGCATTATTCTGTATTAGCTCAATGGGATGGGAGTAGAGTAGATGCAATCAATGTGTCTCAGAAAGAAGAAAGACGTGTTCAACTGCATTTGCGGGCTATTGCGCGTGGTAAATTCATGCCTCCAAGATTATTGATTGAGTCATTCTATCCCTTTGGTTTATACCGAACGTGGACATGGCTACTGCTCGACGTCGACGCCTTGGTTTATCCCGCACCCCTTAAATGCCCGCTACCACCACAAGATTATTCCCAAGGGCAGCAAGAGGGTGAGCTTATAGCTACCGCTGGCAATGACGACTTCTATGGCTTTAAGCGTTATGCATTAGGTGATTCTTTAAAAAAAGTACATTGGCCTGGCTATGCAAAAGGCCAGGGCATGTATACCAAGGAATTTGGAACGGAAACCTCGCGGCAACTTACATTAAATTTGAATAGTTTTTCGGGGGATGTTGAGGCTAGGCTTTCGAGTCTTTGTTACTGGGTTATACAGCTTAAAAATCAACCCATTCAATTTTCTGTCACCATCGACAACGCCACTTACGGGCCTGATAATGGTACGGCTTTTGCTAACGCTCTGCTTAGCTCTTTAGCGCTGTATAAGCGGACGGGTTAACATCATGCTGACTCAATGGCAAATGCCCAGAGCGTCCCTACTGTGGTTGTTACTGGCTCAACTATTAGTTATTTTACCGTTACTTAAGTACCTGCCTGTTTGGCTATTACTCGGGTATGTGGCGTGTGTGTTTTGGCGTTTTCAAATTTATCGAGGCATATTTAATCACCCTGGTGGCTATCTAAAAACAACCGTAGTACTTATTGGTTTCTTAGTTGTTTACTATAGCTTTGGTACTTTAATCGGTTTAGAGGCAACCACATCATTATTGTTGGTGGCATTTTCTTTAAAGTTAGTTGAGTGCCAACGTAAAAGGGATTGTTTACTACTCTGTTTACTCTGTTTTTTGTTGATAGCGGTTACTTTTCTCTATGAACAAAGCCTTCTCTATTCGCTTTATTTGTTTTTATGTTTACCGGCTATTACTATGACGATGCAGTCACTGCACTTTAGCGTAGAGTCAAAATATTCTTTTTTCGATATCAAAAAATCATTGATTATATTTGTACAAACGGTGCCATTGATGATCGTCTTGTTTCTTGTGTTCCCGCGTTTTGAGCCATTTTGGCAGATTACCTTGCCCAATCAACAGGCTAGCGTGGGCGTGGGCAATGTTTTATCGCCGGGTGATATAACGCAGTTAACCAAAGACAGCTCATTAGCTTTTAGGGCAACCTTCGAAAATACCCCGCCAAATAAAAATGAAATGTACTGGCGGGGTGTTGTCCTTTCAGATTTTGATGGTAGGTCATGGCGTCAAAACGAGGATCTTTTTCAAAATAGGCAATATCGACCTGATGATAAAAAAAGTTCTGACGGTGTAGATTATCGATATACTATTATTCAAGAGCCAAGTCATCGACCATTATTATTTTCACTGGCCGTGGCTACTAGCAGCTCACAGGGTGTATCAACGACTAACGATTATTTATTGGCATATAAACATAATATATTTGAGCGTATCTCTTATCGCGTTGAGAGTGACATTAATATAAAGAGAAGAGAGCAATTACCACAATGGCTGCGAGGTAAAGAAACTAAGCTTACCGGTAAGGGTAACCCTAGGGCTAGACGATTTGCTAATGCTGAGTATTCAAAATTAGCCTCAGATGAGGCCTATGTTAGCGCCATCTTAGCTTACTTCGCTCAACAAAAATTTTATTACTCATTACATGTTCCGCAATTAGGAAAAAATAGCATTGATGAGTTTTTATTTGATAGCCGGGTAGGTTATTGCGGCCATTATGCCAGCAGCTTTGTTTTTTTAATGCGAGCCGCTGGTTTACCTTCTCGTGTCGTTGGCGGTTATTTGGGTGGTGAGATTAATCCGCTAACATCAACGGTACTGGTTCATCAATTTGATGCCCACGCATGGGCAGAAGTTTGGTTGGCTGGCAAGGGATGGGTTAGGGTTGATCCTACGTTGCAAGTAGCACCAGATAGGGTGCTTAACAGTGTGCATGATTTACCGTCGACGGCAGCACAATTTAACGCCCAAATGCCTTTGTCTGCCATTCGATTTAAGCATCTAGCGTGGGTTAATTATTTACGTCTTAAATTCGACGAGTTAGATTATCGCTGGGCAAACATGGTCTTGCAGTATAAAGGAGATACGCAACTGGTTTTTTTACAGCAGCTATTGGGGGAGGTAAGTACGCCACGCATTTTTGGTTTTTTTGCCATCGTCTTGCTGCCCTTAATAGCATGGATAATGTTTGATTATTTAAAACGTTTGTTTAATTCAACGTTAAGTTATGAAGAAAAAAAATACCAAAAACTTTGCGCGCTAATGTCTCGAATGGGTGTTGAAAGGCAGCCTTACGAAGGCCCAATCGATTATGTGCGCCGCGTTGAGCGTAGTGGTTATGATCTGAAGAAGTCAGCCATACGTCACTTACAGTCGGCCACACGATTTTACGTGGCTTTGCGTTATGATCGGATAACCGTTGAACAGCAACGCCTAATGCGTAAACAAATGAGTAATGAGGTTAATGCATTAGCTAAGCTAGTGTTAAAGCGTCAATTTTTGAGCCATTAACGCCGTCGTTTGAATAGGGCTGGAAAGAAAAGATTGGCTTACTGGGGCAATAAATAAATGGCGGTGAGAGTGGGAGTCGAACCCACGATACTTGCGTATACACACTTTCCAGGCGTGCTCCTTCGGCCACTCGGACACCTCACCGTAACCCTGTGCAGGCACAGGACGGGCGCTAATGTATAGCAGAATGCACCAATTGGCAACTATATATATATCATCCCAACTCCCTACATAGGAGGCTGACCTCAGTTAGAAAAGCGGTAAGCTATCTAAATTCAAACTCAAAATGAGGGAAATCTTATCGAAACCCCTCCGGAGAGATCAAAAAACAACCGGCCACTAGTTGATTTTTGACTTCTCTAGGCATTGCACGTCTACATCTCGAATTTTGGGCGAACCTATCCCGTGTTTACATTTTAGGGGGGGTAATTTATATAGGCGGCGGCTCAAACCTCCCAAGTGCTGCTAGCACTTGCACTAATAGTTGCTGATTTTTTAATTGCAATTTTACGAAAAGTTGTCGACCGCTTTTAACGACTTTTGCTGCCATTACATATAGCCGCCAGCGTATTGTCATGGCTCTGTGGTGTGATAATTCTTCGGGGAGG
>JBNMPS010000177.1:0-4933 GCA_051277005.1 Pseudohongiellaceae bacterium
ACTGCGCCGGTCACCGGTGGTGCCGTCACGGTAGGATGTTTTTAGTTGATAGCGCACCTTACCGTAAGTCGTTATTGCCAACCTTTTTTCTGATACCCCAGAGCGGGCAAAAATCTAGTAAAATTAACTTTCAAAATCGCAATATGACTTCGGGAATACCAGCTGATTTAAACAATAAAATAGTATCAATATGATTCACAAATACGCCTTCATAACCAGTGAGCCAAATTATTCATTTGTACCTGAAACAAAAACGATGCTAAATAGCATCGTTTTTAATATTAAGAAATATAATCAATTTAACTTTGACGTTTGCGATTTCTTACCAATAGACCCAAGCCCAAAGTCATTAACAAAAAGCTTGCTGGTGCAGGCACATCAGTACTATCTCCAGCATCAGAAGATCCGAAAGTAATATCGTCGAATATCACGAAATTCGCTGTCCCACCAAAATCGATTGACACCGCGGTGCCAACAAAACTCGCCCCCACTGCCGTCCAGTTGCAGTAGAAGCCAGTTGGATCACCAGAACAACTATCATTATTCTGAATGCCTAAATCAAGGGAAGCAAGTAAGTTACCAGTTCCATCCAATCCATCGAACACATTGACTGATGCTTCAACACCAGCCGAGTAAAAGAAAGAAAAGCCGGTATCAAAACCAGCTGCGTAATTTAATATTGCAGTTCCTGTTAAAAAGAACATCGCAGTTTCGCCCGACGGCTCATTGGCAGTATTACCACTACCACCAACATCAATATCTATAAGCCCAAGCGCGTCGCTACCAAATGAAATACCAAAATCGACGCCAGAGTTACCGTCACTGTCGGTTCCACCATTATAGAAATCATTAATGTTTGCTTGGTCTCCGATCCCTTCAAAATCAAGCACGATGATACTGGCTGTCGCAGCGCTTGATGCAACTAATAGTGTGAGTGCCCCTAATGCAAGTTTAAAGCGATTTATTGTATTGTTATTCATATTTATCCATACCCTTTTTATTTTAAGATTAAACTCGTCTTACTCCGTTTAACATCAACAAGACATCAAAGACCGCCGCTCACTCTTTAAGCAAGATATGTACCACTAATATTTTGTTGAATACAATCAGAATCTTACATAATCCCTATTAAAAGCCACTCATTACAACTGTATATTTTCCTGACACTTTAGTTGACTACAGGCGCTTAAAGCAAACAAGGAGAACCAAAAAATATTTATCAAAGTTCTCAGCATGCAAACGCCCCTGTAATTGGCGTAAAAAATGGAAGAGGTGCTGGGATTAAGTTAGGTGCTGTTCGAAACGCTGTAATCAATAACGGAATACCTCAGGCTAAAATCAACTGTGTATTACAACAGCATAACAAATGAAATCTTCTCGTTTTTTCAGATCATCTTTTCTTCTTTTAAAAATTAAAGGAGTAAGCAACATGGCGTTAATTAACAAGACGGTCATAACTACCCTCAACTAGGGTTTAGAGTTATGACTTTCCCTACAACTGCTTCTGCGCCGCTTCCAACTCAAGGTTCAAGCGATTCTCTTCATCCGCTTTAGGTTTGGTAAAGCGTGCAAAAGCGTAATACAACACTGGGGTCAAAAATAGGGTGAAGACCACTGCTAAACCTAGTCCGCCGAATACTACCCAGCCTATGGCATTGCGTGCTTCAGCACCTGCACCAGTTGATAGAATAAGGGGCAAGCCGCCTAAAATGGTAGATACCAGTGTCATCATTATTGGCCGCAGTCTTACTTTACCCGCTTCAATAATGGCTTCTTTAACGTCCATGCCAGCATCACGTAATTGATTGGCGAATTCCACCACCAAAATTGAGTTTTTGGCCAGTAAACCAATCAGCATCACTAAGCCAATTTGCGAGTAAATATTGATTGATGTGCCAGTAAAATAAAGCGCATAGATAGCCGCAGCAATACCAAAGGGTACGGTTAACATCACGACAAAAGCACTGTTAAAACTTTCAAATTGTGCAGCTAACACCAACAGTACAATTAAAAATGCCAATAAGTAGGTCAGCATGACTTGTTGATTGGTTTCTTGAAAGGTTAGGGCTTCACCTAAAAACACCACTCCGATACCGGCTGGTAGTGTGTTGTTAGCTAATTCTCTAATGGAGGTAACCGCTTCTTCAATATTGATTTCAGCGGGTAACTCCATTTCTAATTCAATGGCACGGCGCTGAGCATGCCGCTCTAATTCGGCTGCTACGCCTTCTTCAGTAACGAAGGCCACGCTTGAAAGTGGGACTAAACCGCCTTTAGTCGAGCTGACAAATAGATTCAGAATACTGGAAGGGTTTAAAGAGTTGCGGTTACTTGATTGTAAAATGATAGGCACAGCTTGATCGCTTACATTTAAATCTACAATATCATCGCCGTTTATTGCCGCACGTAAAGAGCGTGATACGTCATCAAAGGCGACCCCTAACTCTTCTGCTCGGCGTCTATCTATACGGACTCTTAATTGCGGTTGAGTCGGCTCGTAAGAAATCTCAACTCTGCCTAACGCTGGCAAGGTATCTTCAATTTGTTTAGAAAAATCGAGGGCGGCTTGATAAATTTCTAGATAATTATCGCCGATCAAGGCAATTTCAAAACCGCCACCAAAGCCCCTTAAATTTAGGCTATTACTACCAAATGCAAGGCCGGGCGCGCCTGCTACTTGAGATAACATGGGACGTAATTCGTCAATAATCTCTTGTTGTGAGCGCTATATATAATTCACCACGTACTTCTAGGTCACTCGAAAACTCATACCCGGACGATACTCATCGTTTTGATTATCCAGCAGCGCTCTTGCTCGTATCGTTCTGTCTTGCAGGCTTACTCGGGAGTCAACCTCAGCCACTTTTGCGGGTAATAGAGTCAATCTGTCAGTCCAAGGCTGCAACTGAACCGTAGGTTTTTCCATCAAATAAGACACCGCCAGTTCAGGCGCGACAAAATTAACAAAAAGTCTGGTTCTGTCATCTAAGGTGGTTATTTCAGTTTGTGGGGTGATGCGATCTCCAGCCTCAACATCCGTTAATCCCAGAATGCCATCAAAAGGTGCGCGCACTAATCGGTCTTCTTTATTTTTTTTAGCTTCGAGCTGCTTAATGTTGGCCAACTTAAATAGGGTGTTGGCATCATCAACTACACGCTCAGTCACAGCACCTTTTTTAAAGCTATTTTTAACTCTATTAAGATTTTTCTGGGCATCTTCTAATTCAATCGCTGCACGCTGCATATTGAAATCTTGCAACCTACTGTCTATTTCGAGTAAAACATCATCTTTTTTTACAGCCTGTCCCGGCACAAAATTTATAGATATTACTTCATCTGAAACACTGGCAAAAAGTGTCACAGAACGAATTGCCTGTGCTGAACCAACAGCCTCTATCGTTGACGTCTCATATTCAAAACTTAGCCTTTCAACCACAACGATACGTGGGCGATCCGCACCGCGGTATTGTGCAGAAGCAGGGAGTGTAAGTATCAAAAAAGAGACAAGAACACAGATTAAAGTGAATAAACGAGATGGCATATTAGTTAGAGTTCCTATGGTTTTTTATTTAATAGACGTTGTGCAACAGCAAATAACGGAAAATGATCACTTTCTAGGTCTTTAATCAGTCGCGGTCTAGTAACGTTTTGTTAACGTTCAATCTACAGGGCTGAATGCGAGCACATTCTGGAGTTCGACATATTCAAAGGCGAATTTTAACATGACTCACGTTAACGGCTCCACGCATGTCATGTAATTATATTGCACGGATCATTTTCCTAAAATATCAGCAATGGTCAGCCACACTTTTGGGTTAACTCCCAATCCTATATGAGAGCCATTAACCTCGATATTAATAGCTTGCTGATTGTATATATCGACCGACGCCTGCCAGCCAACCACACCGTCTGATTTGCTATAAATTGAAGTCACAGGCTGAGTTAAACCGATAGAATTACGTTGATGAACGTCTAGTTCGAATTTCTCTAAGTCAATATTGTTTGCTTTGGCATATCTTTTACCCACTGACGTAAATTTAGGGCCACCAACGATAGGTGTACCTAAAGTTAATACCTCTTGAACAACATCAGGAAATAAACGTGCAACTTCACGGGTAAGCACACCACCGAGGCTCCAACCAATCAAGGTTACCTTTTCATCGTGCAAGTCTTTAGATATTGATTCAACACGGTCTCCCAATCGCATCATATCAGTGTTGACCTTGCCCATATTTCGGCCTAACTCGGTGTAATAGACATCGTAATCAAGATACTTAAGGTATGCACCAAGTGGGCGCATCGAGTAATCATCCGCTAAGTAGCCGGGCACTAACATCACCGCTCGTCCATTACCTTTAGGTGCTTTACTTAAAGCATGAACATGGAGCGCAACTGAAGCAAATTCAAAAGGCGCTCTAACTTCTCGTAAAATATCAAATAAAGTAGGCTTGGGAAATTGTGGTGGTAATGACAAATCAATATTCAAAAGAGCTCTCCGTATCTAGAGGTTTTATACTACAGACAAAATATTCCCATCATATAAGGCGGTAGTATGTTGTTAAATAGGTCACATATTCTTGGGACGATTTGGCAAGGTGTGACGTCTCAGTATACGTCGTCCCTCTGCTTTTACATCATCACGTTTTTGGAACGCCCATAACTTATCTCTGGCAGCTTTGGCGCTTGCCTCAAAATCAATAATGGGCATTGGATAGTCAACGCCTATGTGAACATCGTACATTTGCTGTTCCATTTGTGTGAGTTGCCAAGGTTGATGGATAACCTCAGTGGGTAGTTCCGTTAGTTCCGGGCACCACTTTCGAATAAAGTCACCTTTGGGATCTTTTTCTTGGGACTGTTTAATTGGATTGTACAAACGGATTAAGTTAATACCTGTGATACAGGCTTGCATATGAAATTGCGGATAATGTAT
>JBNMPS010000178.1:0-4879 GCA_051277005.1 Pseudohongiellaceae bacterium
GCATTAATGTGTACAGCATTGAGCAAGCCGTAGCCGCATTGATGCTAGCAAGGCGAGTAGAGTTTTATGGCTTTGGGGCCTCAAGTCCGGTGGCCACGGATGCACAGCACAAGTTCTTCCGTTTGCAGATTCCGTCTTCGGCGTATTCTGATCCGCACATACAGGCCATGTCGGCCATGTCACTAACCGACGAAGATGTAGTGGTTGCCATCTCACAGTCTGGCCGTACTCAAATATTGCTAGACGCCATGTCGCTAGTGAAAGAATCCGGCGCGACCATTATTGGCCTCGCACCTAGTAACACCCCTGTAGCCCAACAATGTGATATTGCACTGCACATCGACGTAGAAGAAGATACCGAAAACTACACGCCGCTGCCCTCACGCATGGCACATATGGCAGTCATCGACATTTTAGCGGTGGGCGTCTCCAAAGCCAAAGGCCCCGATATTCGCGAGCATCTGCAAAAGGTGAATCGCGGGCTGCAATCGTTACGAACCACCAAGTAATCGCTTATACCGCTCTAGCCCATTATCCTGCGGCAGCTCGTTCACGAGGCTTGTTACTGAATGGCTTATTCAATCTATTCTCATGAACTTTAAAGTTGAAACCAGTGTCTAAAAATTCACAATCGCTAAGCGCACTTATCCCGACAACTTATTTTTCACTTCAGCCCTTATACCTCAAAGGTATAACCACAAAGCGTCATCTCTCAAAATGCAGGGTGAATTTTTAAGTAATAAATAGAGTACAATGCTGACTAGTGAGTGTCGTTACTTATTGTCCGCTCTCATAAACATCCTAACTCAAAATAAACAATACCATAAATTTTTAAAATAGAAGGAAATAACACACATTTATTTTTAAACCGTATTGGTTCGGTAAAAAACCAATTTTGGAATTATTTAAAGAAATGAACTAGTCTGTTTGGTATGTTTAGTAATTGGAAGAATATCCATCAAGCTCTTATATCTAGGGGCTTCGACCCAATGACAACAAAAGATTGAAGTATGAATTTGACAACAAAAGTACTGATTGGCATGGCCGCAGGTATACTCGTAGGACTTGCTATCAACCTAGGAGGATTAAACGGAGAAGGCTCCGTTATTAACGACTACTTAGTTAATGGATTATTTCATACTATTGGCAAAATGTTTTTTAATTCTCTCGAAATGCTAGTTGTTCCCTTGGTCTTATTCTCTCTGATATGCGGCGTCTGCGGCATAGGCGATATAAAGCTACTGGGCAGAATCGGCACTAAATCTTTTTTCCTTTATATGTTAACCACAGCTATAGCGGTCACTATATCCATAGCGATCGCTGCCGGACTAGGCATCGGCAAAGGAATGAATGCTACTACGGACTCCAAGTTTATCGGCCAAGAGCCCCCCGCTCTTTCTCATGTATTTATCGATATTATTCCCAACAATCCGATTCAAGCGATGGCCAACGGGGATATGCTTTCGATCATATTTTTCGCCATATTAGTTGGCGTGAGTATTCTTCTTGTTGGCAAAAAAGCTAAATCATTAGTGGCATCAGCTGAATTGCTCAACGAAGTCATGATGAAAATGGTCGGGATTATAATGACCCTAGCCCCCTACGCCGTGTTTTGTTTACTGGCAAAGGCAATGGCGACTCTAGGCACAGAGCTTTTGGCTCAATTACTCGGTTATGTTTTAGTCTTGATCAGCGCACTACTGTTTCATCTATTCGTCACACTACAGTCGGTATTGATTATATTCGCGCGACTTGACCCAATTATTTTATTAAGAAAAATCAGAGGCCCACAATTATTTGCTTTTAGTACGTCTAGCTCTAATGCAACCATTCCCATTACGTTAAGAGCAGTTACGAAACGCCTAGGCGTTGATAATTCCGTCGCATCATTCACCGTACCTTTTGGAGCCACCATTAACCTAGATGGCACCGCCATTATGCAAGGTGTCGCGACAGTCTTTATCGCCAACATCTACAACATAGATTTGGGTATTGCCGGTTACTTAACGGTTATATTAATGTCTGTATTAGCGTCGATTGGAACCGCTGGTGTACCAGGCGTAGGTTTGATTATGCTCTCAATGGTATTTGCCCAAGTTAATTTACCTTTAGAAGGCATAGGGTTAATTCTTGGTGTTGATCGTATTTTGGATATGGCTCGAACGGCGGTCAATGTTTCTGGTGATGCCATTGTTTCGACAGTCGTTGCTAAAAGCGAAGGTAAACTTAATATAGATGTTTACAACGACCCCAACGCAGGAATATTCTCAGAAGATGAAGTGGCGATTGATGAAGTTCAAGAAAAAGAACTTGCAGAAACGGTTGCAAAAACTCAAAAGTCAAAGGGATAACCCATGAGCGGGACTACTCCAACTTATATGGGTGGTTTTATTTTTGGGTTTTGTAAGGTCTGCCAGGCCTAAAAACGCTATTATTTACACATAAAACCTGTGGCTGCTAACCGCCTGCGGAGCTTAAAGCGTATTGATAGGCCATTGGGATAAAAATAATTTCTTGTCGAATTAGGAAATATGCCGTTCATGTTTAAGTATTGTTTGTGGCTGTTAATTTTTAGCGCTTGCTGCTCTGCCGACATTTTTAAATGGACCGACAGTAATGGCCGGGTTCACTTTAGTGATACGGCAGATAAGCAACAGCAAGTCGAAACCATTACGATTAAAACCAATAGTTATCAACATCTGTCATATGGCACTGCCGCCTCTAATACCAGCCGTAAACTTAAGCTATTCTCTGCTGAGTGGTGTGGTTTTTGTAAAAAGGCTAAACGTTATTTTATTGCCGAAGGTATTCCCTTTGACGAATTAGATATTGATAAAAACCCCAAAGCAAAACGTGAATATACAGCTCTAGGCGGCCAATCTGTGCCCATTATATTAATGGGCAAAAAGCGGATGAACGGCTTTAGTATTGAAGGCTTTAAAAGATTCTATAACAAAAGTTGACCTCACCACACAAAACAAAGGTTTAATATTATGAAGCTCGAATCTCTCGCCTTACACCACGGCTATAAATCTGAAGCCACAACCAAAGCTGCGGCAGTCCCTATTTATCAAACTACATCGTTTACCTTTGATGACACGCAACACGGTGCTGACTTATTTGATTTAAAAGTGCCAGGCAATATTTACAGCCGCATCATGAACCCCACTAACGATGTGCTGGAACAAAGATTAGCTGCTATGGAAGGCGGAATAGCCTCTTTATGTGTGGCTTCAGGAATGGCAGCGATCACGTACGCCATCCAATGTATTTGTGAAGTTGGCTCTAATATTGTGAGCACCAGCCAGCTATATGGTGGCACTTATAACTTATTTGCCCATGCTCTGCCCAAACAAGGCATAGAAGCACGCATGGTGTCGCACGATGACTTTGCTGGCTTTGAAGATGCCATTGATGAAAATACCAAGTTGGTATTTTGCGAAACTATTGGCAACCCTGCGGGTAATATCGTTGATATTGCTAAGTTGGCAGACATTGCCCACAAACATGGCGTGCCTTTAATTGTTGATAACACGGTTGCCAGCCCTTATTTATGCCGCCCTTTTGAATTGGGCGCCGATATCGTCATTCACTCGTTGACAAAATATATCGGCGGCCACGGCACTACCATTGGCGGTATTATTATTGATTCAGGCAACTTTGACTGGGTAGCCAATAAAGATCGATTCCCCGTTTTAAACGAGCCCGATGCGTCTTACCACGGCGTGGTGTTTACAGAAGCATTAGGGCCTGCTGCCTTCATAGGCCGCTGTCGTGTTGCGCCACTGCGCAATACTGGTGCTGCACTTTCTGCGCAAAGCGCTTTCAATATCATGCAAGGCTTAGAAACCTTAGGCCTGCGCATGGAGCGCCACTGCGAAAATGCCGAGAAGTTAGCAGCCTATTTACAAAATCACGATAAAGTTGAGTGGGTTAACTATGCAGCCCTTAAAGACAGTCCTTATTTTGAAACCTGCCAACGGATTACCGGGGGTAAGGCCTCTGGCATTTTAAGCTTTGGTATAAAGGGCGGCTCTAAGTCTGGCGCGCAGTTTATTGATGCTCTGCAAATGATTTTGCGCCTGGTGAATATTGGTGATGCTAAATCTTTAGCTTGCCACCCTGCCTCAACGACTCACCGACAGCTCAACACTGAAGAGTTAGCGGCCGCTGGTGTGAGTGAAGACTTAGTAAGAATTTCGGTAGGCATTGAAAATATCGACGATATTATTACCGATGTTGAGCAGGCGTTGGCCGCTGTTAAATGAGCTGAGTACAGCTTGCTTCTCCCTTGAAGCAAGCTGTACTTATCTTCCACGTAATTTCTAAGCTAATGCTGTATTTGATAGCAGTTAACCTTAGTGAATACTCAGGTATTTTCATACCAGTAGCGTTCACGCCTTCTTTAAAATAGTGGCTTATTTTAAGTGCCCCTATCCCCGTAGAGCCTTAGTACTAATGTTTATTTTCTCGATTGTTTAACGAGCTCATAAGCGGCTTGAATCTCTTGCGACTTCTCTGTCGCTACCCTGATCATATCCTCAGGCACACCTTGAGCAATTAATTTGTCGGGATGATGCTGACTCATTAATTTGCGATAGGCTTTTTTCAAGTCTTTATCGTTAATGTCTCTATCAATTCCCAAGGCTTTATACGCATTCTCTAAATCATTAACGCTAGTAGATTGTTGATAACCTTGGTTATTAAAGCCGCCCTGATGAAATTTTTGCTGTGCCGTTAGCATCGCTAATAGTTGCTCAAACTGTCGACTGCCTATGCCCATATAGCTGGCAACTTGGCTCAACACCTCTTTTTCGGCAGGGTGCAGCTCACCATCAGCCATAGCAATGCTGAATAAAAACTCTAATAACATGGCGGG
>JBNMPS010000179.1:0-4867 GCA_051277005.1 Pseudohongiellaceae bacterium
AAATTTATACAGTTTGGTGGAAAGCGCCAAGGCAAATAACCTTGATCCGTCAGCATATTTGAAAACAGTCTTTACGTTATTACCCCAGGCAGAAACTGTCGACGATATTGAGGCATTGCTGCCTTGGAATATCAATAAGGCGGTTGGTTAGCCGCTTACGAATAGAGTGTGATGGAATTAAATGTAGCTTAACCTTTTTCAACCGTTGTTACTGGAAATCTAAACATCCAATGCGTTATCCGGCAATCATAGCCATGATTTATGGGGAGGAGTACAAAAATTCGCTTTTAACCATCAGTGTAAAAAAAGCCAATCTGGTTGCGTAAGCAGATTGGCTTGTACTCTCAATTAATTATCACTTATACCTAATAACTGGAGGTCGTTATGGCGCCGACTTAACCGAACTATTTTTTATAAATTGAATATATATTTTAATGGCATTCAAATAACTTTCGACTGCAATTCTTTCATTTGTGCCGTGAAAACCGCTAATCTCATCCGACGTAATTGCCAGGCCTATAAATCGATAACTATCGATGGATACCTTATTATAGTGACGCGCATCTGTCCCGCCTACCACTAAGTAGGGTAAAATTAATAAGTCTTTGTCTGGGAACAACTGGCGGATACTTTTAGATAACTGCTGAAAAGCAAATGAATCGGTACTGGAAACCGGGGAGGGCTCATGGAATACCATTGATTGAACAAGGACCTGTTCGTCGTCAATAATATCTATTACCCGCGCCTTCACGCCAGCGCTGGTTTCGCCTGGATAAATACGAAAATTTATGACTGCTTCAGCGGTCAATGGAAGCACATTACTCTTTATGCCTGACTGCAACATAGTCGGCGCAATAGTCGTCCTCATGCCTGCCCACAAAAAAGGCTCTGAAGGTAATATATGTTCGGCATATCTTTCAAATAACCACGCGTTGGCAAAAACCATGCGCTGCATAAAAGGCGTGCTATCACCCATACCTTGAAAAAACTTAGCCATATGATCGAAATGGGTGGGGAATTGATTGCTCTGTAACCGATGAACAGCACGAGCAAGCCTACCCGCCGCTGTTAATGTTGGAGGTTGAGATGAATGTCCGCCGGCATCGTGCGTTGTTAACTTAAGATTCAAAGAACCCTTTTCACTATTACCGATAATCGCGATAGGTCCATCGGCGCCTGGCATTCCTTCTGTAATTAGATAACCGCCTTCATCTAGCACAAATTCAAGTTCAACATTTCTCTGTGCCAATAATTCGGCAATTTTTGCCGCACCCTCGCTCCCTCCAATTTCTTCGTCGTGTCCAAAGGCAAAATATATGGTACGCGCCGGCTGAAACCCTTTTTGCAACAGGTACTCAGCAGCCTCGAGAAGCCCCAGCACGCCAGATTTGTTATCTAATGCGCCGCGCCCCCATATATAACCATCCGCCACAGTGCCTGAGAAGGGAGGATAGGCCCAGTCGGCCTCTGATGCCGGATCCACAGATACCACATCTTTATGGCTAAGCAGCGCCATAGGGCGCAGGCTATTGTCGGTGCCCTGCCACTTAATCAAATAACTTAATTCCGACACCACTTCAACCTCCATGGTGTTAAAAGTAAGCGGGAAGTTTGCTTCTAGATAGGCATCTAAATCATGAAAAGCTTGAATATTCTTAGGGATATTCGGATCATATATTGTTGGAAAGCTGATAGCCTTCGCCAAACGCTTAACCGCGTCAACGTCTGTTAGTACTATCTCAGCATTAACACTCGCAATGGCATCTTGTTCAATCGCTTTAGTATATCGAAATGTGTTCACAGCCAGTACTGCAACGATCACTGATAGAACGACTAAAAATAGCAATAATAAATTTTTGATATTAGCTTTAATATTTATCCAACTATACCGCATTACATATACTCTATTAGACTGGTTTGCCAGTACGTGTTTTGAAGGGTTATCGGTTATTTGCAGTCGAATAATGTCCGATTCAACGACTATGGGCTGAAAGCCCCTAGCTTGCTTTCAACGCGACTAAAAGTCGCTATAACAAAAAAGCTATGCATTAAAAGTACATAGCTTTACTAACTTACTGAGATAATAAATATGATTAGCGCCCCGCCGCGCTAACAGCGGGTGCTAGGCTATAGCGGTTTTAAAAAATTGCGCGACTAAAATTTATAGCTCAATTCAACCCCATAAGTACGTGGCTCTCCCGGAATGTCAACGATAGTTCCTAAGCCATCACGCAAGTCACCCGTTATGTATTCTTCATCCAGTAAATTACGCGCCCAAAGCATCGCCGACCAGCCCTCCGACTCCATGCCTATGCGGACATTAAATAACGAATAGCTATCAACAAACCCAAAAGGAACCGTACCACCTGGGCCGTAAAAAGCGCTTACAGTCGTGTTGTCCGCAGTTGTATAGTAATCATCGCTATAGCTCCACTCAAGGCGACTCACCCACTCAGCATCCCATTTGTCCAAAGGCAGGGTATGTTGAATAGTCATTGCGGCAGACAGCCCTGGAGCAGTCGGCAGCTCATTGCCGCTTAAATCGGCGCCGGCACCAGCACCTGCTTGCGAACCTCCTCCTGGAAAGCTATTAAACTTAGCATCCGTTTTACCAACAGAGCCTTGCACTAGCAGGTTGTCAGTGGCAAGCCAGGTAACTTCTGCCTCCCAGCCCCTGGAGGTCACTTCAGCGGCATTTTCTATGGTAGGCGACGTAAAGCCACCGGCTACAGCTTTAATTTGATTGAGTTGATAATCATCAAATTTCATCTGAAATACGGCTATACTATAACGAAGCCGATTATCTAAGGCAGACCCTTTCATACCCAGTTCATAGGAGTCTACCGTTTCAGTATCAAACGCGAGACCTGAGTCAATTGCCGCCTGATCGACAAAATCGGCATTGAAACCTCCACTTTTAAACGCCGATGCATACTTAACATAGAGGTTAGTGTTGTCGTTCATCAAATAATTTAAACTGATACTCGGTGAAAATTCGCTGTAGTCATTTTTGTCATTGACTTGCGCAACAGTCTGCCCGTTGACTACAGAAGATCCAATAGCAAGCCCAAAGAGTTGAGCTGCAGGAACTACAAAGCCCGGCGCTACAAAGCTGCTCAGATCAACGATGTCACCTACCAGCGCGTAATCTATGGTCTTTTCCTCCTCGGTATAACGAGCACCCAGGCCAAGCGTTAATTTATCGGTTAAATCAAAGGTGCCATGAAAATATGCTGCCAAACTTTTAGTATCAACATCACCAAAGGTCCCTGCTGCTGCGCCATCAAAGGCAAAGCCGAGCGGGGCTAACGGAGCAGTGCTTGGAGTGAGAAAAGCATCCCCTATGTCGGCCCCAAATGTAAGTGTTCGGTCTGTTGTCGCCTGCTCGTCAAAATAATAGAGGCCGGCAACAAAGGTGAAAGCACTGTCGTTGGGTGAAATAATTTGTAGCTCCTGAGTGAGCTGCTCATACTGGTCAGGATAATTCAAAGTAACAAGATCACCGGCAGAATGATCAGTATCGGAAGTTCGGTCTGATGTGGTATCCCGATAGGCCGTTATTGATTTAACCGAATAACCACTCTTGCCAAGTTCCGCGTCTACTGTAGCCGACACCCCCCATACTTCTCGCTCTTCAGCATTGTCGACATTATTAGATATTTCGAGGCGCTTGGGAGCAAGAGGGTCTGGAGATACCGTCCCAAAAGCATCGGACACAGCCTCACCACTTGTAGAGACCCGGTCTGACTCAAGATAGTCAGCGGCAAAATTGATGCGGTAGCTGTCACCGTCATAATTCAACTGGCCTCTAAAGGAAGTCGCATCTTGCTCACCTTGATCGTTGCCCGTGGTGATATTCTCGATATAACCATCGCGATGATTGTCTGACACAGCAAAACGCGATGTCCAATCTGCTGATAACGGCACATTGACCATAGCGGAGACGCGATGTGAATTATAGTTGCCATATTCAGCACGAACTTCACCCTCAAAATCAGCAGTGGGTTTTTGACTAATTAGGTTAATTGCCCCTGCAACGGTGTTTTTACCGAATAAAGTCCCTTGCGGACCTCTCAGTACTTCAATCCGTTCAAGATCCATAATATTCATATTTTGGGCAGGCGACTGGCCCAAATAAATACCATCTAAATAAACACCTACTCGGGTGTCAAAACCAATGTTTCGGGAGTTACTACCAACGCCTCTTATGCGCACTGCGGTATTGTTGTCGTTACCAGATGATATTGTCACGTTAGGAACAAAATCTGCCATTTCACGCACGGAACGGATACCCGTTTTTGCAATAGTGTCCGCGTCGATGACCGCGATTGAGATAGGGACTTCCTGGAGGCTCTGAGTACGTTTTTGTGCGGTTACAACAACCTCTTCAAGAACAGCCTGCGCCTGAATCAAACCAGATACCATTGCAATTGCGCTGCATAGTGCAGCTTTGGTAAAAATTTTATTTGTAGCCATAAATACTAATCCTAATTATTATTTGATTTTTATTGATAACTCATATGAACAGCAATCGATACCGGGCTCCCTTGAAAAGAGAATCAGTCCATTACGCCGGGACAAACAGAATTAATAATAAGACGCTTTAAATGAAAGTTATATACCAACAAAGGCCTGGCTCATACCATTTGACGACACCTTGATATGCTAATATTTCGTAAGCACCTTATAAACCGCATTATTCCGCCATCGATAACATTCACTTATGATCACTTTAATCATTTAAGGCGATCATCATGCGACGAACACCACAGCAATGGCTTAAACTTTTTGAAACCCAAAGTAAAAGCCATCTATCAGTAAAACAATTTTGCCTTGAGCAAGGTATATCAACCTCTAATTTTTATAA
>JBNMPS010000180.1:0-4862 GCA_051277005.1 Pseudohongiellaceae bacterium
AAGGCTTGTTATCGGGTAGGAAAATTCAGAGCCTTGATTGTCCAAGAATAATAATGACGGCTTATGGCGCACCTATAAGGCCTTATTCATTGAGCTATTAGCCTGCTGCTGGGCTCCTGTTGGAACGCCCATGATATTATAAGTGTTTTTGCTGATTAATCATTGCTTTCATTTATAATCATGAGTTGTTAGTTGCAGTAATCGCAGTGAGTCGATCTATTGAGGTTATTGATAACGTGATGGTGTGGCGTCTTCGGCAAATTGATTGATCGATAAGGTGATGCGATATGTCTCCTTATTATTGAAAATAAGGCAATAAAAAACCCAGTTAAAAGCTGGGTTTTTAAACTAATGCAGCAGGTTTACTTATGCAAATAAGTGGCTTACTGCATCACGTTCTTCCGTTAACTCTTGCTCAGTGGCTTTCATCTTCGCTTGGCTAAACTCACTAATGTCTAAGCCGGTTACGATTGACCAATCGCCATCTTTACAGCGGCAAGGGAATGAGTAAATCAAACCTTCGGTAATACCATAAGAACCATCTGAATAAACCCCCATGCTAACCCAATCGTCGCCTTCTGTACCCAAGGCCCAGCTGCGTACGTGGTCTATTGCCGCATTCGCTGCAGACGCAGCAGAAGATGCGCCGCGTGCTTTAATGATAGCAGCGCCACGTTGAGCAACGGTTGGGATGTATTCGTTTTCGTACCAATCTTGTTCAACCAATTCAAGAGCAGGCGTGCCTGCAACGCTAGCCGTTGAAAGATCCGGGTATTGAGTGGCTGAGTGGTTGCCCCAAACGGTCATATTACTGACGTCAGAAACAGCTTTGCCTGTTTTCTCAGCTAGCTGAGACTTGGCGCGGTTATGATCCAAGCGCATCATGGCGGTGAAGTTGCGTGGGTCGATATCGGGTGCGTTGCGTTGCGTAATCAATGCATTGGTGTTGGCTGGGTTGCCTACGACCAACACTTTAATGTCTTTGCTGGCGTTTTCATTAATCGCTTTACCTTGTACCGAGAAGATAGCAGCGTTTGCTTCTAATAAATCTTTACGCTCCATACCTGGGCCACGTGGGCGTGCGCCAACCAGTAGGGCGTAATCTGAATCTTTAAACCCCGTACCCGGATCGTCAGTGCATACAACACCTGCTAATAGAGGGAATGCACAGTCGTCTAGTTCCATCTTTACGCCTTGTAAGGCGTCAAGTGCTGGAGTGATATCCAATAGTTGAAGAATAACGGGTTGGTCGTTGCCTAACATTGCGCCAGAGGCAATGCGGAATAATAAAGCATAGCCGATTTGGCCGGCTGCACCGGTAACGGTAACGCGAACAGGTTGTTTCATTGTTATGGTTCCTATTGTTGCAATGAATGTTGCAATGAACATGGGTTTGGCAGGGGTAGAGGCTGCCGCGTCATTTTGACACTTCGCCCGAAGCAGGTAGATCGGGAGCACTAATTCTAGTGAGTTGCCTGTTAAATTGCCAGTTTCTAAGCAATTGTTGTGGGAAATAAAGGGGTAATGTGTACAAAAAACCCTTAAAATACGCTTCTTTCTTATCTCTATATTGTGGTTTTAATTGTGGAACAGCCTTTTACCCCTTCATCGGATAATCTCAGTGCCGAGCAAACATCCGAAATCAAAAAGCAGAAGTTGGATTTTAATAAGCTCCAAAAGCGTCTACGTCGGCAAATGGGCCAGGCAATAGCCGATTACAACATGGTTGAAGAGGGCGATGTGATTATGGCCTGTATTAGCGGCGGTAAGGATTCATTTACAATGTTAGATATCCTACTGTATTTACAAAAGGTAGCTCCAATTAATTTTGAGGTTGTAGCTGTTAACTTAGACCAAAAACAACCAGGGTTTCCAGAGCATGTGTTACCTGAATACTTAACCAAGAAGGAAGTACCCTTTCATATCCTGGAGAAAGATACCTATTCTGTAGTTCGTGACAAGATCGAAGAGGGTAAAACGACCTGTGGTTTATGTTCCCGGCTACGACGAGGCACCTTATACGCCTTTGCTGAGAAGATAGGGGCTACCAAAATTGCTCTAGGTCACCACCGTGACGACATGATAGAAACGATGTTTTTAAACATGTTCCATGGAGGAAGGCTAAAAGCAATGCCGCCAAAGCTGCGCAGTGATGATAAGCGTAATGTTGTTATTAGGCCTTTAGCTTATTGTAAAGAGAAGGACTTGATTGCGTACGCTGATTACAAAGAGTTCCCAATTATCCCCTGTAATCTATGTGGTAGCCAAGAGAATTTGCAAAGGCAAAATGTTAAGGCGATGCTTAGCGATTGGGATAAAAACCATGAGGGTCGCATTGAGAGTATCTTCAGCGCGATGTCTAACATTTCACCCTCACAGCTAGGTGACTCAGAACTATTCGATTTCAAATCTTTAAAAATAGATCGATCCGGTGATAGGGCCGAATACAAGTTCACTGAAGCCACTGTAGGTGCCACCAATATACCGGATGGCCTTGAAATTATAGATGCCACATTGGTTGAATAGGTTATTCATATTATATGCAAACAATAACCCTTACTGTTATGGCATTAACCGTGGTCCGTAATTGAACGTACAGCGGTCGGTAGGTTTGAGATTCGGCCAGTTGTCGCTATTTGCTGGCCGTATAGGGTCAATACGGCCTCAAGGTTAAATGAGAGCTATTGGTAAAAGCTACCAACACTCTTAATGAATTGGGTCAGCATGCTTTGATCTGCAGCGGTGATATCTGAGGCTTCAATAGGCGCATCATTAATCGTGGTTACGTTATTGCCAAGCCTTCTCGCTTTCGATGACATTACGTATTTAATATTGGGGGTAATTAACGCATTACCGTGCCAATCACTGGCAACGGCAAAATCACGTTGATAGCTTTCAGAGAGTAGGTTTTGGCCAAAGCTATATTGCTCAGGGCTTATTGTAATGCCTAGGGTATGAAGCAGTGTGGCGGGTATATCTAAGTGGCTTGTTAGCATATCGTGTTGCTGCGCAGCTTGCCCCGGGATATGTAAAATCATAGGTACCCGTACTTGCTCTTCACTAAAGGTAGAGTTATGCCCCCAGCGGCCTTTCTCCATAAACTCTTCGCCGTGATCGCCGGTAATCATCACAATAGTGTTGTCTAATTTGCCTGAAGCTTTCAAGCTAGTGAGGACACGATCAATTTGCGTATCGAGGTGGTTGCTGGAATTAATATAACGATTTTTAATCCCTTTAATATGCTTACTAATATTAGTGTCTAAGTAATCAAAGTTTTCTAAGTAGTCGGGTTCAATAATGTTTTCTTCAGGGAAGTAATAGTTAGCATGTGGCGATTCAAAAAACATAAAGGTAAAGAAGGGCTCGTCTGTTTTTTCAATATAGTTGATGAGCTTAGTGGTGTTACGTTTGTCTCGTTGCCAGCCATGGCCTTTAGAATCGGAGTGTAATTGATCGGATGAAAAACGTGAAAAAATCGTTTTATCAAACTCGGGGTAGGTAAACTTTGCGCTGGTGAAAGCCTTCATTTGGTAATTGTTTTCAATCAGTGCGTCGAGAATGAGGGGAGATTTACGCTCGCGCATAATATCAAACCAATAGGTGCCATAAAGGCCATAAAACTGGGTGAACATACCCATGCGCGTGCCGTTACCGCCGCTATAGTGATTAGTAAAGTGAATGTTATTATTGGCGAATTTGTAGGTGGCAGGCATGATGCGTTCAGAAAGCATATCAAAGCGCCATGATTCGGCGACTAACCAAACAATATTATAGGGGGTTTTAATGGTGAGCGGTTGTTGGGCGAATTTGGGGTAGTTAACCTTGCCGCCTTTGCTACTGCCATCTAAGTCATCATCGTCTCGGCCTTCAATGCCTAAATCACGCAAAAAAGATTTGGCGGTAATCGGTATATACCAAGCAATAGCTTTAGAGGTGTTGAGTAGATCGCTGTCACCTTTGTGATTGGCAGCGGCATAGCTAAAGCCGTGAATGAGAAAACAGATGAAAACTAACAAACCAGTGATGCGAGCGTTAGGCAGTAAGTTAATGATGTATTCTGATTTTATGAAACGTAAATATACGGCATAAACTGATAAACCTAATAAGGCATACATGGCCAAGGTTTTGTAGGTGCTGGCATTGGCGCCTAAGGCTTCTATGCCACCAGGGGTGGTCATAATGTTTATAACAAAGCTGTTGATGTAAAACCCGTACAGGCTATAGAGTTTATAATTGGACAAAATCAGTGAGACGATGGTTAAAGCGTGCACGCTGCTTGCTATCTTTACCGCCAATGGGGGTAAATACTGTTCGCCCTTGACTAATAGGTAGAGTGGTAAACAGTATAGCGCGGCTTGAAATAAGGTAGCTGTGATAAAAAACGGTATTGTTGCCAAGTCGGCCGCATGGGAATAGGCGCCATAAAGGCTAAAAAGAAACGTGGTCACAATCACCAAAACGGCGTTGCGTTGAATAAAAAGTAAGTTACTCATAAGGCGATGGGGATTATCCAGCTATAAAAACGGTAGGGTTTCTGTGTGGTAATATAGGCCACTCGTTACGGTGAATGATATAGTAATCAAGGGCTAAGAGAAACTGATAGATAGGACTTTTGTCGATTGTCAGTAGCCGGGACCTTGTGGTAGATTGAGAGAATCCAGGGGGGTATTTATCCTTCCTATACTCGGCGAGGACAACGGCGTTATTATTGTATTTAAACCTATAAAAAACAAGTAACAGTCTTTTCCAATATGAGATGAGCCTGAAATAACGTTTGATATCGTTCATGATCACAGGATGAAAACGATCATGAAACTTGAACAACTGAACACCCTTGAAGCTATAAGCCGATTCTTGGAAGG
>JBNMPS010000181.1:0-4829 GCA_051277005.1 Pseudohongiellaceae bacterium
AATCACAAACCTTCCACGATTTAATTTTGCTAAGTAAATTCGGTGTTAAGGTGTTTTTGCAACTAAATATTGGTTTTTAAGACGTAGTAACCCCTAATGTATTGATCTCATGGTTTTTTTGGGGTGAAAGGTGTCTAGGCGGCCTGTTTTAAACGTCGTCGCTTTTTAGCAAAGCGTTTTTGATAGATCTTTTCAAAGCTGGTCGCATTAGTAATCCATGTTTTACGATCAATACCTAAGCGATCAAGAATAGGGGGTAGGTGTAAAGGGATAACGCCGCGTTTGTCTTCTCGGATGATTCTACCGGTGGTATCCACTAGCTCCATATAATCCGGTAGGCTCAATAAAATACCGTTTTGTTTATCGGCTATCGTATTACCTTCAAAATTAAGCAGCGCTTTTAACGGCAGGGAAAATTGGTTTAAACCTTGCGCTTGAATAATCTCTGCAATGTTATCCGCCAGGTTTAAGGTTTGTGTAATGCGTTCCTTGATGCTGGTATGTCGAGATGTTTCTGGGGTTTGATCCATCTTGGCGCGAATAGAATTAAGATCAACATAGGCCATGCAGCTCAGTAGGGCGGCTTCAGAAAATAGCGCTTGAGAGTGGTAGCGAGCCTCCCAGAAATGTCCGGTGCATCCGTCCTCTTTATTGGCTATTCTGGTAATGGGTTCGTTGAGGCACTTCATAAACCAGCCCAAGTTGCTCAGTCTCTCACGGTAAGTGGTTAGCAATAGCTTAAGTGAATGCTTTTCTGCTGAATCAAGCGATTGGCCTTGTCGCTTTTTTTGTACCAGTAAGGGGCCCTTGAATAGGCTGGTCCAGCGTTGTAATGCCTCGTCATCCGACCAGTTTTCTATGATTTCTGGAGTCAGCTTAACGACAAGGTGGATGTGATTTGACATAACGGCATAGGCTGCAATGTCGATGGCGAAGATAGAACTCAGTAAGTGAATGCGCTGCTCTATAAAGAGCCTGCGGTGTTGGTAATCATTGCCGGTAATGCGGTCAATTCCACAAAGGTAGCTACGGCGTACACAGCGAGAGGTCACGTGATAAAACGGCGTGTCGTCAACGCACACGAGGGTTTTTCTGGGTTGTGTCATCGTAAGTTCCTTTTACGAAATATGTGTTGGGATGCTATTTGAAGCGTGGTGCCTTGTCAATGATGTGTGTGTCCTTATTGAGTTGATACAAAATGACTAGAAAACAACTAGATAGTGGGGGGCTTAATAAGCATTAAGGCGTTTTTTCCATTGTCAATTAACGGGGGTTATAAAACCCCTTTTCTGAGTCTCCCCCCAATAAACGAGCTAAACCCGCTGCGGTATGCTGGCATCTGTGACGCTCAGGAAAAGCCAAAATTATACCATTTTTGGTGATTAGTAACCATTTATGGACAAAAACACAGCTTTTTACTTGACTCTATTATTTGTCTTCTTTATGCTTCGCCCCATATTGTTTACGTTAGGCCATCTAAATAATATCAATTTCTAGATGGCGTGCACTGTCAAGAGTTAATTAAATGTTAAAAATAGATAGACCTGTAGCAATGTCTTTAGTCGCTACAATGCTGGTTGGCTTGCTGGGTGGAGCATGTGCGTTTTATCTGGAGCTGCCGCTACCCTGGTTGTTGGGCAGTTTGTTAGCTGCTGTGATAGCGTCCAAAAAAATCTCCATAGTTAAGGCCCCGGCTAAAAAGTTTTCTAGAGCTATGCGTATTTTACTGGGTGTGGCGCTGGGCGGGTCGGTAGCGGATAGTATTGTCAGTATTGATTCTTCAATTACGGTGTCGCTGGTGTCAGCTATTGTCTTTGTCGTGCTTGTATTATTGTTTGGCTCTTACTATTTTCGACGCTTAGCGAATTTTAGTGCTTTAGATGCTTTTATGTCGGCCTTGCCAGGCGGCTTAACATTCTTGGTGTCTATGGCAGGTGATTTAGGTAATCGCTTTCCAAAAATAGCACTGATACACACAGTGCGCATGGTGACGCTTATTTTTGTGTTTTCACTATTTTCATATTTTCTTGGTGTTAAAGACGGTGTGTCTAATACCACTTTAGAGTCTGCGTTTAATGTTCCTTTGGACAAGGATTTGTGGCAAGTGCTGCTGCTGGCGTTAATTTCTTGGCTGGTCGCTAATGAAATTAAAGTGGCGGGGGGCGACATTATGTTCCCAATGATTATTGCCGCCTTTGTTTACGGCAATGGCTGGATTGAAGTGCCAGTGCCTGAATTAATCATAACTTTATCTATGATTACTTTTGGAGCCGTTATAGGTTGTAAAATTGCTGCAGGGTCAGCCAAAGAGTCTGGCCAACAAATTAGAGCGTCACTAATATTTACAATTATCTCCCTCTCTTTGGCCTTGGTTATTGCTATAGGTTTGGGCGAAGCCTTTGATAAAAGCTACTTTTTGTTTTTTCTTGCATTAGCACCTGGCAGTATTCCTGAAATGTGTTTGATTGCTATGGCGATGGGCTTAGATGTAGGTTTTGTTGCGCTGATTCATACTTGCCGTTATCTTTTTGTTATGTTTATTGGCGCTTTGGGTTTCAATATTCTCAGTGCTAATGAAAAGGGTAAGTTGGTTGGTGGTTCAGCTGGAGTCTCAGCAGGCCTTTAAAACTTTTCTGTTTTCTTACTTTTATACATGAAAGGAAAAGTGTAGGTAGTTAAGTGAATCTCTACATCTTTATATCAATGTATATCAATAGAGGCTTTGATTTTGCGGTTCATGATTGAAAACTAAAGCCTCAAGAGGCCAGACATCCTTGATGTACAGGGTGTCCAGGAGCGATGACTGTTGAGTAAAATTATGCTCGAATGTTAGCTATCTGAGAGTATTAGGCCCACTTACGTATAGCTAGACGGTCAAGTTAGGTATTAGCGCGAAGACATATTAGACCAGTTGTAAACGCTTGATTCCACCAACCCAATATCTGCACTGCAGACGGATGCATATTTAGTTTAGGGCCTAAGGCCACTACATGAGCACATTAATAGATGATTAAAGTACATCCCTATAAGCATATGCGACCACGTCGTATTGACATTCACGCTGACGGCAATCCTTCTTACACGGTCAACCGCTATGCCGAGGACGATGATATCCGTTTTGGCTTTGGGCGTATCGACACGGCGGACGAGGAGGGCGGCGCACAGATCGTTGAAATTGATTTTTCTTGGCTGGGTGTCATTTTCCATATTTTGGCAACAAGCAAAGATCGAAATAGTCCGACTAAGGTCATTGAGCTAGCAAAGGACAATATTGACACGGTGAAGGAAATCGCCAAGAAAATAGTGGTTCAACATTTACATGACCACCCCCTTAAGCTTAAGCATATGCTAGAAATAATTCACGATGCTAGTCGTGAGCAAGGGCACTTAGAGGTTGTTGAGAACACCCTAGCAGCGATGCCACAGAGCGTAAAATATAAAAATTGCCGGTGATAATCCTGCGATAAAAACCATATCAATGCGGTTTGCCATTAATGAGTACCCCATTGATAGTTCTGCCGGTGCTATCAACTAACGTTAAATAGCCTAAACGCTGAATAAAATACCCTGCTGTTTTTCGTCGGTTACATTATCACACGATAGTGTCAGCTTCTCAGTCACCTATATGCACTGTTTCATCTGCAAAGCGGGCCCATCGATAAAGCGGGTCTGTGCGCTATCGAACAACATCCGTTAATTTAACCTATTCCCCCTGGTGATCCGGCAGTATTTATACAGCGCGCTGCATGGCGAGGGGGCTTGCTCTGATGTTTCTGCCGAGCCTTCTTTTGAGCTTGTCTTGGTGTATAACCCTAAGCCCGTATTACGCTTCACTTCGTTGGTACCAGTACAATGGTGCCGGATGATTAGGGCGGTCTTTTACGATGTGAACGTTTTTATGTTACGCCTTCATAAATCTGGTATCGTTCTTATTTGGCCCGTCGGGTATACGTTTTTGCTATAGTGACCTCACCGTAAAGGCTAGCGGTTTTGGGAGAATGGCCTATGTTGGTTACGATTAGGCTCATCTCATCTCAGCTTTTAAAACAACCTAAGAGTGATAAAGCGTGTTGGGCTAGTATTAGCTAGCCCTCTTTACGGCTATTAATAAAGTAAATAAATTAACCCTAAAAACTTGTATTGCTTGGCTGCATCAACATAATAGACGTGCCCTATAGAGACACTATGAACCTGAGCGATAGAGAACTTACTATGACACATACAGACAATGCCAAGACTTATTGCTTGGTTGTTTCTTGCCCTGATACCGTAGGTATTGTTGCTGCGGTCAGTAAGTTTGTGGCAGAAAATAATGGCTCTTTTATTGAGTCTAATCATTACACCGATATAGAAGGTGAGTGGTTCTATTTTCGCAATGTGATTAATGCGCCTTCGCTGTCTATCTCATTGCAAGAGTTTCGTCAAAAGTTTGCAGCCATTGCAGAAAAGTTTGATATGCAATGGAATATTCGTGCTAATAACGAAAAACAAAAAGTTGTTTTGTTTGCCAGCCACGCATCACATTGTTTGGCTGACCTGTTGCACCGCTGGCACAGTAGTGAATTAAGTTGTGATATCCCCTGTGTGATTTCTAATCATGAAAATTTACGCAGTATGGTTGATTGGCATGGTATCCCTTTTCACTATATACCTGTCACTAAAGAGAATAAACCAGAAGCCTTCAAACAAATGAATGAAGTTGTTAATCGCTACAATGCCGATGCCATTGTACTGGCGCGTTATATGCAAATTATTCCACCAGAAATTTGTAAAGACTATGCCGGCCGTTTAATTAATATTCATCACAGCTTTTTGCCGTCCTTTATTGG
>JBNMPS010000182.1:0-4720 GCA_051277005.1 Pseudohongiellaceae bacterium
ATTCAGAGGCACGCGGACCACCGTTATTAAAGTCAGCAAAACTAATTTGAGTTATTAATACATCTTCATCACTAAAACCCGAGGTGATATCCACTAACGTTACCGAGCCCTCCGGGTCGTTACTGTAGTCGCCACTGGGCTCGCCTTCATTAGCCGCCAATAACAAAAGTCCGTCGTCAGACAGCGCCACCATGTCCGGTAGCGCCCCTGCTGGGTAAGTGTTGATAAGGCTTAAGTCATCAGACCGATAAAGCGCGATAATACCGTCATCCTGCTTACTGGCTGCCTCAATCGCTACGGCCACTAGCCCTTGTTTGGCCGATACGCTGTTGGCAGCGCCAATATCGATACCAGCTTGAGACGCGGCGGCAGTTAAATCAATGGTTGCCGATTTGATAAGCGAGTTATTATCAAAGGATAGAATGTCGACAGTTTCTTGCTGTGCATTCACCACATAGATTTTATCCGAGCAACTGTCATAGCTAACGATTTCAGCGGAAGAACTGTCAAATACATTGGCCGAAACATAGCTATCTACTAATGCTAGGCTGGCAGTACCATTTACTGCAGTGGTTGCCGCGGTTTCAATCGTTTCACAGGTAATACCTAAAGCTTCTAGAGCAGTAGGTTGGTCTTTTGAACTATTGTCACTACAGCCAGTAGCTGCGATACCAATACTGGTAACGAGTAGTACTTGTTTAAATTTTTTCATTTTCATTTTCATAGTAATGACCTCAAATTTTGTTGCCAATAACATAGCTTTTGAAAATGACATTGTCGTTGACTTTTTATGAACTATTTATGGCATTGCTTGAGATGCTGTCCAACACCAGCGCCTAGCATTTTGTAGTAGGGCTCCTTTAATCTGACTCCGCGTTAGGTTATGAGTAATTAGTTTTATATATTCGGATAGAAAAAATACTATAAAGTAGTAACTTTTATCGATAGCTTATGAAGTAATAAACGTCGCTGCTGAACCCATATGAAAACGTGCCTATGCATTAAAGGCATAAGTAGCTTCTATCACTGACCTATATTTTTATGATCACAATACTTACTAGTAACTATAAAAAATATCTAGTGATTTCCCTAAAAATGCACTAACCTAAATAAGCGGGCTAGAAGTTATATATTACAAAATTATGACAGCCCTGCGCTTTTCATCATTCATAAATTATTATGAGGGCGTCACCCCATGAAACACGTTTTTAAAGCCGCAATCGCCGGTTTAATCTTAAGCTCATCGCTACCATGCCTAGCAGATAACAACATATTTCAAGATTGTTTACTCGAAGGAAGAGTTATCTCAGACAAAGCAGAAGATGGGAAAAACATTGTACGGATAGATTTTTACAAAGCTGGCCCTTACAAACCTGAGTCACGCTGCATCATAGATGGCACCCTTGAATTTAAACAACCCAAGGGTTCATTAATAGAAAATTTATCAGAAGGCTCAGTGGTTCAATATCACTATATTAAAACTACCGATGGCCATACTAACTGGCAGTTAATCGGTGCATTTATTTAAATTCCTTTACGTAAAGACCGTATCTATTTTGCTGATGATACGGTCTTTACATACAGCCCATCCTCACCACTTCCCTCTCTATCGTTATAGCGCAAGCGCATTTTAAGCTAATGGCCTGTGGCTAAGCTTTAGCTTGTCCTAATTGGCACAGAACAGCCTCATATTAATAAAAAAAACCGTATCACTTACATGATACGGCCAAGGGGGGGGGGACGGATGAGGACCCAAATCTTACAAACAATTAGTGCTTATAAAGAACCTTCAACAATCCACTCTGAAAACCAGTCATCAGAACCGGCAGGATCTACCGCACCGGCATAATCCGTATCGTCTAAATACGCTGAGTCAGCAGTACTTTCAGGGTGTGCAGCATTAAATGCAACCCAGTCGATTGATGCTAAGCCCGCTGCTTCTGCAGCCTGTGATGCGTAATCAGTGCCAATTGATGCATCAACTACCGTAAACACACTATCATTTGCACCAGCGCCAATAGATATCTGAATAGCATCATCACCATCTACTTCAAAATTAGTACAGTTGGCGACAACATTACTGTAGATTGTATTGATGGTTGTATTGGGGTTCGCACCACCAGCATTTGTTCCGTCAACATTATCTTGGGCGCCAGTACCATCGATTTGAACACAGTTCTCGATAGTTCCGAAAGTACCATCAGCACGCACACCGCTCATCACAGAGTTATGGAAAAAACCAGCTGATGATTTCTTCAATACGTGCAAAGTCTCTTGAGAATCAGCGTTATCAATCAGGCCTAGGAAAGTAGCATTAACAATTGTAGGTGCTGAAAGAAAATCAGTTGAACCTTCAGTATCAGCCTCAACGGTGTTGCCTGCAGGCTCAGTTTGCCTAACAAGAATATATTGCAAATTACCAGTATAACCTTCATCCCAATCTACCGAGTCATCAAGGTTATCGGTTAACACCAGGTGCTTAGCATTAACACTACCGCCGTAAAACTCAACACCATCATCGGCATTACTATTTACTTGGAGGAAGTCCACTTCAGTACCTGAACCAACAGCAACAAAAGAAACACCATTAATTTCATTACCTACTGAAAATTCATAGCCACCTTCAGTAACAACGACATATTTCAAGATGCCACTATTATCATCTTCTGTGCTACCACCGGCATAACCAGATTCGCCTTCAGAGTCTACGTTTTGACAAGTACCAGCATCACATGAAAAGGCAGAGTTATTATGCAGCCCGTAACCCTGTAGAATTAAACCGCCCCACTCACCGGCGCCTTCATAGCCGTCATCATCAGAACTAAAAATAATCGGCGCAGAGGCTGTACCCACCGCTTCAATTTTCGAACCGCGGGTAATTACCAGATTAGCAAAAGTGCCCGTTGCGCTCTTAATTTCTGTGCCCGCATCAATCGATAAAGTAACGTTTAATACAGCGGCATCACCTTCCAAAGTACCTTCAATAGGTGACATTAAGCCATTACCATTACCAACGACTACCCGACCGTCCATGTACCAGACAATATCATTGGTTAATGTGCGGTCTACTGTAAACGAAGAAGGTAACGTACAAACATCATTACCATCAGCATCTATGTTTCTAGCAGAAGCCCAATCAGGACAGTTTTGCGATACTTCACTTGAAGATGGTGTACCTGTAGTCCCAGCGCCCGTCTCTATAGTCACTGTTGATTTATCGCCTTCAGAGCAACCATATAGGCCTGCTAAAGCGATGATGATTGCAGTAGTTAGTCGTCTTTTAGTTTTCATAGGAAACTCCTAGTTTAGTTAACTTGTTAAAATTAGTTTAAAAATTCCAATCAAAGCCGGCTTGAAATTGAATGCCTTTTTCATAACGCTGAAACACGTTATCGCCTTGAGTAAATTCAACATCGCTGTTAAGTAAGTTTTTAATTTTGGCTTTAATAGCCATATCATCATTTATTTGGTACTTATAATTTAGGTTTACATCAAACCTAGGCTCTTCAACAATGTCAGGTTGACCTGAAATACCTACATCAACAATTGATTCGCCATTTTGATTGATCAACAATGTCAATTCATGACCACTATCAATATCGTCATAGCCAACCACTAAATTGAATGTATAGGCCGGCTGTCCTTGAAGCTCTCTGGTTGCACCGTTTTTTAATGTGACTTCTGAATCTATCCAGCTACCATTAAGCGCGACAAATATCGACTTCAAGTATGAATCATCTAATGCAAATACTTTTCGACCATCAAATTCGATACCGTATATCTCAGCAGAATCAGAGTTTTGGAAAGTTCTTGAGTTACCGGCGGTACCTGAGGCAGGCAGAACAATGCGCTCGATAGGATCGGTCATATCTTTGTAGAATAATGCAATGCTTAGAGTTTCTTCATCAGACCAATATTTCTCCCAGCGAACATCAACATTAACAACTTCAGACACTTTTAAGTTGGGGTTACCGCGGACACGAAAATCAAATTCATTATCGTAAAAAGTGGCGTTCGCGGTTTCTTTAAAATCAGGCCTGGACACCGTTTTAGATAACGCAAATCGTAACTGCTGATCTTCGGCAAAAAACCAGTTAAGTGATAAGCTGGGTAAGATAATGTCATCTTCTAATACTGAGATAACTTGGTCTTGGTCACCTTCTAAAGCAAAAGTTTGCGTCTCTTGTGAATAATCCTCATATCTAGCACCCAAAACTACTTGGTATGCAGAATGAATAAGTGCGTCATAAGAAATAAACAGGCTATTCAAATCCATTTCAGCGTCATAACTATCACTTGCTATCGTTTTATTTTGAAAGGTATATCCTGTACCGGTGTTGCCGCTAA
The DNA here is from genome assembly GCA_051277005.1 of Pseudohongiellaceae bacterium. Taxonomy (GTDB): domain Bacteria; phylum Pseudomonadota; class Gammaproteobacteria; order Pseudomonadales; family Dasaniaceae; genus Dasania. The sequence goes on from JBNMPS010000182.1 coordinate 4,348, forward strand.
TGTTTTGAGCAGTAATAACATCGCTAACCAATATGTTAGGCGCATTATCATCAATCGCTATCTGGCCACCCGTAAAGCCATAGCTTTCAGATTCTGACTCTCTTTCACGAGCAATTACTTGGAAGCCTGCTGATAAGGTGGACTCAATATCACCCTCTGAATTGAAGATGTATTCGATATGACTAGAGACATCAATATTGTCGTCGGTCAAATCATCAAAACGCCGAGTCAAGTTGGGCACTTGTAGATTGTAAATATTATCGGTGCCCTCTAAATCAAAACGGACTTCGCGACGATCTGGTGCCTCACGATTTGCACGGCTAGCGCTTATTTGCCACTCATTACTAATTTGCTCATCTTCACCGAAGACGTG
>JBNMPS010000183.1:0-4718 GCA_051277005.1 Pseudohongiellaceae bacterium
CAGATTTTGATTGGCTGACGGTTCCTAACTGGCTGACGGCTCCTAATTGGCTGACTCGGACGGAAAAAGTGTGTTCGCCCACCATCAACTCTAAGTTTTGAAAGTGTTGTTCATTCGCTCGCCACGCATTACCAAATGACCAAGGTGAATATTGATCTTGAAAATTTGAAGTGCTGCTTTGTTGACTACTCAGCATTAGATACAAAGCTGCTATGGGTAATAAAGCCTTGATATCTTGTTCGTCATTTAGCAATAACAAGTCTTGATTTTTTTCTATAAAACCAGTGTCAATTTGTTCAGCCTTGAAAGGGGCACTGCTGGCTAAGTTATATAAAAATTCAATGTTAGTGACAACACCGTCAATATGATATTCAGTTAAGGCTTTGGTTAATCGTGTTAAGGCTTTCTCGCGGTTTTCATCCCATACAATTAATTTTGCGATCATAGGGTCATAAAAGACAGAGACTTCATCACCTTGAACCACACCAGTGTCTACGCGAACATACCGTGATTCAATGGGTGGCTGTAATAGCGATAATCTGCCTGTCGCGGGTAAAAAGTCATTGTTGGGATCTTCTGCATAAATTCTGGCTTCAAAAGCATGGCCATGAATTCGCAGTGCATCTTGTGCCAATGGCAATGGTTCGTTGTTGGCGACACGTAATTGCCATTCAACTAAATCCTGACCGGTGATCATTTCAGTAATGGGATGTTCAACCTGCAAGCGGGTATTCATTTCCATAAAATAGAATTGGCCATCACTGTCTAACAAAAATTCTACTGTGCCCGCTCCAGCGTAATTGATGGCTTTTGCAGCCTTTAACGCGGCTTCGCCCATCTGTGTACGTAGCTCTGCAGTCATACCAAAAGCGGGTGCTTCTTCTATTATTTTTTGATGGCGACGTTGTACCGAACAGTCGCGTTCAAACAGATATACTCCATCACCAAAATTGTCACAGAACACTTGTATTTCCACATGACGGGGTCCGGTAAGGTATTTTTCAACCAACATCAAATCATCGTTAAAACTCGACATTGCCTCACGTTTCGCTGCTGCTAGCGCATTGGCAAATTCTGTGGTTTTCCATACTTGGCGCATACCTTTACCGCCACCGCCGGCGGCCGCTTTGAGTAATACAGGGTAGCCCATGTTGTCGGCGTGAGACTTTAAGCCGTCGACACTTTGGTCGTCACCATGGTAACCCGGTACTAATGGCACCTTGGCTATCTCCATTATATTTTTGGCAGCCGATTTTGAGCCCATCGCCTCAATCGCACTGACAGGAGGACCGACAAATACAATATTATTTTGCTCACACAAATTAGCAAACACTGCGTTTTCTGATAAAAACCCATAGCCAGGATGAATGGCATCTGCACCTACTTTTAACGCGATTTGAATGATCTTTTTATCTTGAAGATAACTGTCTTTAGATGGAGAAGGGCCTACATAAACAGCTTCATCGGCCATCTTCACATGTAATGCCTGTTGGTCGGCATCTGAATATAAGGCAACGGTTAATATGCCCATACGTTTGGCTGTTTTGATAATGCGGCAACTAATTTCGCCGCGATTAGCAATCAATAATTTAGTGAACATGGTTTACTCCGCTATTCTTTTATCCACTTGGCTCGACGCTTCTGTAAAAACGCATTTAGGCCTTCTTGGCCTTGTTCAGATACTCTAAGCTCGGCTATTTTTTTACTAGTGTTAGCTAAAAGCTCTTCAGATATAGGTCTATTCTGAACATCAAACACAAGCTCTTTAGCTGCTCGAATTGCTGCAGGTGAGTTTTTCAGAATATGCTCAATTAAGTTTTCAATGGTGCTATCTAATTCTTCCTCGACCACAGCCTCGCTAAGTAATCCTAAGCGTCTGGCGCGACGCGCAGAGAACACTTCGGCAGTGGTAAAATAGCGTCTGGCAACTCTGGCACCTATGGCATCGATCACATATGGGCTAATAGTGGCTGGGGCTAATCCTAATTTCACTTCACTTAAACAAAATTTACTTAACTTGCTACCAATGGCCATATCACAACAAGCAACCAGTCCCACGGCTCCGCCAAACGCAGCCCCTTGAACTCTAGCAATAGTCGGTTTATCAATAGTGTTGAGAATGAAAAACATCTTGGCTAATACATTGGCATCTGCCAAATTCTGTTCATAGCTATAACTAGCCATACGCTGCATCCAGTTTAAATCGGCTCCAGCACTAAAACTTTTGCCTGCCGCTGCCAGCACCATGACCCGAATATCTTCATTCTGACCAATACTAGTAAATATATCGGTTAGTTGAATAATCAACTTATCGTCAAATGCATTATGGATCTCAGGCTGATTCAAGGTAACGGTGGCGACACCTCTTGCGTCTATACTTAATAAAACTTTATCGGTTTGATTCATTATATTTTTATCCTTACATTCTAAAGACGCCAAACCGGGTGTCCTCTATAGGTTTATTTAAACTAGCTGAAATACACAATCCTAATACCTGACGCGTGTCAGCAGGGTCTATTACACCGTCGTCCCACAACCTTGCAGAAGCATAATAAGGATGACCTTGGGTTTCGTAAGTATCAATAATGGGTTGTTTGAACTGTGTTTCTTGTTCTGCACTCCATGACTCATTCACCCGCTCTTTTTGTTCACGTTTGACTTGCGCCAGCACACCCGCAGCCTGTTCACCACCCATCACAGAGATGCGAGCGTTTGGCCACATAAACATAAACCGTGGATCATAAGCACGGCCACACATGCCATAATTGCCTGCACCAAAACTTCCACCAATTAAGATAGTAAATTTAGGTACTTTGGCACATGCAACAGCGGTCACCATTTTTGCGCCATGTTTAGCTATGCCGCCTGCTTCGTATTGTTTGCCGACCATAAAACCAGTAATGTTTTGTAGAAACACTAAGGGGATTTTGCGTTGCGCACACAGCTCAATAAAGTGTGCACCTTTTTGTGCAGACTCTGAAAATAAAATACCGTTGTTGGCTATAATGCCAACTGGATATCCAAAGATCCTAGCAAAGCCACAGATCAGTGTTTGACCATATAACGCTTTAAACTCATCAAATTCTGAACCATCGACTACTCGTGCAATCACTTCTCTTACATCATAGGGTTGACGTTTATCTTTTGGAATAACGCCGTATATTTCATCACTGGCATAGGCTGGCTCAACAGGTTCGCACACATCGAGTTCAATGAATTTTTTGCGGTTTAATCTGGCAATGGCGTCTCTAGCAATTTTTAACGCATGATGGTCATTATTAGCTAAATGATCGACTACCCCAGATGTCCGACAATGTACATCGCCTCCGCCTAAGTCTTGTGCACTGACCACTTCACCTGTGGCGGCTTTGACTAAAGGTGGGCCACCTAGAAAAATGGTGCCTTGGTCTTTGACAATAATTGACTCGTCTGCCATAGCAGGCACATAAGCGCCACCGGCAGTACATGAACCCATTACAACTGCAATTTGTGGGATATTCTGAGCTGACAAGTTGGCTTGATTGAAAAATATTCGGCCAAAATGTTCTCTGTCTGGAAACACCTCATCTTGACGCGGCAAGTTTGCCCCACCTGAGTCGACTAGATAGATACACGGCAAATTATTTTGTTCAGCTATGGTTTGTGCGCGTAAGTGTTTTTTTACGGATAACGGGTAATAACTGCCTCCTTTTACTGTGGCATCGTTGGCGACTATCATACATTCGATGCCCGATACACGGCCTATGCCTGCAATTACCCCCGCAGCGGGTACATTGTCTTCATACACTTCATAGGCAGCAAGTTGTGACAATTCTAGAAAAGGTGAGCCTGAGTCGAGTAGGGTATTGATCCTCTCTCTGGGAAGCAGTTTGCCTCTATCAAGATGCCTCTGGTTAGCTTTTTCACCACCGCCGTTTTTAATTATCGCAACTTTATCTTTTAAATCGTCTACTTGCACTTGCATGTGGAGCGCGTTGGCCAAAAATTCTTGGCTTTTAGTATTTAGCTTACTGATGATTTTTGGCACGGTACTGCTCCAGTTTTTTGCTGTAAGAAGTTTTAAACAGACTCTTTATTTAAGTTCTCTATCCAAGCTATTAATATATGCTTATTAAAAAGCTATTTAAGCGGACTCTTTAAACAACTCTCGGCCAATCAACATTCTGCGAATTTCAGACGTACCCGCACCAATCTCATATAACTTAGCATCTCGTAATAAACGACCTGCTGGAAAATCATTTATATAGCCATTACCCCCTAAAAGCTGGATAGCATCTAATGCCATTTTTGTGGCCAGCTCTGCAGAATAAAGAATTGCCCCTGCTGAATCCTTACGGGTAGTTTCACCTCTGTCACATGAACGAGCAACGGCATAAACATAAGCTCTTGCGGCATTCATCTGGGTGTACATATCAGCCACTTTACCTTGTACTAACTGAAACTCACCAATAGATTGACCAAACTGCTTACGGTCATGAATGTAAGGTACGACCAAGTCCATACACGCTTGCATAATGCCTAATGGCCCACCGGATAAAACAACACGTTCGTAGTCCAAGCCACTCATTAAAACTCTTGCACCACCGCCTTCTTGTCCTAATATATTTTCCGCTGGCACCTCACAATCTTGAAATACCAGTTCGCAGGTATTAGAGGAACGCATACCTAATTTGTCTAACTTTTGTGCTTGGCTGAACCCTTTGGTCCCACGTTCAACA
>JBNMPS010000184.1:0-4691 GCA_051277005.1 Pseudohongiellaceae bacterium
TAATTAATTTAACACCCATGGAGACGCGTGTTGCCGTGGTCGAAAACGGCATGCTGCAAGAAGTGCTTATTGAGCGGCTGGCCTCTAAGGGCATTGTTGGCAATATCTATAAAGGTAAAGTAGTAAGAGTCTTGCCTGGCATGCAGGCAGCGTTCATCGATGTGGGCTTAGAACGCACCTGTTTTATTCACGCTTCAGATATTGCGGTTAAAGAGGGCGACCGTCGCAATGGTGAAACACCCGATATTCGTAGTTTGGTTCGTGAAGGTCAAGCCATTATTATCCAAGTTATAAAAGACCCAATGGGGACCAAAGGCGCACGGCTGACAACGCATTTGTCCGTACCCTCTCGCTATTTAGTGTTTATGCCTGGTAATAGCCATTTGGGAATTTCACAGCGTATCGATGAAGAAGAAGAACGTAATCGTTTAAAAGAAATGGCCACTAAAGCCATTGCTGAAGAGCAAATGACCGATTTGGGCGGTTTTATCATTCGCACCGCCGCCGAAGGTGTGTGCGAGGATGAACTGATTGCCGATATCCATTTTTTTAAACGCCTTTGGGGCGCGCTGGAAAAGAAAATGGAAGAGCGCCAAGCTCCTTCCATTATTTATGAAGATTTACCGCTACACATGCGTACCATGCGCGATCTAATTCGCCCAGAAATAGAAAAAATTCGAATTGATTCGCGTGAAACCTATGAAACAGTGAAGCAATTTACCGACGAGTATATTCCGGAGGTGGGTGCAAAGGTTGAGTATTACCCCGGCCCAAGGCCCGTGTTTGATCTTTATGGCGTTGAAGATGAAATGCAAAAAGCACTAGGTCGTAAGGTGGAGTTAAAGTCGGGTGGTTATTTAATCATTGATCAAACAGAGGCCATGACCACGATTGACGTCAATACTGGCGCCTTTGTTGGTCGCAGAAACCAAGAAGAGACCATTTTCAAAACCAACTTAGAGGCAGCGACAGCCTTGGCGAGACAGCTAAAGGTTCGCAATCTTGGTGGTATTATTATTATCGATTTTATCGATATGAAAGATGCTGAGCATCGTAGACAGGTTCATCGAGCCTTAGATAAGGCAATGGCTGGTGACCATACAAAAACAACAATCACGGGTGTTTCGGAGTTAGGCTTAATCGAAATGACTAGAAAGCGAACCCGTGAAAGTTTAGAGCATGTGCTCTGTGAGGCTTGCCCTGTGTGTGATGGTAGAGGCTCAGTAAAAACGCCAGAAACGGTTTGTTTTGATATATTTCGTGAAATATTACGAGAGGCTAGAGCTTATGAAAATGACACGTTACTGATTTTGGCTTCACAATCCGTTGTCGATAGATTGTTAGATGAAGAGTCCGCTAGTGTTGGCGACTTGGAAGCGTTTATTGGTAAGACAATTCGATTTCAGGTAGAGGTCATGTATGGCCAGGAACAGTTTGATGTCATTTTGTTGTAGTGTAGATAGCAATAACTCCAGCTATAACTATAAATTCAGCAATGGACGTATTAATAACTATACTAAAATAGTGATAACAAAAGGTTTAGTTGTTTAGTGGTCAAAAATAATAAAATAATCGTAACATTCAGGCAAAAATGAATGATTAAAACCACGACTGTTTGGTTGCGAAAAACCCTCAAGGTATTATTGTTGACGGCATTGTTGCTGGTGGCAACCTATGCCAGTTTGGGGCGTTACTACATAGATTATATCGAAAAGTATCAAAGCTTATTGGTTGGCTACTTTGTTGACTATACCGGCTTACCGATAAAAGTAGGTAACCTCAGTGCTCGTTGGTCAAAACTGTCATTTATTCTCTCTTTTAAAGACATTGAGCTGAAAGGGGGCGATAAATTATTACTGTCGATTCCTAGAGCTGATTTTAAAGTCAATCCCTTGCAATCCCTGTTGGATCAAAAAGTTCTTATTGATAGCGTGAGTGTTCATGGCTTGCAAACACAATTAAACGAAATGGCTTTGGGGCGTTGGAGATTGGCGGGGTTTGAGTACCAGGCTGATGATGAGGCTGAGCTGGATATTGAAAAGCTGTTAGAGTTTTTCTTGGCAATTGATAGATTTGAATTTTTTAAAAGTAACGTTGCCTTGCAGTATCACAACGATGATCAATCTTCGCTCTATTTCGAGGAGATTTTTGTTAGGCATCATGATGGTTTTAGGCGTATACATGTTAGTGCTGATTTTCAAGATAGTGTCAATAGGCCAGGCCAATATTCACCGATCGATCTTATTGTTGAAAGTTTAGGCGACCCTCGAGATATTAATTTTTCAGCAAAAGCTTATGCCAAGCTAGAGGGTGTCGATTTAGTTGATCAGCTACCGGTGTTGCATAGCTTTGGATTTACTCCTGAAGAAGTCAAAATGGATGGTAATGTTTGGCTAGAGTGGTTACCCGGGCGTGTTATTCATGCGCAGGGCCATGTCAAAACACCGTTGTTAGACTTGGCTGGTTTTAGTGATACGGATATCCCACCGATAGAAGAGCTAGATATAAACTTTCGCTTAGAAAAAGATCTAGATAAAGAGTGGCGAATGTGGATGCCGCAAGTAAAGGGTAGTTGGAAGCAGCAATCGATCGATTTAAAGAATATTTTTGTTCATTTAGATGATGATTTATTGTCGGTGCAATTACCGCAGTTAAATACGGGGAGCGTTTCCCAAAAAATACTCAAACTCAAGATGTTACCAGAAAAAGCGCAAAAGGCTTTGTCTGAATTGTCACCAGTGGGGGACTTAAAAAACATTCAATTACAGCTGCCGTTTGTCGAAGATCAAGGCATGCAATATGAGTTAACGGGCGATTTTAGTTTAGACGCTCAGTTAGCCAGTGTGTCGTTAAATTCATGGCAGGGTACACCAGAATTTGAAAATTTAGATGGCTTTGTTCATGTTAATGAATCAGGCGGTTTTGTTATGGCCGCAACAGAGCAGTTTAAAATAGGGTTTCCAGGTGTTTACGAAAATCCTATGGCATTCGATATTGTTAAGGCAAAAGTTGAATGGGTTATTGAGCAAGATAGAGTTACCGTCGATAGTGGCGTAATTAATTTAATAGCTGAACATGGCCCCGCAGTGGCGCAGTTAGCGTTAGATATTCCTACGCAAGGGCAAGAGCCTCCTAGTATGTTTTTAGCAGTGGGTTTAAAAGATACTCCTGTTAGCTATAGAAATAAATTTATACCAACTCTTTTAGGTGCTGATTTAAGAGCTTGGTTAGATAGAAGTGTTCAGGGAGGGGATGTGAATGAAGCAGGCTTTATTTACAATGGTTCCTTACATGAAGGTGATGAACTCGCTAGAACTGTACAATTGTTTTTGGATGTGGAAAATGGCTCATTGGATTATGACCCCGGCTGGCCCGCATTAAGCGAATTAAGTGCTTGGGTTAGTGTTGATGATGCCCAGGTTGATGTGCAAAGCCCAAAAGCTATCGTAAACGATATTACTATAGAGGGCGCTAGGGTAGAAATTAAACCCTTGGCGTCGTCGGGTTCTTTGTTAACGGTAAACGCCAAGTTGTCGGGTGATGCCAAGCAGGGCTTGCAAGTGGTTAATCAAAGTAACTTACGTGATGTGCTAGGCGATGTGTTTTCAGACTGGCAACTCACAGGGGGTATAAAGGCTCAATTGGACTTGTCTGTGCCTTTGTCGGATACCAAACAAAAGCCTAACGTTGAATTCACCTCATTCTTGAGTGGCGGGAGTTTGTATATTCCAAGTCACCGAGTTGGAATTGATGACTTCTACGGCGCACTAAACTACAGCACGACTAAGGGTATATCCTCAGAGGGAATAGAAGGGAGCGCTTTAGGCGGTAAAGCTAAAGTGTCGATTACTCAAACACTTAATGATTCCGTCACAATTAATATTAACGGTGATGCCGCAATGGCTGAAGTCGCAAAGTTGACGCAGTTTCCCGGCTTTACCTATTTTGATGGTAGGGCTCAGTATCAATCAGAACTGGTGGTGGGATCCAATAATGATAGGTTCTCGTTGGTTTCTGATTTGGCGGGTGTGGTAATCGATTTGCCAGGGCCGCTATCAAAAACAAAACAAGAAAAAACAATACTTAATATAGAATGGCCCCTTGAAAAAAACATGTCAATTTTGACTGTTAGTCTTGCGGATAAAGTCAGAAGTCGATTACGGTTCACCAATAACGTATTGAATTCAGGAGAGTTGGTCTTTTCCCCGGAGACGAAAGCTCCGATGTTAGATAATGAATTTGTTATAAGGGGTACGTTAGAGGGCGTGGATGTTGATGAGGTTCAGCCCATTATTCAACGTTATATTCAGCGAGCAGGAGTGTTATCCGCAGCGACTAACACGAGTGATAAACTGTCAGCAAAAGAACCTGCTGGTGAAATGTCTTTACGTGTTGATCAGTTAACCTTGTTAGATACTAAAGCTTATGGTGTGGGAGTGGAGAAGCTAGTTGCTGATGTTCAAGAAAGTGAAAGTGGTTGGCTATTGGACTTTAGCAGTGAGAAAGCCGTGGGTTCAATATTGTTTCCTCATGAAGAGATCAAACCGTTACTCATAAAGTTTGATAATTTAAGTGTTGTTACAATGGGTGACCAAGCGCCTAATGACTTGATAAATACCGAAAAAGTAGTCGATTTTTATCAATTGCAATCATCCATTTTTGATAATATCAAGATTATAGAGTTAAGTAAG
>JBNMPS010000185.1:0-4677 GCA_051277005.1 Pseudohongiellaceae bacterium
CATGAATGATTCTTATTTAGTTGGTGCTAATAATGATATATCTGCCACTTCTAAAAACAAACCGCGAAGCTGTTTTAGTAAAACGAGGCGGTTATTTTTAAGCGCATCATCGTCGGCCATTACCATCACTTGATCAAAGAAATTATCTATTGCTTCGCGCAAATCCGCCAAGCTAGCAAGCGCTTCTTTGTATTGCCTGGAGGCAAATAATGGCGCTACGGTGTTGGCTTTATGGGCAACTAATTCGGCTAAGGTTTTTTCTTCGGCTTGTTGCAATAAGCTGTTATCAACGGCGCCAATAGTGTTTTTATCCTTAACCTTCGCTAATATATTAGAAACACGTTTATTAGCTGCGGCTAAGGCTTGCGCCTCAGGTAGCTGACGGAAGTTGTTAACCGCTAAAACACGTTGGTTGATATCTAAAGGCTGCGATAAGTTTTTGGCAGAAACCGCCATAAACACTTCAGCGGGAATACCAGCTTCTTCATACCAAGCGCGGAAACGCTCAAGCATATAGGCTAAAACAGTATCGCTTAACCCTTCGGCGGCGGGTAGTTCACCGTATTGTTGTTGTGCGAGCTCAATACACTCGCGCAAATCGAGGTTTAAATCTTTTTCAATAATCAAACGCAATGCGGCCAGGCTAGCACGACGTAAAGCAAAAGGGTCTTTAGAGCCTGAAGGCTTTTGGCCAATACCAAAAATACCCACTAGAGTGTCTAGGCGATCGGCTAGGGCGACGGCACAACCGGTTAAGGTTTCTGGTAATTTATCGCCGGCAAACTTAGGTAGGTAATGATCTTTAATCGCGTTGGCAGTTTCAATCTCTTCACCATCATTAATGGCATAGTAGGTGCCGGCTATGCCCTGCATCTTATCGAACTCTAAAACCATATCAGAGACTAAATCGGCCTTGCACAGTAACCCAGCCTTTGATGCCTTAGTCGCATCGCTACCTATTTTATCGGCAATAATCCCTGCGAGTTTTTCAATACGTTTGGCTTTGTCGTGCAGCGTGCCAAGTTTGGCTTGGAACACCACGGACTTTAATTTTTCAACGCGCTCAACTAAGGGTATCTTTTTATCGGTTTCAAAAAAGAAAGCCGCATCACTTAAACGGGGGCGAATAACACGTTCATTACCGTTTATCACTTGCGACGGGTCTTTGCTCACAATGTTAGACACGGTAATAAAATGAGGTAATAACTGGCCGTTGCTATCGACCACGTGAAAATATTTTTGATGCTCGGCCATCGACGAGATTAACGCCTCAGCGGGCACACTTAAAAATCGCTCTTCGAATGAGCCGGTTAACGCGACAGGCCATTCAACTAAACCGGTCACTTCGTCTAATAAACCGGGATCAATAACGGCTTCGCCCCCCACTTTTTTACCTTCGGCAATGACTTGCTCGCGTATCATTTCTTTGCGTTCGTTATAGCTGGCAACAATGTGGCCGCTGCTGGCTAACAAGTCTTTATAAACCGTTGGGTTGGCAAATTCTAAAAAGGTATCACAGTGAAAGCGGTGGCCGCGGCTTAAGTTGTTTGCCTTAAGCCCCATGATTTCACAATCTAAAATGTTAGCGTCTAGCATCATCACCACCCAGTGTACCGGGCGTACAAATTCAGTACGGCTGGCACCCCAGCGCATGCGCTTAGCGATAGGGAGTTTGTCTAAGGCGTTCTGAACAATCTCAGCTAATAGCGCTTTGGTTTCAGTACCGGCTTGGGTACTGCGGAAAACTAATTTGTCAGCTTTACCATCGTTTTCGACTTTTAAGTCGTCGAGGTTAATGCCGTTCTTTTTTGCAAAGGCAGCAGCAGCTTTAGCGGGGTTACCTTCGCCGTCAAAAGCGATTTTGGCTGGAGGGCCCCAAGCGACGATATCTTTGGCGGGTGTTTTTGCGTCTAAGTTATTAACCACAACCGCCAAACGGCGTGGTGTCGCAAAAGGCTCAACGGCTGAAAAGTTTAAGTTGGCGGCTTTTAGGCTGGCAGTGATTTGATCAGTAAAGCTATTAGATAACTTTAATAAGGCTGAGGGTGGTAACTCTTCAGTACCAATTTCAACGAGGAAGTTATGTGTATTAGAGTTGTTGTCGCTCATGGTTATTTGTCCTCCGAGCTGGCGGCGAGTACTTCTTTGCGTAATGCTTCGTTGGCGAGGGGGAAACCTAAGGCTTTTCGAGTATCAAAATAGGCCTGGGCAACGCCTCTAGCTAGGGTGCGAACCCGCAAAATAAAACGCTGGCGCTCAGTGACCGAAATGGCATGGCGGGCATCTAACAAGTTAAAAGCGTGTGAGGCTTTCATCACCATTTCATAAGCGGGCAGTGGCAAATTGGCCTCAATTAAGCGATGACTCTCAGCTTCATAGTGATCAAACTGGCCAAACAATGGCTCAACAGGCGCTTGCTCGAAGTTATAGGTCGACATTTCTACTTCGTTTTGGTAGAAAACATCACCGTAAGTTACGACGCCTTCAGGGCCTTCGGCCCAAACCAAGTCATATATACTGTCTACGCCTTGTAGGTACATGGCGATACGCTCTAAGCCGTAAGTGATTTCACCGGTAACGGGGTAACATTCTAGGCCGCCCACTTGTTGAAAGTAGGTAAATTGGGTGACTTCCATACCGTTTAGCCACACTTCCCAACCTAAGCCCCATGCGCCTAAGGTGGGTGATTCCCAATTATCTTCCACAAAGCGAATATCGTGAATGGTGGGGTCTAAGCCTAAAAAGCGCAGCGAATCTAAATACAACTCTTGGATATTGCTCGGTGAAGGCTTAAGGACGACTTGAAACTGGTAGTATTGCTGTAAACGGTTTGGGTTTTCACCGTAGCGACCATCAGTAGGGCGGCGGCAGGGCTGCACGTAAGCGGCGTTCCATGTTTCTGGGCCAATGGCACGCAAGAAGGTGGCGGGGTGAAAGGTGCCGGCGCCCACCTCCATATCTAGGGGTTGTAAAACGACACAGCCTTTCTCGGCCCAAAATTGCTGAAGGGATAAAATCAATCCCTGAAAAGTGCTTACTTGAGAGTTCATGTGGCCACGTATAGGTGAAGTTAATAGTGTGTAAAATAAAGTCGCGCATTATAGCGCGACTATGGTTGTATATGTAGCCTCAGAGCGACTGGGCACGTTTGTGTTGGCTAAATAACTAGGTATGATTCGCACTTTATGTTCAAGATCACCCAGAAGAAGAACTCTCCACGATGAAATCATGGTTATCGGCAACCACACTTAAGTTTTTTGCCCTATTCCCCATGGGGTTGCTACGTATTGTTGGCTGTTGCTTTGGTTATGTTTCGTGGCTAAGTAACGGTCGCTCACGAAAAATCACAGAGTATAATATTGGTTTGTGCTTTCCGGAGCTAACCGCACAGCAGCAGCAAACATTCGCTAAAAAAAGCCTATACCAATTAGGCGTGTTACTCCTTGAGATGGGGCCCGTTTGGCGTTGGTCGCCAGAGCGTTTGCTGGGCTTAGTTGATGAGGTTAGCGGCTATGAGCATATCGAAGCAGCAAACCACCATGGCAAGGGGACTATTTTGGTGGTGCCACATTTCGGCAGCTGGGAAATGGTGGGCGTGTATTTAGGCAAGCGTTGTCAGGTGACAGCCCTTTATCAGCCGCCAGAAGATGCGCGTTTTCATGATATTATCCATACGGCAAGATACCGGACCGGTATTACCTTAGCGCCCACCAACATGCGTGGCGTTAAAGCGTTGTTAAAGGCGTTAAAAGCTGGTGAGTCGGTGGCTATATTGCCCGATCAAACACCCGCCGAAGGCAGTGGTGAATTTGCTGATTTTTATGGCCAGCAGACGTACACCATGACATTGGTGCATACATTAATTAAACGAACCGGCGCAAAAGTGGTGAGTGGTGGTGCCCAGCGCACGGGTAGTAATCAATTTCATCTGCAGTTTCAGCCGGCACCAGAGGCGATTTATAGCGATGATATGTTGACATCGGTAGCCGGTTTGAATGAGTGTGTAAAACAGTGCATTGAGCTTTGCCCCGAGCAATATCAATGGGAATACAATCGATTTAAGTTGCTGCCTAACGGTGAAAAACGCAGCTATAGAAACCCATCAAATACTAAGAAGGTAACGTAGTGATAGCAGGAAAAATTGTAGGTGCTGTATTAGGTTTAGTTGTTGCAGGCCCCTTTGGTGCCTTGTTAGGTTTAGTGGCAGGCCACTTCTTTGATAATGGCCTAGGCCAAGCCATGGGCTTTGATTATCAAGGCCAGCGAGTCAAGCTGCAGCGCACCTTCTTTGAGACGGTGTTTAAAGTGATGGGGCATTTGGCCAAAGCCGATGGACGTATTAGCGAAGAAGAGGTTGCCCAAGCCGAGCAACTGATGACGCGATTGGGTCTAACCCCAGAGCACAGGGAAGAGGCCATTGAGTTGTTTAAAGCCGGTGCCCAAGATGAGTTTAACTTGCAGCAAACCATTGCTGAGTTTATTGAGCAGGGCGGCCGCAGCCAGAATTTGCCCGCCATGTTATTAGAGTTTTTATTCAGCATTGCCATGGCCGATGGTGAGCTGCACCCTGCCGAAAAAGAGGTGTTGAGCCAAGTTGCCAGCTATATGGGCATAGGCAGTCGACAGTTTGAGCAACTATTAGCGATGCTAACGGCACAGCAAAAATTTCATCAGGGC
>JBNMPS010000186.1:0-4446 GCA_051277005.1 Pseudohongiellaceae bacterium
AAACATTAGTTAGCTGCTCTATTTTTTGTATTACACGGTATTTTTTGCATTGAGGAAGCCCCAATGCCCCGACAATTAGCACGCTTTTATTCAAAAAAAGGTGCTCACCCCTACCACTTAAATCAAACTGCTCCCTACTATTATAGTGCCATCTATCCGCATTTAGAATCTGAGCCTCGGACCCTGTTATACCTAAAACAGAAACAACCTTTCTAATTGTCGCCCTTAACCCTTGCTCACGAAAATAAGCATAGGCAATTGGCGCTAATCCAAAATTTGAAGGATTCAGAAGCTTTTTAACTAACTGCAATATTCGTCTTATTTTATCTAACACTACACACGCCTTTCATCAACTTCTTTTTTAACTTCTGAAGCCACATCCTTAACCTCCAATACCGGCCAGATGTTACCAGCTCATAAAACTCAAACAACTCTATGTTTTTACTAGCCAAATTATTGACATCTTCTGTCAAGCCAATATTTTTTAAATGTAATTCATTTTGGTTATTTTGAGAGCAAGACAATTCTAGCTGCACGTCTTTCAATTGACGCCCGGCATTATCTATTTCAATTTTACTGTTTTCTAAAGCACACTCCTGATAACGTAAAATATTACCCGCACGCTCAAGCTCTAAACTTTTCCCTATCGCCAAAGATGATGCCCGCGAATAAAGTCGCTGAACAACACCCGAACAATGCTTATAAAAAGATCCTCTATTGGGGAATAGAGCCAAAAGCTCCGCCAACTCATCTCCCGTTTGCGCTTGGCTCACCGACAACTCAACCATCATTTTATAAATCGTAACTATTTCAGGCATACTGACTACCTGCTCTTCAAGATTTAACAAGCTCGCCGACTGGCGCTTAAGTTTTTGTGAAATAAAGTTATTTTCAAATTTATTTAGGGACAACTCGCATACATCAACATCAAGAAATCTCGCCAACCTATTTAACTCCTTTTTAGGATCGTTTAATAAGTTCTCATAAGACGAAAATAGCGCACCGCCACTAGTTACATGCCTAACAGAACCCCTCATATAGCAGAGCCACAACAACAGCCCCTCTTCTGAACTTTTACCCAAGGTATGAAATTGTGGCTCTTCTTTAAATCGCTGTGATTGAGACAAAGCACTCTCAAGAGGGTTTCTCACACAAATAATATAATGGAATTTATTGACGCCAAATCGAGTTAATGCCTCGTGCCAAAATGACATTAACAAACACATACGAGGATCTTTCAAACCGAAATATTCGAAAGTCGAGTAGTATTTATTCAGTATCGCTAAGGCTTCGTCGTAAAATTCTGCATACTTAACATCAGAATAATCAACATCATTATCACTAATTAAACAGTTCCAGGTAAGACCATTTTTTTCAAGTAAACGATCATTTAATGCCACGACTTTTGGATTCTCAAAAAAACCTTTAGGATTATCATTATTTTTATCTAATAAATAATCACCAAGACTCACACCCAAGCTATTGATGGCAGATGCAAGCGCACTGGTACCAGAGCGATGCCCACCTAGCACAACAACTACTGCTTTTTGTTTATTTAGCACCATATTAATTTATTTTCTATTATGCTCTTCGTTAGATCGAATATTATTCACATAGATCTACATTTTTGAATCATATCTTTTAAAGCGATGCGCCAGTGCATCCCCTCTACAGCCAACACATCCCATGTTAAGGTTTTATCTAAAACACTAAATACAGGCCTTTTGGCTGGCGTAGGATATTCACTACTGGGTATTGGGCTGAGCTTTGGTTTATGTGCTAACAGCCCACCCTCTTTAGCCTCATCAAATATAGCCACCGCAAAATCATACCAACTCGCCACACCGGCATCGGAAAAGTGAAATATCTTTTGTTCCGGTAGTACATCAACCAAACGCCAAATCATATTTGCCAAGTTGCGAGCATAGGTAGGCGTGCCTACTTGATCGACCACTACACTTAACTGATCTCTCTCATTACCGAGGCGCAGCATGGTTTTTACAAAATTGCTGCCATGCTCGGCATATACCCAGCCAGTTCGCACGATGTAGGCGGTACTGCAATTATTTAAAGCGGCGATTTCGCCTTTGAGCTTTGACTCACCATAAACACTCACAGGACAAACCGTATCTTCTGGCTTATAGGGTGTAGATTGCTCGCCATTAAAAACAAAATCGGTTGAGACTTGTATTAACGGGATGCTTTTACTTTCGCAATAACAGGCGAGCTCTTTCACCGCGTCTGCATTGATCGTAAACGCAAGCGCGCTCTCACTCTCTGCTTTATCGACAGCCGTATAAGCTGCGGCATTGATAACACAATCAGGTTTGAGTGCCTCCAATTTATCGAACAAACTAGCCGGCTCTGACAGGTCAAGTACATCGCGGCCAGTAGCAATAACATCAACCGTATCGGGCGCTGTTTTTTGTAGGCAATAGCCTAGTTGTCCGTTTGCACCTGTAACCACTACTCTCATATTTTTCACTTCTTATTTACACGCCGCTGGATACCGGATCAAGTCCGGTATGACAAGGACAAAAATAATACATCAACCTTCTGGATACCGGCGCAAGGCCGGTATGACAAACGGTATCTTCGTCATACCCAAGGCACTCGCTTTACTTATGGGTCAGGCTCTGCCGGGCCTGACCCGGCATCCAGTTAACCAACTAACCGACACTCTCACACATTAAGAGCAACTTACTGCGTAAGCCTCTGGATACCGGCGCAAGGCCGGTATGACAAGGACAAAACTAACACTTCAACCTTCTGGATACCGGATCAAGTCCGGTATGACTTATGCGAACGTTTCAGCATCTACCAACAAGCTGGCAACTTCATCTTTTGCAGAGAGCTGCAACTCAGCATCCAACTCTGGCCAAACTATGCCTAATTCCGGATCATTCCACAAAAGCGATCGCTCATGCTCTGGCGCGTAATACTCGGTACATTTATAAACAAACTCAGCACTTTCACTCAATACCAAAAAGCCATGAGCAAAACCTGGCGGCACCCAGAAGATTCGTTTATTGTCGGCCGAAAGAATTAAACCAACATGCTGGCCAAAGGTGGCTGATGTTTTACGCATATCAACTGCTACGTCATATACCTCACCCGAAATAACCCTTACCAACTTACCTTGAGGATTTTCGATTTGATAATGCAAGCCGCGCAATACACCTCTTGCGGACTTGCTGTGATTATCTTGGACAAAATTAATCTCTTTATCAAATCCTTTAAAAAAGCTCTCGCGATAGGTTTCCATAAAAAAACCACGCTCATCACCAAATACTTTCGGCTCCAATATTAATACGCCGGGGATAGATGTTTCAATTTTATTCATCGACAATGACTTTTCTCTATGTGTTATCACGACTATCTCGTTAATCGAATCTCGCCATCCCGGCACTGAACCTGTCATGCCGGACTTGATCCGGCATCCAGTCAGAGCCTGATTTAACGAGGCAGCTGATTTGTTATCTATATAACGTTTCTTTTAACACAGCCAGCAAATACTCACCGTAGCCACTTTTTCGCATAGGCTCGGCCAGCGCGCTTAATTGCTCTGCATTGATATAACCCATGCGATAGGCTATTTCTTCAGGGCACGCTATTTTTAAACCCTGGCGTTTTTCAATGGTTTGGATAAATTGACTAGCCGCCAATAAATTATCGATGGTGCCCGTATCTAACCACGCTGCACCACGCCCCATTAACTCAACATCAAGCTCATCTAATTCTAAATAGGCTTTATTAACGTCCGTAATTTCGAGTTCACCACGGGGTGATGGTTTAATATTTTTTGCAATATCAATCACCCGGTTATCATAAAAATATAATCCGGTCACCGCATAATTTGATTTTGGCACCTCAGGCTTTTCTTCTATTGAAAGCACCTTGCCTTTTTCACCAAACTCAACCACACCATAAGCCCGTGCGTCATTCACGTGGTAACCAAAGACGGTTGCGCCCTTCTCTTTTGCCGCTGCTTTTTCGAGCGACTCTTGAAGATTGTGAGAATAAAAAATATTATCCCCCAGCACTAATGCCACGTTGTCATCACCAATAAAGTCTTCACCAATTAGAAATGCCTGCGCTAAGCCATCGGGCGAAGGCTGCTCGGCATATTCAATACTAATGCCTAACTCATTGCCGTCGCCCAGTAACTCTTCAAAAGAAGGCAAATCACGCGGCGTGGATATCACCAAAAACTCGGTAATACCTGCCAACATTAACGTGCTCAGCGGATAATAAATCATCGGCTTATCGTAAATGGGGATGATTTGCTTACTCACCGATTTAGTCAGAGGATAAAGCCGCGTGCCTGAACCTCCTGCTAATATTATGCCTTTCATATATAAACCTGTTTTTGCTAGATGCTAGATGCTAGATGCTAGATGCTAGATGCTAGATGCTAGATGCTAGATGCTAGATGCTAGATGCTAG
>JBNMPS010000187.1:0-4409 GCA_051277005.1 Pseudohongiellaceae bacterium
TCTTTGTTTCTCAAAAGTAATTAAATGCTTAGCGAATAACTTATCAACATGCGAGCATAATAAAATGCCATTTACGCCATCTAACCTTTGCTTATTATCTTCACATTTTTCCCACGAAATAATATGAGCAGCGACTAACGTTTCAGCAATATTTATACCTGTCAGTGCACATGTCTCACCATTACCCCAAATATCAATAACGTTTTTTCTAAACTGCCCTTGTCCAATTCGGCACAAGATTAAATTTTCTTTTTCTGTCTTTTCGATAGCTAAATTGAGTATCTCCAACAGATCTACCGCCTCTGTAGCGATAGGTTTTGCACTATATTCAGGCTTGTGCGCGCCTTCTGCGTACCATTTATCATCAGTAAAGTTGAGGGTCATATCCGTTAAGGTTTTTATAAACTCTTTGATACTGGTTCTGCCGCTATCAGTGGCATCTACATAGTCCAAATCTTCAATTATTGGAAAGGTTTTTAGTTGATAACCCTCCTCTGCAACTAATCTAATATGCTCTAGCGCTTGAATATAGCCAGGTTGCTTTCTACTTTTTTTATTTTGCACCCAATCCTTATCAAGGATTAAGCTTTGCCCCTCTTGAGTATAAGTATCCCAAGCCCCAAAAATGACCAACTTAGCTGTATGGTTTACAAATGAAAAATCAGTTATCCAATTCTTCGCTGTGCCGCCATGAGACTCGATAAATTTTTTCCTAGACAACTAATGTACTCCTTTCAAAAGTGATTTATAAATTATATAGCTTATAAAGCTATTACAATTGATTCTGCACTAAAGTGAGTTAAATCAGTACAAATAAATTAACAATTGATGACACAGGTAAAAATAACAGTCGCTGAATAAATCACTGCGTAGCGCTTATCACTATAAAATATTACTATGAGATTAATTTTATACCTTAATTTGATTATTTATTAGCGGTACAAGCGCTAATTTAAACGGTTGGGTAAACGTGTAACTAGATCAACAAAAAAAACATTAGCACCTTGTTTTAGTTTATTGTTTACATACATAAAATTAACAACACAGCCAAAGATACTGTTTTAAAGTGGCTCAACATAGCAGTAATTCACGGTAAACATTAACGGTTATCGCTGGCTAAATAGACGACTATTATACATATTACGGCTCAAGCTGATCGACTTGTTTAGCACTTAAAGCCTCAACAAAAGACTGTAGCCCTGTTTGCACCAACTGATAAGTTTTATCAATATTATTGCTAATATCGCCCGCCAATACTTTTAAATCACCTAAAATACCTTTGGCTTCAGTAAAGCCTTGCTCTATACCGCCACTGATAATATCAACGAAAGCCGTTAACGATTCTTCTGCAGCCATTTCAGGATGCTGCTCTTGATAAGCACCTAGAAACTGAGTACTAAAAGCAACAATACGCTCCGCTGTTGCTTCAGGGCTGAAATCAACCCCCGACTGATAACTGTCTTCAATGCTACTTCCAGCACCATTATCAACCCCAGTTTCCTTAAGCGCTTCGTTTATCCCCTGTAAGGCCGTTTTTAATAACAATGACAGCGGCTGATCGCCCATAGTTGTATTGAACTTCAGTGAAGATTCTATAATAGCGGCATTAAGCTGTTTTTTATTGTTGGCATAAATAGAGCCTTCTGCTTTAGCAATATTTTTATCATTAGCAAGCTCAGATACTTGCTGCCCCTTTGGCTTGTTCAAGGTTTTATCTGATGCGTTTGCTAATATTCGAACATCTTGGCTATAGGTATCATTAGGTTTAATTGTTGAGCTCATAAAGTTCACCTCGGTTTATCAACGCATGTATAACAAGTATCGGCATCATTAAGTATAACTTAAGTTTAGCCTGTAACTATCTCACTCAATGTAAAATCATCAAAAAATTTCAAAGTCCATTACTAACAGTGAGAGTTTTAATCATCAATTTTCTCTTAACCATTACGGGTTAATTTTAGCCTATGCAGACATCATTATTTCACCCACTACTGGCATGACTAACGATAATTAATAGCACGCAGCTTTAATCATTTTTATAAAAATGTTTTTTATTAAATACTTAACACGGCAACTTCACCTAGGAGGTTTCGACATTACATGGTCTAAATGCTACAATTTAAATTTTAAAATGAACAAAAATAAGCGCTGCTAAATGTCTGATATTGTATTACTGAAAACCGGTATAGAACTCCCTATGAACGCAGAAATGGTCTATTTCAATTACTTCTGGTTACGCGATAATTGTGCCACCTCATGGGATAGCAGCACTCAGGAACGCACCTTTGATATTCTTGATGAAGCTGATGATTTACACGCAACAAGCGCCTGGATAAATGCAGCCTCACTAGAAGTTATTTGGAGCGATGGTTATCAAAGTCGTTACAAGCTAAACTGGCTTGAACGTTGGCACAACGGAGAAAATCATGGTGATTTGGCCGTTCGTGCTCGTAAGACTTGGTATGGCGATCACTACCCAAACATGTCGCGTTTTAGCTATGACAATGTTATAGCTAACCCCGCCAGTGTAGCTGATTGGGCGGAGGCGATGTTAGATGAAGGTGTTGCCCTGATTCAAGATATGCCAAATTCAAACGAAGGGCTGAAAACCCTATGCGAACTGTTTGGCACTGTGCGGCCATCTTTTTCTGGTTATACCTTTGATGTCCAGTCTAAAGCCAATCCTGAAAACCTTGCTTACACCAGCAAAGCACTTGAGTTACATACTGATTTACCTGCAGAAGAACTTGCTCCAGGTATCCAGTTTTTACACTGCCGGGTTAATGATGCAGAAGGCGGTAACAGCTTGTTTGTCGATGCAACTACCGTGGCCAACGCCTTAAAGCAAAACTATCCACAATACTTCAAAATACTAACAGAATACGAAGTGCCATATCGCTACACCACACACTATCAAGATGTACGCACTAAGCAGCGAATAATTGAACTCGACCCTAATAATGGTGAGGTTAGCGGTATTAATTTCAGTCAGCACTTGGCTGATGTATTTGATTTTTCTCAGCGTGAAATGGATACTTTTTATCCCGCTTTTCGTAAGTTTGGACAGATGCTACAAGACGTTCAATATTTAATGACCTTCCGCCTAAATGCTGGCGAGTGTATGGTATTCGACAACCACCGCATCGCTCACGGCCGAGCTTCCTTTATCAAGGGCAGTGGCGCAAGACACTTACGGGGTTGTTATGTTGACCGAGGCGATCTGCGCAGTGTTTACCGTGTTTTACGTGCTAGCTATCCAAAAGCAGAAGCAGAAATAACGGCGCCACTTTAGCCATCACTAGAGACGTAATCAGTCGAAACCTATTGAGGATAAGAAAAATGCAAACAGAACAAGAATTACGAGTCGATTTGGCTGCTGTTTTTAGGCTTATTTATGAAATGGATATGCATGAGTCGGTCGCCAATCATTTAAGTGCTGCGGTATCTGCAGATGGTAAACAGTTCCTGATGAACCCTCGCTGGATGCATTTTTCAAATGTGACGGCGAGTAACCTACAGTTACTGGATAGTGAAAACGATAGCATTATGCAGACTGACCAAGCGCCTGATGCTTCGGCTTGGAGTATTCATGGCAACATGCATGCATCATTGCCGACAGCCAGGGTTATTCTGCACCTGCATTCTACCTATGCAACTGTCCTCTCAACGTTAAAAAACCCACGTATATTGCCCATTGATAACAACACCGCGCGGTTCTTTGAACGCATCGCCTATGATAAAAATTTTGGCGGTATTGCCGCCAGTGATGCAGAAGGCAAACGCATCGTGGATAGCATGGCCAGTAAAAATGCTTTAATGATGGGTAATCACGGCATTACGGTTACTGGTGCGACGATCGCCGAAGCTTTTGAGGATCTGTATTATCTTGAAAAAGCTTGTAAGACCATGGTGCTAGCTTATTCCACCGGCCAGCCTCTTAATATCCTCTCTCATGATCTAGCGCGACAAACAGCACAAAGTTGGGATGAGTTTCGAGGCCAGTCTTTCGCTCATTTTGAGCAGCAAAAAGCTATGCTCGATAAAAAGGGTAGCTCGTATCGGGAGTAATAATAACTTATTAGCGCATAATCGCGGTTTAACGTGTCTCGTTTGTGTGACAAAAAACTATGTATGATCAAGCGTTATGCCAAAATCAGGCAATAGTTAGATCTGAATTAGGTTACAATACATGCTGGGTTTTATTTAGCTTTGCCAACTAATATCAGGTTTCCAGCGACTAATCCACGCTGGAACATCACTAGCAGGCATAGGTCTGGCAATACCATAACCTTGTGCTAATTCACAGCCCAGTTGCAACAGCGTCGTGCCATGTTCAATCGTTTCAACGCCTTCTGCAATCACTTCACGCTTGAATGATTTAGCTAAAGCAATAACGCCTTCAACAATGG
>JBNMPS010000188.1:0-4362 GCA_051277005.1 Pseudohongiellaceae bacterium
GATTATTATTGGTTTGCTGTGTAACGGTAATTTATTACTTGAAGGTCTTCCTGGGACAGCCAAAACACGGGCGGTAAAAACTTTGGCCAATGCTATTGAGGCAGATCTAGGCCGAATTCAGTTTACCCCTGATTTACTCCCATCTGATGTTACCGGCACTGATGTCTATCATGTTGATGGCGATAGTGAACAACTGACATTTCAGCCAGGACCAATTTTTGCCAATTTAGTCTTAGCCGATGAAATAAACCGCGCCCCCGCTAAGGTGCAAGCAGCTTTGCTAGAGGCTATGGAAGAGCGCCAAGTAACCGTTAGTGGTAAGTCTTATAAATTACCTGAATTGTTCATGGTGCTAGCCACCCAGAATCCAGTAGAGCAAGAAGGAACTTACCCTCTACCTGAAGCGCAAATGGATAGATTTCTAATGAAGGTAACTATCGATTATCCAGAAGATGAAGCCGAACTGGGGGTGATAAGATTAGTGCGTGCTGAAGAGAATCCTAGTGGCGAAACGTTAACTAAAATTGACCAAAAGTATGTGTTCACTGCTAGAGCAGAAATTAGAGATTTACATATTGCTGAAAATGTAGAGAAATATATTGTTGCTTTAGTCATGGCAACACGTAAACCAGAGCGCTATCCCGATAGTCAATTGAAAAATTGGATAGAGGTGGGCTCAAGCCCTCGTGCCAGTATTGGTCTAGACAAAGCGGCTAGAGCGCATGCTTGGTTGGAAGGTAAAGAATTTGTTGACCCAGATGATGTGCGCGCAGTGGTAGTAGAAGTATTGCGCCATAGGTTGGTATTAAGTTACGAAGCCATTGCCGAAGGTATTAGTAGTGACGATGTGATTAAAGAGATTGTTAAGCAAGTTGCCGTAGCCTAAGCGGGCAATAGTTATGACTAGCGATTCACGCATTTACGCACAAATGTCCACCCTAGTGGCACTGCGCCATCGGGCCAAAGGCTTTAGCTTTTTGCCTAGCCAACCAGTGGGTAGTGTATTGTCGGGTCGTAATCGATCCAAATTGCGCGGTCGTGGCTTAGATTTCGAAGAGCTGCGTCAATATCGCCAAGGGGATGACATTCGTGCATTAGATTGGCGCGTTACCAAGCGTACTAGAAAACCCCATGTCAGAGTTTATAACGAAGAGCGTGAGCATTCGGTGCTACTGCTAATCGACCAGCGTATGTCGATGTTTTTTGGTAGCAAAAATAAAATGAAGTCGGTGGTGGCAAGTGAAGTTGCAGCGCTGTGCGCATGGCAAGTGCTGTCTATCGGCGACCGCATTGGTGCGGTTGTCTTTAACGATGATGAGGCGGTTGAAATTAAGCCACGTCGGAGCGAAAGAGGGGTGATGCAAATTTTGCATCAAACCGTAAAAATGAACAATGCTCTCAACGCCAGCTATAAAGTTAACAGTAATAACGACCAGCTAAATGTTGCGCTACAAAAAGCCAGCGAGTTATGTCAACACGATGCACTGATTATTTTAATTAGTGATTTACAAGGCTGGGATGATAATACGGTTAAGTATATCAAGCGTTTGTCGAGTCATAACGATTTTATTGTTCCATTTGTGCATGACGTGTTAGAGAAGGAATTACCATCACAGCAGCGTTTGGTAGTGAGTGATGGTATTAATCAAATTGCTATAGATGGCGGCCATAAAGGGCTGCAGCAAGATTTTGAAAGTGATTTTACCAGTAATATAAGTTACTTGCAGAGTGAGCTAAAAAAATATGCCGTGCCAGTGATTGAAATCAATACTGATGTAGCAGTAGTAGACCAAATATTACTATCCCTAGGCCAGGTTCGTAAGCGAGGCGCCACATGATTGAGCGCGTCGAGCTAGGAAATAGTTTTGGAAATTACCTGTTACATGGCATTGATGAGGTAATATTACCCGAGTCAATTTCATTGATGCCACAAACTGTTGGCTGGAAAATAGTTGGTGTTTTATTAATTGCTTATATTCTCTGGCGTAGTTTTTTAGCCTGGAGATTATGGCAGAAAAATTGGTATCGACGTGAAGGCCTAAAGGTCTTAGCTGATATTAGAAGCTTGTTTGAGGCTGGTAATATCGCTGCTGTGAATGAGGTGCCAGCCCTATTAAAGTCGGTCGCGCTGCAAGCGTATCCTCGTGGTGAGATAGCGCAACTGAGCGGCGAGCCGTGGATTGATTTTCTGCATACTACGTTGGCAGATAAAAAATTTGATGGAGCTAGTATTTTACTAATTGTAGCCTATAGTCCGATGGCAAGCTGGCCACTATTAACACCGGATATTCAAACCTTATTCGACAGTTGCGAAAGCTGGATCACTAGTCATGTGGTTAACGAGGCCGGCTATGATTGAGTTCGCCTATCCATGGTTATTTTTACTATTGCCTTTGCCATTACTGGTTTACACCTTTGCCGCTGACTATAAGGAGCCTACTGATTCTTTACGGGTGCCATTTTTTGCGCGCTTGGTTAGTTTAACGGAACAAACGCCTGCTGACGGGGTAACTGTTGAGCAGCGCATGTGGTTTCAAAAAATTTGGTTAGCAGTAGCGTGGGTTTTATTGATTGTAGCGATGGCAAAGCCAGAGCTGGTTGGCGAGCCGCAAACGCAAAATAAGTCAGCCAGAGATTTAATGGTGGCAGTAGACTTATCGGGTTCAATGGAAGTGCAAGACTTTAGTACTGAGATCGGCGAAAACGTTGATCGTTTAACCGCAGTTAAATCAGTATTGAGTGAATTTGTCAGCCAGCGTGAGTATGATCGTTTAGGCTTGATCGTGTTTGGCGATGCAGCGTTCTTACAAGCACCATTTACCCAAGACCATAGTGCGTGGCTGGAATTACTAGGAGAAACCGAAATTGGCATGGCCGGCAATAGCACCATGTTTGGCGATGCCATTGGTCTGGCGATTAGTTTATTTGAAAAAAGCGATAGCGATAATAAAATACTGATTGTGCTGACAGATGGCAATGACACTGGCAGTAAGGTGCCGCCTATTGATGCCGCCAAAGTTGCCCAAACCAAAGATATTACGATTTATACCATTGCAATTGGTGACCCTGAGACAACTGGCGAAGAAGCTCTGGATATTGCGGTGTTGAAATCGGTAGCTAGCCTGACGGCGGGTGAATATTATTATGCGGGTGACCGAGATGAGTTGGCGGCGATCTATCAACGTATTAATGAATTAGAACCAGAGCTTTATGAAACTTTGTCTTATCGACCTAGGCTGTCAATGCATCATGTTCCCATCGCCATTATGGTGGTGGGCTATGCCTTGTTTTTCCCGTTAATGGGGTTGCTGATGTATCTGCGTAATAGGCAGATGACACATGATTGACTGGAGCTCATTACCCGCATTTATTAGCCAGTTTCATTTTATCCGGCCTTGGTGGTTACTCATTTTACCCGGGACCTTGTCCGCCATTGTTTATTTAAAAAATCGGTCTACAGTCAGTACTCAATGGAGAGCAGCTATTGCTCCTCATTTGTTTACAGCAATGCTGGTGCCGCGACAGTTTTCCTCAATCTTTAACCCCGCTACGGTCGCCTTATTAACCCTATGTTTGTGCGGAATTGTGCTAGCTGGGCCGAGTTGGCAGCAGCGCTCTAACCCTTTTGTTCAAGATGAGGCGATATTGGTTGTCGCCATCGATTTGTCCTATTCAATGGATCAGTCAGATATACAGCCGTCGCGGTTGGAACGATCAAAGCACAAAATTAAAGATTTAATGGCTAAACGCGGTGGGGCTAGAACGGGTTTGGTGGTGTTTTCCGGCAGTAGTCATGCGGTGATTCCCTTAACCAATGACCCTAAAGTGGTAGAGAACTTTTTGGATGCTTTGGTTACTTCGATGATGCCCCGCAAAGGTAAAAACCCAGAGAAAGTCTTACCAATAGCTAAGCGAATGCTTGATGACTCTGGTTTGCCTGGTACTTTGTTGTTAATAACTGATGCGGCTAATCCTGATGCTGTCGCCAGCTATAGCGAGTTTTTTGCAACGCGCCAAGATCAGTTGTTGATATTAGGAATAGGTACTACAACGCAAACAGACGAAACCAAGGCGCAGGCTAGCGAAACATTTTTCCCATTGGAAGTTGGCCAGTTAAAAGCATTGGCAGATGCTACTAGCGGTTATTATCAATCAATCACGATTGACGAAACTGATGTAGTTAAACTAAATCGACGCATTAATAATCACCTATCTACTGTTATTGACGATAACCGCCCATGGTTAGATTCTGGCTACTATCTACTATACCCAATCGCTTTAATTTTACTGTTGTGGTTTAGAAAAGGCTGGAATATTCATTGGTGTTTATTGGCAATTGTTATCAGCAGTGCGTCAATCTCC
>JBNMPS010000189.1:0-4254 GCA_051277005.1 Pseudohongiellaceae bacterium
TTACCTGAAAAGGTTGCCGATGTCCTAGAAGAGATGGACACCGATAACCTAGTCGATACCCTGCGTGGCTTACCAGAAAATGTAGCTCAAGAACTATTGGCTGCCATGGAAGAACAAGATCGGGTGCGTGCCGAGCTGGGATTGTCTTATGGTGATGAAACCGCCGGTTTTATCATGAATACAGATGCGATTACGCTTCGACCTGGCATTAATGTAGATGTGATCTTGCGGTATTTGCGCCTTAAAGGCGACATGCCGGAGCACACTGATACCTTATATGTAGTGGATCGTAACGATAACTTAATGGGTGGCGTGGCGCTCACTCGGCTCATCACTGCCGCTGCAGATACACCAATAGAATCCTTAATTAAAAATTCTGAAGCCATCCCCGCCGATATGATGGACAACGAGGTCGCAAGTTTGTTTGAGCGTTACAACTGGTTATCGGCACCCGTTGTAGATGCAAATAACAAATTGTTAGGCCGTATCACTATTGATGACGTGGTAGACATTATCCGTGAAGACGCAGAACACTCAATGATGAGCATGGCCGGTTTAGACGATGAAGAAGATACCTTCGCACCCGTCGTCAAAAGTACCCAACGACGTTCAATTTGGTTAGGTGTTAACTTATTTACCGCCTTAATGGCAGCTGCTGTAAGTGACTTTTTTGAAGCAACCTTAAGCCAACTCGCGGTGTTGGCAATACTCAACACCATAGTGCCCAGTATGGGCGGGGTAGCCGGTAATCAAACCCTTACCTTAGTTATTCGTGGTATGGCTCTGGGACATGTGAATTCTGCTAATGCCAGATGGTTAATCAGCAAAGAACTCGCCATTGGTTTTTTAAATGGGGTGATATGGTCGGTGCTGATTGCATCGGTCATTGCGATTTGGAAACAAGACTTAATGTTAGGCGCAGTCATCGCGTTTGCTATGCTGATCAATATGGTTGCCGCAGGTTTAGCAGGTGCGAGCTTGCCTATTATAATGAAAAAATTAAAAATAGACCCTGCTTTGGCAGGCAGCGTAATTTTAACCACTATCACTGATGTAGTCGGTATATTTGCATTTTTAGGCTCTGCAACTTGGCTACTGTTATAAATATCAATGAATGCTCTTCAAGCTGTTCTACTCACTCTAGTTTCACTGTTTGCTTTTGCTGCTAATTCGGTACTTTGTCGTTTAGCGCTTAATACCGAACAAGTTCACCCGGCAGACTTCACTGCAATTCGTTTGTTATCAGCAGCGCTTGCTCTGGCGTTTATTATCACTGTCAAAAATAAAAACAATCTCATTCAGATAAATAAATTCGGCAGTCATTTAGGTGCAATATACTTGTTTATTTATGCCGCTGGTTTTTCCTATGCCTACGTGACGCTAGGCACAGCAACGGGTGCACTCATTCTATTCGCATGTGTGCAATTTACGATGTTGCTCAAGGGCTGGTTAACAGGCGTTAAAATGGGAAAGCAGGAATGTGTTGGTATTAGTTTGTCACTTCTAGGTTTTCTTTATTTTGTCTATCCAGAACTTGAAAAGCCCAGTTTAATGGGATGTATATTAATGAGCCTAGCGGGTGTGGCTTGGGGCTTGTACAGCTTGATTGGGGCAAAATCGACTCAGCCTCTTATGGATACTGCAAGCAACTTTATCCGGCTTCTACCAGTGGTCTTAGTTGCATTAACTTGGGTTTATTTTACCACTGGGCTTCAGGTAAGTTCGCAAGGCTGGCTATACACTATCGGCTCTGGTGCATTAGCTTCAGGAATCGGTTATTCAGTCTGGTATGCAGTGTTACCAAACTTGAAGCCTAACATAGCAGCAGTCAGTCAATTATCTGTGCCAATTTGGGCGGCGTTAGGGGGTGTATTGCTTGTAGCAGAACCGATTAATTTGCATCTCACTATATCTTCCAGCGTGATACTAGGAGGAATAATGTTGGTGATCTTGGCAAAAAAAAAAGGTAAACGATATTGAAACAGTCAATCATACATATCGCTTTAGTAGTAAAAGATTATGGCACAGTCGCAGTATTTGAAGACTTATATGGCAACCTTTGGGATCTACTTCAATTGAATGAAAATCATCCTATGTCAATCAGGACATTATAAACCGCAACAAAAAAACAGCAGGTTAGTTAGCGAGTTAACTCAGAACTCCCCTGCTCCATCACTAGCACTACAAATATAAATAGTCTCTTTATAACCAGTTTCTACCTGGTAATGCTGAGCCATCAAGAGTTTGGCGCCTTCCACCATATCGTGCGGCATAAGGGCCACCATACAACCACCAAAGCCACCACCTGTCATACGCACGCCTCCTTTATCACCTAGATATTCATTAAACAGCTGTACCGCGAAATCAATTGGCGGTACGGTGATTTCAAAATCGTCACGCATAGAAATATGCGACTCAGCCATTAACGTAGACAACCTAGGCACATCATTTGTTCTTAGAGCTTGCGCGGCTAAAACGGTACGTTCACTGTCTGATACCACGTGATGAGCACGTCGATACACAACCTCGGGGAGCTGCTCTTTGCTGTTTTGTAATTCAGCCAAGCTAATATCACGTAATGCTTTTAACCCCAAAGTAGCGGCAGCTTCTTCACATTGCAGTCGACGGGTATTATATTCGCTATCCACTAAACCACGTTTCACATTGGAGTTGATGATCATCACTGCCAAGCTTTCAGGCATTGAGATAAGCTCTGTCTCTAACGAACGGCAATCTAATAATAAAGCGTTAAATTTAGAGCCACAAGCACTCACCATTTGATCCATGATGCCGCATTGGCAGCCAACAAATTGATTTTCGGCTTCTTGGCCGTTTAACGCCACTTCTGCTTTTGTCATTGATAAGTTGTATAGACCACGGAAAGTTTCACCTATTACCACTTCCAAAGAAGCAGATGAGCTTAACCCAGCGCCTTGCGGTACATTGCCGGCTATCGCTAAGTTAGCCCCTTTGAATACATGCCCTCTAAGTTGCAGATGTTTGATGACGCCGCGCACATAGTTACTCCACAATTGTGTGGAGTGGGCTTGGATATCGCTATCTAGTGAAAACTCATCTTGTTGGTTGCTGTAGTCAACGGCCACAACTCTGACGGTCATATCATCTCTGGGTGTCACTGCCACTAAGGTTTGATAGTCAATCGCGCAAGGCAGCACAAAACCATCATTGTAGTCTGTATGTTCGCCTATTAGGTTCACCCTGCCGGGCGCTTGAAAATGACGAGTAGGTGCTTGCCCAAATGTTTGGGTAAAGACAGAATCGAGGTTATCTAACATGCTTTGCGAGATAGTAGGCTTAGACGTATTGTTTGACATAAACCTAGACTCCAGCCGTTTCGTTATAGTGAACATCGCTAAGCGTCTGTAAACGCTGTGCCGCCTGTTCTGGGGTTAAATCTCTTTGTGGCTCTGCCATCATTTCATAACCCACCATAAACTTACGCACCGTGGCTGAGCGTAACAATGGCGGATAGAAATGAGCATGCACTTGCCAATGTTCAGTTGATTCTAGATTATTCGGTGCACCATGCCAGCCCATTGAGTAAGGGAAGGAACACTGAAACAGATTATCGTAGCGACTGGTGAGTTTTTTGATAGCGATAGCCAAATCGGCTTTTTGCGCTGTATTCAGGTCGGTTAATCTGGCACAAGTAAACTTGGGCATGAGTAATGTTTCAAACGGCCAAGCCGCCCAGTATGGCACTACTGCTATCCAATGCTCGGTTTCTACTACTGTACGTGAGCCATCCACAGATTCTTTTTGCGCATAATCTAATAACAGTGAACTAGTATGTTTATCAAAATATGCTTTTTGACTGGCTTCGGCTTTTGCCACTTCATTGGGAATAAAGTCGTTCGCCCATATTTGTCCATGAGGATGGGGATTAGAACAGCCCATGGCTGCCCCTTTGTTCTCGAATACTTGTACCCAAACATAATCTTTTGATAAATCGGCCACTTGTTCTTGCCACGTATCAATCACCCCTTCTAAAGCGGGTAATGATAATTCAGGTAAGGTTTTGTTGTGCTCATGGGAAAAACAAATGACGCGGCTAGTGCCTCTGGCTGCTTGCAAAGTAAACAGGTCGTCATTTGATTGCTGAGATGCGGGTGTGTCTTTCATCAATGCTGCGAAATCATTGGTAAATACAAATGTTCCATCATAGTCAGGGTTTACTTCACCATTGATACGCGTATTACCCGAACACAAGTAACACTCAGGATCGTGAGTTGC
>JBNMPS010000190.1:0-4243 GCA_051277005.1 Pseudohongiellaceae bacterium
TCTAGACTGGCTAAAAAGAGGCTGTCTGGTTTGTAAGTTTTATGCAGAGTGTATAGCTCCCAGTACACAGGCTTCTTTGGCACCTGTGGCCTGGGGGATATTACCGCTTAATCCGTTTAAGGTTTGATGGGCTAGCCAGGCAAAAGCGGCAGCCTCTACCCACTCAGGTGCAATGCCTAAGCTGTCAGTGCTGTCCACAGTTGTCGTGTTTAATTGATCTTTCAGGGTGTTCATCAAGGTTTGGTTTAACGCGCCGCCGCCGCAAATAAAGACATCATCAATCGAATTGTCGAGTGATTTTATAGCCTGGCTAATACTGCGGGCTGTAAGTTGCAGTAGTGTGGTTTGAATATTGTTGGCTGGGATTTTTTTATTACGTAAATGATATTCAATCCATTGGCTGTTGAAGTGTTCTCTGCCGGTGCTTTTTGGGGCGGGTAGGGCAAAATAGGTATCGTTGAGTAAGGTGTCTAATAGGTCGATGTTTACTTCTCCGCTATTTGCCCAGTCGCCGTTTTGGTCGTAGGCGGTACCCTTGTGCTTATTTGCCCAGTAATCCATGAGGACATTACCTGGGCCAGTATCAAAGCCTTGTGTGGCAATCCCTTTGATTAAAGGGGTTATGTTGGCCATGCCGCCTATATTGACGATAACGCGGTTTCTGTTGCTGTTGGCAAATGCGGCTTGGTGAAAAGCGGGGGTTAAAGGGGCGCCTTGGCCGCCGGCGGCGATATCTCTACTGCGGAAATCGGCAACCGTAGTAATCCCCGCTTGCTGGCTAATCACGCTAGCGTTACCAATTTGTAATGTGAAAGGGCTGTTCCCTTCTGGGTGGTGGCGTATAGTTTGGCCGTGGCTGCCAATAGCGGTGATGTGTGCGGCGGTTAAGTTGCTTGCAGAGAGTAGTGTCTGGGTCGCCTTGGCAAACTCAATGCCTAGCTGGTAGTCAGCATTGCCCATGCGTACAATTTCATTGTCGCCGGGTGAACATAGTGATAGTAGTTGCTGATGCAGCGTAGGGGGAATGTCGTGATTGATATGATGACTAAGTTGCAGGCCGTCTTCGCTGACTTCTAAAATGGCAGCATCGATGCCGTCTAGGCTGGTGCCAGACATCAGGCCAATATAGCGTTGTATTGGCTGGGCCATTAAAGGGTGTTGTTGCTTGTCGGTGTGTTGGCTGCATACTTATGGTGGTTCTGATAAGCCGCTAATTGCATTTGCAGGGTGCCAATTTGTTTTAAGAAATCATTTTTATTGGTTGCGGCAATCGATACGGCTTTAGGTAATTTACGTAAAATAGTCCGGGGGTTCCTGTGCGTGCCATTCACTAGAAATTCATAGTGTAAGTGTGGGCCGGTGGCGTAACCTGTGGAGCCTACCCAGCCAATGATTTGTTGCTGCTTAACCTTTTGGCCGCGTTTAACCGCACGCTTAGTGAAGTGCAAGTATTTAGTGGTGTAGCTTGCGCCATGTTTTATCACCACGTAATTGCCATTGGCTTTCGTGTAGCCGGCTTCAATTACTCGGCCGTCGCCAG
Organism: Pseudohongiellaceae bacterium; assembly: GCA_051277005.1. GTDB lineage: Bacteria > Pseudomonadota > Gammaproteobacteria > Pseudomonadales > Dasaniaceae > Dasania. The sequence continues at coordinate 1,541 of JBNMPS010000190.1, forward strand.
TGGCATAAACAGGCGTACCTTTTGCGGCGGCATAATCAATACCGCGGTGCGGTCGTTTAGTTTTAAATACGGGGTGCAAACGATTGGGGTTGAAAGAGGAGCTGATGCGGGTGAAATCTAATGGTGCGCGTAAAAACGCTTTGCGCATACTGATGCCTAACTCATTGTAATATCCAATATCGCCATTATCGTATTCATAACGATACGCTTTATAGGTTTGGCCTTGGTTGCTGAACTCTACGGCGAGAATGGGGCCGCTGGCAATCTTTTTCCCATCGACATAATGCTCTTGAAATAAAATGCTAAACGAGTCGTCCTTGCGAATGTCGTAAACAAAGTCGATGACGCCGCCAAAGACACTGGCCATTTCCATGATTAGGTTTTGCTGCAGGCCCGCTTTAGTTGCTGCATTATAAAGTGAAGAGCTGATCGTGCCGGTAACGTGTCGTTGGCGAATTTCAGGTGCGCGCTCGTGATCGCTAACAACAAAAACATCATCTTGGCGCTGATATAGCGTGCTTTCTAAGAGGTTTTTCTGATGTTTTAGGGCTTGAAGCTTGCCGTCATTGTCGATTTTAAATAAGACTTTTTGGCCGGGAAAAATTTGTTTTAACTGCTTGGCTTTTTTGCTGGAGGATGTGACTTCGTATACATCTCGGCCGCCTAGACTGGTGCGCTGGAATAGCTTAGAAAGGTTATCGCCTCGTTGAACGGTGAGTTCTTTCCAGGGTATTTGTGGCTTTGATTTTGCCGCAGGCTCAGTTAGCTGTGGTTTGGTGATGATGCTAAGTTCGATGGGGTGGGTGGTGCGTAAGGCTTCGGCATTTTTGCTGGGCACTACCATTAATATTAGAAATAAGAGGCAGCATGCGATAAAGGCGATTATCAAGTGGCGGCGTGGGAACTCGGCAATCAACTGGCTGATGTTCTGGGTCGGTTTGTTAGAGGTGGCTTGATTCATTTCTGCCCGTTGCCTATTTGTAATGTAATTTCTAACTTAATGATCTAACTGGTGGAAGTATAACAAAAAAACACAATCTAACTAGTGTCTTGTGCAGGGCTGCATGGTGGCTGGCTTGCAATTGGCTAGGGTTATTGTATTGTGCGCGACTTTCCTGCGGATAATGCCTCATGCGTGCCAGTTGTGCAATCGGGGCTTTCCGTTGTGTTGTAGGTATATATAAGGTGCGGTATGGGTATGTCTGAAGTGAATTCAGCGCTAATCGAAGATTTACAGGCGAGGGGCTTGGTTGCCCAGATGACAGGTGATGGCGAGCTAGAGCGCCATTTGGCTGAGGGTTCCCGCACTCTTTATTGTGGCTTTGATCCTACTGCGGACAGCCTTCATATAGGCAGCTTGGTACCTTTGTTGGCGTTAAAGCGCTTTCAAATGGCAGGCCATAAGCCTATCGCTTTGGTGGGGGGGGCTACCGGCCTGATTGGCGACCCTTCTTTTAAGGCGCAGGAGCGGAAGCTAAATACCTCAGATATTGTCGAGAGCTGGGTGGAAAAGCTTAAGTCCCAAGTTAGTCGCTTTATTGATTTTGACAGTGGTGATAATTCTGCTGAAGTTGTGAATAACCTCGATTGGACCAAAGATTTAGATGTGCTCAGTTTTTTACGCGATATTGGCAAGCACTTCTCTATTAACCAAATGATCCAAAAAGAGTCAGTTAAGCAGCGCTTAGATAGAGAGGGGGCGGGGATATCCTATACCGAGTTCACTTATATGATTCTACAGTCTTATGATTTCGCTGAACTGAATCGTCGTAATAACTGTACGCTGCAAATTGGTGGGTCTGATCAGTGGGGTAATATCACCGGCGGTACAGATTTAACTCGCCGGATGAATGGTAGCCAAGTTTTTGGTTTAACTTTACCTTTAGTGACGAAGTCAGATGGTACTAAATTTGGTAAAACTGAGAGTGGCGCTATTTGGTTAGATGCAAAGAAAACTTCGCCTTATGCGTTCTATCAGTTTTGGCTGAATGCGGCAGATGCTGACGCATACCGCTTTCTTAAATATTTCACGTTTTTGTCGGTTCAAGAAATTGATGAAATAGAGCAAAAGGATAAGGCTGCTGACGGGCGCCCAGGAGCGCAAGCGATTTTAGCCAAAGAAGTAACCGGGCTTATTCATGGCGCGAGTGGTTTGATGGCGGCGCAGCGTATCACTGAGGCGATGTTTAGCGGCGACTCGTCAAGTTTGTCAGAGTCGGATCTAGAGCAGTTGAAACTGGATGGTCTGCCTGCTAGTGATCTAGAGTTAGCGGGTCTGGCTGAGAAGCCATTAACCACGTTGCTGGCCGAGTGTGGCATGGTGAAAGCGGGTCGTGAAGTTAAGGATGCGTTAGGTAGGAGCGCTGTGCTGGTTAATGGTGATGCAAAAAGCGCTGGAGATAATATGAAGTCGGTAGAATGCTTCGCAAAAGAGAAAGCGTTATACGGTCGATTCTTTGTCGTGAAACTGGGTAAAAAGAAGTATCACTTGTTCGAAATCGCCTAGTATTTAGCCGTTCCAGTTATATAAACGACTATTTGTAAATAATTTACAAATAGTCGTTGACTCCCATGAGTTCATCCCTATAATGCGCCGCTCTTCAACGGGCTAAGGTCAGTTGGAGAGGGGGTAGAAGACGGTGTTATTGGTGCTTCTGTTCTCGGTAAAATCTTTTGAAAGCTATTTAGCCACTTCGCTAAATA
>JBNMPS010000191.1:0-4230 GCA_051277005.1 Pseudohongiellaceae bacterium
AGACGAGCGGGTTTCTAGCTTACAATATTCGGCAGCCATAGTTGATAGTTTACGTATCAGTTGTGGTTAGCTGGCCTTTGGTGTTACTAGCACCGGGGGTCAGCGTTTATTGTGTCGAATTACGACATGGTTTACCCTTCTTTGTGGTTACTTCTCAAGTGACTTAAATCTGTTTGGTTTTTGCTATGGCTTAATGCACCTTGCATAAGCGGTGCATTCGCTCGCTTAATGTTTGCGATTAAAAACAGATTAAAGATACTGTTTTTTTAAACAAGTATCAATATGCAATTGTGGACAAATGAACTTTTTTATCCGGTCGATTAAAGGGTTCGTAACCATCAGCAATAATGGCCCCTTTTGATTTTGGTGGCAGGCTGTTTTTTCGTTATGTGAGCGGCAGGTGTTTGGCACGGGAATCGCTTTATTAAGGGTCAGTAGGGTTCAGGTCTTGCATTTTGCATCGAAGGGATGACTGACTGTAGAGTAAGTATCCTCCAATGATTTTGATGAATATATGTTGGTATCGAAAAATCGAAATGAAGTGACTATAAAGGCTTATAAGAGCGGTGGTTATAGTTTGAAAGAGGTGGGCCTTTTTTTTGGATTACATTATGTAGCGGTTAGTAGAATTGCTGGTGATGCAAAAGGCAATAACCTACTTTTAGTTGGCAGTTGAGGTTGTTCTGAAAACTCGATGGCCTGCGGCCGAGATATTTTAATTATTACTCACTAATACCATCAAAAGCCCTTTCTCTACCCAGACAAAGACGCTTAATCCTTTGATTAAGAGCTCTAAGGGTTGCTCCATATTATCCATATTAGGCAATGTACCGAAGGTATCAGGGTGATAGGCTACTTCATACAGCGTGCTCAAACCATGCTTTCGTTGATAACGGAGCTGAGCTGCCGTTACTCCCTGAATGGAGCAATAACGCCCACCAAGTAATTGATTAATGGGTAACGAAAAGTTATTGCTAGCCACACTGGAGCTTATAGGTAAAAAGTCCAAGTGGGTAAAATATTTTTGAATAGCACTCATGGAACTTGTTTTAACATCAAGAGGTTTAAGCTTAAGATGGTTTTTAACAACCTCCATAGCGATATCTCTCGACATATTCCTATCACTGGGTATACCGTTTGATCCGATGAATAAAAAGACCAAATAAACCATTAAACATGTCGCCAATGCGCCAAACCAAACGCGCCGTGGATTATCAATTGTTTGCTTACCACTCTTGATATCGTTAGTACTAAACACCGCATGTTGCATCGACATCAATGCTCGCAATTGAGCGGCATCAAGTTGCTCGCTTTCGATATGATTTTTAATGCCTGTCGATAATGAAGGCTGTTGTTTTGAATCTGTAGGCGAATTTGTCACGGCGATGCCTCTTGCCCTAGCGCCCCATTATTACTAGCGCTTTGGTTATATAGCAGCTTGGGAAGCTGTTTACGTAGTCGATGAATACGTGATAAAAAAGTGCCTCTTGCCATTCCCAATTTCTCACAAGCTTCATCCGTGCTATAACCCAATACAGCCCAATGATAAAATATATCTCTGTCTAGAGGGCTTAATAACAGCCAAATTTGTTTCACACTATCGTCATCAATGCATATTTTTTCTAATGTTAATGGCGATATGTCATAGGCAGCGGTTTCTTCATAGCTATCACTGTCCCAACGTTTGTCATGACGACACTGCTCGATAAATCGATTACGAATTAATGTCCGCACAAAAGCTTCTGGGTTATTAATTATTTGCCGCTGGCACTTAAGTTCAATAAGATACTTCTCTATCGCAGTCTGCATTAAATCATAGGCATCATCACGCTGCTGGCACAATGCCATGGCGTATTGATATAAACGGTTAAGGCCTACTTCATCGAACATGATGTTATTCGCATTTTACTAAGAAATTATAATCCGGTTTGCTAGTCAAATTTACCAGAGATATTTGCTATCTGAATTCTATATACACTTCGCCACACAGCGATAGGATAATTAAACATCAATACAGAGCATATATCCACATAGGGGTGAAAACTATTGAGCATAACCGGCGTAAAAGAATCCATATTTATGATTGTCAATTCCGTAGGGGCTGTTGCCAAAACGAAGGGGTCATCGCATGTCGAATACTCGTTGTCCGCATAATACACGCAGGTAATCGCATATTCTAAACGGGATACTATCGCTAATAAGAGCCAATTAAATTCATCCGCCTTGGGGCCCATAACTTGCGCAGCTATAAAATCACCAAAGCCATCACCGTATAGATTGATGTCCCAGTTCGTGGCTGGATAATGTTTTATGTAAACCTGCGCTAAGGCCGAGAAGGTTTTGTTACCCATCATTTCCAAGGTACAAGGGAATGTATTCTGTAATGCTTGGCAATGACCACCCATATAATTATGACAATAATCATCAACAACTTTTTCCGACCTTAAAATAGCATCCGTCAATTGTGATAATTGATCGTAATAGTGAACAGTCTTCGTAGTGTTAACCATAGCTATACCTTGTATGTCTATAATCGGCGTCGTTTTTCTTGTTGGCTCATGGATTGAGCTTTCCGCTGCTGCTCTTGTAAAACAGTCAATGCTGGTAAGTTAGCATCCCATTCGATAAGGCAGGGTACATGAGGAAATTTTTCCGCGTAGTTTTTATATAAATCCCAGACATCTTGGCTTACTTCACAACTATGACTATCAATCCATTGACCCTCTGTTTTATTAAAGCCAGCCAGATGTATTTCACTCACTTTATCCTTGGGTAGATCATTTACAAATTGCGCTAAGGATTCACTCAGGTTATGTTCATTCACATAAGCATTATTTAAATCAAGGATAAGACCACAACCTGACTGCTCACATACTGCTGACAAAAACTCCCCCTCTGTTAATGTCACGTTTTCATATTGATAATAACGCGATACGTTTTCAATCAGTATTTCACGCTCTAAAATATCCTGAACCATCCTGATGCGTGATGCCATATGTGTAACCGCTTCATCGGTAAAAGGTACTGGTAATAAGTCATGAAAGTAATGTTCATCATGAGCCGTAAAACAAGCGTGCTCTGAAACCAAGTCCGGTTCAAGCTCATCAACTGCTCGCTTTAATTTGCCAAGATATTGCATGTCTAAAGGCGTAACACCCCCTAAATTAAGATTTACGCCATGAAAGCTTAGGGGGTAATGCTCACGTATTTTGTGCAGTAAGGATCGGTTAAGACCGCCACGCAAAAAGTTACAGATATGCACTTCGAACCAAGGAATATCCGGCAACGTTTTTAATACATCATGTAAGTGCGTAGGACGCAAGCCAATACCTACGCCATAGCACCCATGTGAATCAAATACTTGGCCAGAAGTTACCCCTTCTCTTTCATTATCTATAAGAGGTGTCGTCCTGGCAGCTGATTCATCCTGAATGTCTATCACTATTTCGCAGGTTTAATGGCAGCGACTGATCCACCGGTGATTTTTGCACAGGTATTTCTTGGTACATAAACCCATTCAGTTTCCAAATTATTAGCCTTGGCCTGACTGGCGCAGTTATGTGAGCCATCTAAAGCACCGCAATCATTCATCCCGGCCTTGGCGATACCTGCACATTTCTCCCACTCTGTAGGGCTATCAGGTACAGCATGAGCACTTATGGCTAGGCTATTAAGACCAATAAATGTCGCTGTCATGAGTTTTTTTTTGTTCATTGAAGTATACCTTCCATTAGTTACGAACAAGTAAATTCCTGTTCTTATTAACTAAGACGCCTGGGACGTGGATATGATTGCAAAGATTTGAAATTTTTATGAGAAATCTCATTCATCAGTGTGTAAAAGTATCAAATACGCTATTACGCCAGGCAATGGGGTCACCCATTAGAAAATCCCGGTCAAGAGCGGGGCGGCTATTTGATGGGTTCTTAATCAAAGTGATTGATGTTTAGAAGGTAGGCGACTCAGCGATCAACGAGTAGACGCATTAAATAAAGCCTTATGCACAATACCTTCGAGCTAACCCAAGCCCTGCGGGAGTAGATCTATGATTCGCAAGGCCTTGGCGACGATAATGTCCTGGCCAAAGCCCATTCTGAATAGCTAAACGTATAAGAAGCAATTTGATGACTTAGCGTTTACTGTGTTCATAGGGTCATTTTTTTTGGTTATCTAGCTGTGCTCTAAATCTATCGCTTGAATCAGCTTTACAGGGGGATCCGTTGATGTAAT
>JBNMPS010000192.1:0-4160 GCA_051277005.1 Pseudohongiellaceae bacterium
ATTGGCGCTCGTTTTTTTATAGAGAATTTCAAACGCTTATCCCACGCCGACTCTCTCCTTGATTTAGGCTGTGGTAACGGCGTATTAGGCATCAAAGCAAAAGTTTTAGGTATTGCAGACCATATCAGTTTCGTTGATGAATCCTACATGGCTATTGATTCAGCCAAAAATAATTACCTGACTGCCTTAGGGAATCTAGACTGCGCTGAATTTTATCAAAGCGAATCGCTAAGCCAGGTAACGGGTGTTAAACCCGATATTATTCTATGCAACCCGCCATTTCACCAACAGCACCAGGTTGGGGACTATATTGCTAAACGCATGTTTACACAAAGCGCCAAATTGCTTAATCCCCAAGGGGAGTTATGGATTGTAGCCAATAGACATTTAAATTATCAGCCCTATCTTAAACAGCTTTTCAAGCAGTGCATCACTGTAGCCAGCAATAACAAATTCAATATTTACAAGGCATCAAAACCTCTCTGATACTATCTAACCATCTGATTTATATAGCATATATGAATTATCATGAAGGGCTACATCAGTCACCTAAGGGATAATACTTATAGTAAATACCGGAATCACGACTACCCTCTACTGCTAAAGGAATAACCTCCACACGCATTTAGGGAAGCCGCGATGACAGCGCATAACGCCAACGACGTTGACACCCATAAACTTGTCAATCTGACGACAAGCCAACGCCTCCATATTGAGCAAATCAAAGACAAACTCAGCAGAAAATATAAACATCTGAACGCCACTTTCTTTGATGATAGTATTTGCATGCAAGCAAAGATAAACATCAGCGTGCCAAGGGGGCAATCACTGCTGAATAAACCCGGCCTATACGCCGATATATTACAAACAGAGCATTTTGTACCTGAAACATTTAAACACCACAGCCCTAATCCAATCCACAAAAGAGATCGGCAGCAATATGTGCTAAGCAACGACATGCTTAAATCTATTGGCCATGACTTTGTTCTTAAAGCCACTTTTGGCCCCAGCTTTATATCATTATGGTTTAGAAATGAATCAACCAGTGCAGATCTAGAAGCATCCTTATGTTATGCCTTTGAAGTCATGAATAAATTACATGATCGAATCCAGCGCACTTCAACCAGCCGAGCTAAAGACCAGGTAACCATCACAACACTCACCAACAATAAAACCCATAAATGGGGCTAAAGATTATCTCAAGTCAGCCGATATACCCTTTACCTAGATTAAAATTTATTGAGATTAACTAGGTAATGCAAGCTTCGGCGATGCATTCTTTTTTCCTATCAATTTGAGGTAGATAGCATGGAAGTTGGCTCATCGAGTAGTACCCAACTAGTACAAACCAGTAAAGAATTACTGGGCGCAGCTCTCGCTAAGAAACAGCAAGTCGCAGATGGTGAAGCAGCATTGAAGTTATTGGCGTCGGCTAGCGTGCCAGTGGCATCCAGCAGTGGCTCAGTAGGCAGCAATATAAACATTAAGGTATAGCCTTACCGCCCTATTAATGGCTTATTATTGGGCCCTTCAGTAACATCATGGCTTCCATGTGTTTGGTATGAGGGAACATATCGATTAAGCAGGCCTTTTCAATTTCATACCCTGATTGCTGTAACACACCAACATCTCTAGCTAATGTCGATGGATTGCATGATATATAAAGAATCTTGTCTGCAGACGAATTGGCTAAGGCTTCACACAATTGCTGCGCGCCGGCCCTAGGCGGGTCAAGAATAAGCTTATTAGCTGCCGAAAAATGCTTACCGCTATGCTTAAATAAATCCGCCTGCTTAAATTCAACATTGTCTATATTGCAACGCTCAGCGTTGGCTTTGGCCTTAAGCACCATACCTTTAACAAGTTCAAAGCCAATACTTTGCATCACGTGCTTAGCGACCGACAACGTTAGATTTCCAACCCCACAAAAATAATCGGCAACAGTGTCCTGCCCCGATAATTCCAACCAGTCAATTGCCGTCTCAATCATTGTATGATTAATAGCCATATTAACTTGAGTAAAGTCAGTCACTTCATAATATATTTGTATTTGATTTGGTAGGGCGTACTCTAATTCAACTTTTCCTGTTTCAAATAAAGGCTCACCATACACTTGAGTCGTTAAATTGGTCCGCAGAAAAACTTTATGATGCTGAGCAAAAGCGTTTAATTTTTCATTATCATCGCTAGGCAGCTCACTCTTACACAAAAGTTGAACAGCCATCTGGTTTTTAGAATCTAACGAAACAATACACTCCTGTAATAAAGAGCGTTTTTGTAAAAAATTTAGCTGAGGCTTTAAGTGTGGCAACAATTCATTAATAAGAGTATCACTAATAGCACAAGACTTAACATCGGTGACCTGATGACTGCCGCCTTGTTTAAAACCTAACTGTAAACCCTTTTTATTAGTCGATATCGCAAAACGGACTCGATGCCTATAATGCTCAGGTTGAGCCGTTATAGCAGGCAGCCAATTAATGGCATTACCTTGTGTTTTCTCATGGTAAGTAAATAATCGCTCTAATTGATTTTGCTTAATACGAACCTGCTGACGGTAAGAAACATGTTGTAAATTACAGCCACCACACTGTTCAAAATGCTGGCAAACAGGGGGCACACGAAATTCAGAAGCATCAAGCACCTCCACCATTTCTGCTTCGTCGTATTGTTTATGGCTATTAATGTATTTAACTTTTATCGTTTCACTGGGCAAAGCACCTTCTACAAAAATGGCTTTACCCGCTTCTGATTTGGCAATACCACGACCATCGTCAGTTAGACCTTCAATTTTGAGAATGTGAATACCTTTAGGCAATAAACGTTCTTTAGGCTTAAAAACCCGTAAATTAGATTTATGTCGACTCATATTGTGGATCTATTAACCTATTGCTCTATCGGTTGAGAAAAGAATTTCTGGTACTTATTAATACATTGAGATTTTCGTTTAGCTAACAACATTTCCTCAGTGCTAGAATGAAATTTATGTTTTTGAATACGTTCACAGCTCACTGCCTTAAAATATGACCAATCTCTATCAACCGGTCTCATCTTTAATTCAGAGCTCAACGGAGTTTTAGGACTTAATCTAATAACAGGCTTGTTATCACTGTCACTTTGAACTTGTGAAATTGTCAATCCAGCATAAAAAAACATTAATACCCATATAATAATTTTCATTAGCTAACCTCACACCAATAAGGGATCATCGGAAAATATAAGGCCATTTTTATAACATGGCTATCTTCGTTGAGACTAGTGATTAACGCTTTATAGTGCATAAGCTGCTCACGATACTTATTAATTTCACGTTCAATAAACGGTTTTATATCTTCACCTGACTTAGGCATAGAGGTTTTATAATCCACAATCCAGCGTATGTTATTTTCATCGATAAAGGTTCTATCAATAACCCTACGATCGACCCCATTATGATAACTACAGACCAAAATCTCATATTCAGCCAGTGCATGTTGATGTCGCATCGATAGCAACCAACGACCTTTATCATCGTTTTCAACATGGCTTTCCATTTGCTTTAGCATCACAACGGCATCTTTCCATTTTTCCGCACTGACGCCTTCACGTTGTAATAAGCGTTTGTACCATTGATTTTTTTGCTCAGAGCTTAAAGAGGCTAGTGAACTAGAACCTGTTTTAGCTTTATATTCAAGTATAGCGTGAACAATATTGCCTAACTGCCTCGGGTAAAGATCTTCTTTAAAGTCAGGCCGGTTATCCTCATTTTGATAATCAGCAGCGATACTATATTGGGCGAGTGGATTAGAAAAAGACCATTCTGGATTTTTCCAGTCAGTTTTTAAGCGTGTGGGTCGCCCCGGCTTATCGTGCTGATCAAAATCAATAGCAAGCTGATCGGCACCCTGCTGCTGTTGAATGGAGTAAATCGCTTGTTCTTTAACCACCGGCCACACACTGTGCAGTAAGGTTTGTGAACCCGGTGCCTTAATCTCTTCCACATCATAGACTTGATCTTGAGTAAAAGTGAGATACAGGCAGTTAATAGCCCGAGTTGCTGCAACGTAAAGTAAGCGTGTGTTTTCTAACTGCTTTGATTGTGAAGACTCATGCCTTAAGTGATTATAAATTGAATCATCAGTAGACGCTGCCGACAATGGGCTAATTAATAAATGGTTTCT
>JBNMPS010000193.1:0-4035 GCA_051277005.1 Pseudohongiellaceae bacterium
GATTTACCACTCAGCGCCGTGAGGCCGATGAGGTGCAGATTTTATCCGGCGTATTCGAGGGTAAAACCACCGGTACTTCGATAGGGCTAATGATTGAAAACACCGATCAGCGCTCTAAAGATTACTCCAAAATAATGGATAGGTTTAGGCCTATGCATGCCGATTACACCTATCAGCAAAAGTATGGCTTGAGAGATTATCGTGGCGGTGGCCGCTCTTCTGCCAGAGAAACGGCGATGCGCGTTGCAGCAGGCGCTATTGCTAAGAAGTATTTGAAAGAGTTACACGGTATTGAAGTACGTGGTTATTTATCGCAATTAGGGCCTATTAAAGCCGAGCAATTCGATTGGGATGTGGTTGAGACCAACCCATTCTTTTGCCCTGATATTAACAAAGTTCCAGAGATGGAAGACTACATGAACAAGCTGCGTAAAAGCGGCGACTCTATTGGTGCCAGACTCACTGTAGTGGCTAGCAATGTGATGCCAGGTTTGGGTGAGCCCGTTTTTGATAGGCTAGATGCCGATATCGCTCATGCCATGATGGGTATTAATGCCGTTAAAGGTGTAGAAATTGGTGCTGGTTTTGACTGTGTTGATGCCAAAGGCAGTGAGCACCGAGATGAATTAACCCCTGAAGGATTCACCTCTAACAATGCCGGTGGCGTGTTAGGAGGTATCTCTAGCGGTCAGGATATTATTGCTCATATAGCCCTTAAGCCTACCTCGAGTGTGCTTATTCCTGGTAAAACCATCGATGTTGATGGCAATGCTACCGATGTAATTACTACCGGCAGGCACGACCCCTGTGTCGGTATTAGAGCTACGCCGATTGCTGAAGCGATGCTGGCCATCGTACTAATGGATCATTTGCTGCGTCAGCGCGGACAAAATGGTGGTGTACAGTGCAGCACGCCGGTTATTCCCGGTGATGCGGGCTAGTAATCTCCGATGAGTTTGGCTAAATCGTCAGTGCCTTACTGGCGGTTATCGTTTTTTTACTTCTTCTATTTTGCTTTGCTGGGTGCATGGTTGCCGTATTGGCCGTTGTACCTGCAAGCGCATCAATTTAATGCCGCCGATATCGGTTATCTTGCTGGCATTATCATGGGTACCAAAATCTTTGCCCCAAGCATTTGGGGCTGGATTAGCCATCGTTTTGGCAGGCGTGTCTTTATTATCCGTTTGGGAGCCTTTGCTTCCTGTCTGATTTTTTCATGTATTTATATTGATAGCAGCTTTTGGGCTTTGGCTGTGGTGGTTGCAGGCTTTAGTTTTTTTTGGAATGCAATTCTTGCGCAATACGAAGTATTAACGTTGGATTATTTACAGGGCCAAACCGAGCGATACACTCACGTAAGGCTCTGGGGATCCATCGGTTTTATCTTGGCGGTTGCGGGTTTGGGCTGGTGTTTTGATTGGCTGAGTATCGATTGGCTGCCGAGTATTCTGTTGCTGATTTTAATCGCCATTTGGCTCACTAGTCTATTGGTAGGTGAGCCCCGGCATGTTGATAAAAAGACTGACCAGCCATCTTCAATTAGACTTATTTTAAAGCAGCCTACAGTGATTGCCTTTCTGGTTTGTTGTTTTTTACAGCAATTATCCCACGGCCCTTATTACACGTTTTTCAGTGTTTATTTAGAAGATCATGGCTACAGCAATACGTCTATTGGTTTGATGTGGTCGCTAGGGGTGTTGGCGGAGGTGCTGGTGTTTATGATTATTCATCGTTTACTGCTGCGTTTTAGCCTGCGTAGTATTATGTTGGGTAGTATTTTACTGTCGGCGATACGTTGGCTATTGATTGCCTTTTTTGTCGACAGCTTAGCATTGTTAATTATCGCTCAGTGCTTGCATGCAGCGTCTTTTGGTACTTTTCATGCGTTTGCCATTGAGATGGTAAGGCGCTCATTTTTAGGTCACGAAGGGCAGGGCATGGCGCTTTACAGTGGCTTAAGCTTTGGTGCGGGTGGTGCGATAGGGGCGATTGCCAGCGGGTGGCTGTGGCTACAAAGTCCAATGACCACTTTTATTGCGGCTACTATGATTTGCATCATAGCTTTTGTGGTAGGTTTAAAGGTAAAACTAGCACCGGCTATAAAGTCGTTATAAATACAGTGAGAATCTGTAACCACTCATCGAATATAAGTAATTTATTTTATGTCTAAGTTAACCCATTTGAATGATGCCGGCCAAGCCGAGATGGTCGATGTTACAGAAAAATCTGTAACAGAGCGCGAGGCAATAGCCGAGGCAACCGTCACCATGTTGCCAGAAACCTTAAAACTTATTGTTGAGGGAGGACATAAAAAAGGAGACGTTTTTGCAGTGGCGCGTATCGCGGGTGTACAGGCGGCTAAAAAGTGTTCTGATTTGATTCCACTTTGTCACCCATTAATGCTCACCTCTATCAAGGTTGATTTACAGGCTGATGAAGCCAACAGCCGGGTAGTGATACAAACAAGCTGTAAGTTGGCGGGGCAAACCGGAGTAGAAATGGAAGCCTTAACCGCAGCTTCTGTGGCGGCCTTAACAATCTATGATATGTGCAAAGCGGTTGATAAAGGTATGGTGATTGGTGATGTGCGCTTGCTTGAAAAGCAGGGTGGTAAGTCGGGTCATTGGCAAGCTGACTCTGTATTAATAGACAAAAAATAACAGGCGAATAACAAATGATTAAAATTTTATTTTTTGCCAGTTATCGCGAGGCGTTGGGGCAATCTGAGTTTACATTGGCTGTTGAGCAGGCGCCTGTTAACTTAGCTACCCTTAAGCAGTTACTCATTGGGCAACACGGCCAGGCTTGGCGGCAAGTATTAGAGTCTAAAAACTTAGTTCAGGCGATAAATCAAACCGTTTCAGATAATAACCAGTTAGTTAATGACGGTGATGAGGTGGCTTTTTTTCCTCCGGTGACGGGGGGTTAACATGAGCATTGATGTGCGAATACAGCCGCAAGATTTTGATGTGAGTGCTGAGCTCAATGTGTTGCGTGATCAAAACCCGCAAGTGGGTGCAATCGTTAATTTTGTGGGCACGGTGCGTGATGTTAATAACCAGCAAGCCGTAAGTAGCATGGAGCTTGAGCATTACCCCGGTATGACTGAGAAATCCATTCTTGAAATCGTCGAGCAAGCCAATCAGCGCTGGTCACTGTTGGGTGTTACGGTGATACATCGAGTGGGTTTATTAAAACCGAAAGATCAAATTGTGCTGGTTGCGGTTAGTTCGATGCATAGAGGGGAGTCTTTTCAGGCTTGTGAATTTGTCATGGATTACCTTAAAACCCAGGCGCCTTTTTGGAAAAAAGAACAAACCGAGCAGGGCTCGCAATGGGTAGATGCTCGCGAAACCGATACTAAGGCGGCAGATCGCTGGCGTTAGCAACATTATTTGCTGAAGATTCTATTCACAATAACCTTAGATTTACCGCTATAATACTTGACCATTAGGGTCAGTTATAAGTTTGGTTACCGAGTAGCCAGGTAGATTAAGGATTGAGTATGAGTTTAGATTTACGTGAATTTCGCGATGCATTAGGCAGCTTTGCAACCGGAGTGTGCGTAGTCACGGCTAACCCCGAAGGTTTTGAGCCTTTAGGTATGACGGTTAATTCGTTTGCTGCGGTCTCGCTTGAGCCTTCGTTGGTCTTATGGAGTCTGCAAAATACCTCTGATTGCTATGAAGCCTTTGAAAAATCTGATCACTACACCGTCAATGTACTTACAGAATCACAGCGTGATTTATCGAATTACTATGCCCGTGGTGATCAGCATATTTTATTGCCTGAACATTACCGTATTGGGAAAAGCGGTTGCCCGGTACTGCGTGGAGCGGTCAGTAGCTTAGAGTGTAAAATTTGGGCGCGTTACCCCGGTGGCGACCACATTATTTTAGTGGGTGAAGTGTTAGAGATGGAATATAACCGTAATGAAGAGCCTTTGGTTTTTCACGCGGGCAAATACGGTTCTATCCGTAACCATAATTCATAATTCATAAGTCTTATAATATTAACAACGGTTATATTTGAGGC
>JBNMPS010000194.1:0-3862 GCA_051277005.1 Pseudohongiellaceae bacterium
TGATGTCGTTTAAATTCTTAAACGCAGTGCGATTTATTATCTGGGGTGGTGATAGACCTGCATTCTCCTGATAGCTTGACCACCGATAATGCTCTGGTTGGGCAACCATCTTCGCCTTTACTGGATTTAGTTCAATATAGCGACAACACTGCAGGAAGTAGGAATCACTTTCCACAATACTCATTTTATAACGACCCTCCCACAGTGATCCTGTACGGTGTTCTTGTTTGTTGACATAACGTGTCTGCCGCCCGGCCAAACGCTTCATTAGCAATCCAATGCTTTTTACATCATCGCCGGGGTCGAGCAGCAAATGAACCTGATTAGTCATCAAACACCAGGCGTAAACATTAACTGACAGTCACTGTGTCCATTCAACCAGGGTATTGAGATAATAAGAATAGCCCTCATTCTCTACGAATACAGCATTCTTGTTGTGTCTGCGCTGAACGATATGACGTGGCATATTTTGGGCTGCCACTCTTCCAATCCTTGGCATAGCAAACTCCTTTTGCTTTCGTTTTGAGATTACAAATTATAGGGCATGTAGATCGTATATTAAAAATTTAATATATCTGTCCCGGTTTGTCTTGCAGAACAAACGAATCTCTTGGCCCTGAATGCGGCTATTGAAGCTGCGCGGGCGGGAGATGCAGGCCGTGGATTTTCGGTGGTTGCCGAGGCTTCTGGCAAAGCATCGGGCGATAGTGGTAGCCCCTCCTTTTTCTTAAGATGGGACAGAATCTTGTCAATGACCTGTTGATCTTCGATACAGCGGTCCGACGTATCGGCGATAACTTTAACTGCACCACCGCAACGAGAGCAAATCTCCACATCAATGTCGCCTAAAGCGCCTACTATTGGTAAACACTCTTTTTAACCGCTGAGCCCAGGTCATGCCCGTTCATCGTTCATCAGGAGTTTTGTCTTCTTTTAAATCAACCCTTTGTTTACCTTTCCCTCGCTTTGCTGGTGTGACTGTTAGCCGGCACTTACTGTTTGGATGGTGCAGCATTCCGACAAAAACACCGTGAAACCGTAAGAGATTGACCTTCGGTTTCTGCACCAGTGAGGCCAACAGGTCACATTGTTTCCTTTTTGTTGACAGGTCAGTGTATAAATAATCATGATTCCGTAGAAGCCTGAATGAGCGCTGCTAATTTTTCCGAGATCACCTTATCTTTTAAATGAATAAGACGAGAATAGAAAATATAGGGTGTGCCGATTACCGCTTGTTCAATTAACACACCGGCTTGCAATTCAGCATCAACCACGCAACGAGGCATTAAGCCCACGCCCATCTTTGCCATCACACATCGCTTAACCACTTCGACATTAGAGAACGATTGCTTACAAAAAAATATCATTCCGCTTTCGGCAAAATGCTTGTCTGCACGCAATCGATAGGTGCATTCAGGCTCGGTAGAAATCAACGTATTTTTTGCCAACTCTTCCAGGCTTAATAACTCACTACAATGTAGTTTAGGGTGTGTGACATAAATAACTTCTTCTTTGTGCAAAACATACTCTTGCCAAAGATTGGCCGCTGAATGACCAGCTGTTTTTTCACTAGCCTCCGTCACGACAATAGCCGCATCAATTTCACCTAGCATTAATGCTTGCTCATAATCAAAAGGCTCGTGGGTTAATAACAACTCCACATTCGGAGCAATGCGCTGTAGCTTTTCAATTATTTTTGGCAGACGATAAATGCATATAGAACTAGGGGCGAATAAGGTCAGCGAGCCAGCTAATTGGCTCGTCAGCTCTTGTGCCTGCTGTTTAAGTGCATCTTCTTGGTTAACAAATGCTTGTAGCTTCGGTAATAAGGCTTTGCCTATATCACTCAAGACAATATTGCGGCCTTGGGGCGTAAAAAGCTCAACGCCTAGCTCCAGTGCCAGCTCTTTTAATTGAGCAGACACACTCGATGGCGCAAGGTGTAAAACTTTAGCTGCTTTGCTCACACTCTGATGATGATGTACCGCCAATAGGCTACGTACTTGTTTAGGGTTCATCTGCAGAGCCCTTATTCAGAGCCCTTATTAAAACCAATCATTCGCTTATACTGTACGGTTAGTTCGTTATTATTCGCTTTTTTAAATCATTAAGTCAACTTACTATTCAACTATCCTAACAAGCCGCAATGTGCAGCAATACAACAAAACACCTCATCAGGAGCCAATAATGCATCTATATATCGCTTACAAAAATTACTCATCTTGGTCATTACGCCCATGGATTGCCATGAAAGTAGCAGGCATCAAATTTGACGAGACCTTACTGCCTTTCTATCATAATGATTCCTTAACAACATTTGCTGAAGCAGAAGGCTTACCCGCCAAAGTACCTGTACTAAAAGATCAAGGTCGAACAATATGGGACTCGTTAGCGATTTTGGAATATTTAGCCGATCAATATCCTGAAGCCAAACTCTGGCCAAGCGACCCTACACTAAAAGCCTTGGCACGTAGCGCTGCTGCAGAAATGCATTCTGGTTTTATGGCTTTGCGTGGAGAATTTCCCATGAACTGTCGTGTCAATGTCACCGTCGCTCCCAGCGAATCCACGCAAAAAGATTTACAGCGGCTAGCAAAAATCTGGTCCGACTTTGCTCAACAGAAAAAACCAGATGGCGATTTTCTTTGTGGTCACTTCACTATTGTCGATGCGATGTATTCCGCAGTGATGTGGCGAGTCACCGGTTACAATCTACCGATATCCGAAGAGTTTGATCGCTGGGCCAAAGCAATGCTCGCACTGCCGGCGACGCAAGAGTGGCTAGCCGCGTCTAAGGCTGAATCTTGGTCGGTGGCACATTATGATAAAGTGGCAGGAATATAAAGCTGTTGATGATAAGCTCGTGAAATAGTTGCGAATTATCACTCGAAGACTTTTGCTTATACATTGACAACACCAGAAATGAAATCACATGTCTGAATATCTTTTTTTAGTGCCTATTGCGATCGCCATATTAGTAGGCGCGATGAGCCCTGGGCCTAGTTTTGTTTTAGTTTCTCAAGTCGCTATGTCAACATCACGCACGGCAGCCATTACCACCTCACTTGGTATGGGAACCGGTGCGGCAACCTTTGCACTTTTGGCTACTGCTGGCTTATATCTTGTGCTGGAATCAGTGCCCATATTTTATATGGCATTGAAAATGGCGGGTGGAATGTATCTATGCTACTTAGCTTATAAAATATGGAACAACGCTAGTAAGCCGATAGAGAAAACAACAGCTTCATCAGTAACGGGGGCTCATCCATCCGAAATCACGTCACCAAGAAACAGCTGTCGATTGTTTCTTGTCGGTTTTTTAACGCAACTAAGTAACCCAAAAACGGCGATTGTATTCGCAAGTATCTTTGCCGCTTTTTTACCGGAAAACTTACCTAGCTATTCATATGCTTTATTAGTCCTTGTGGCATTCTCGATTGATGCAGGTTGGTACTGTGTTATTTCAATTGTATTATCGACCAAAAAAGCACAAACCTCTTATGCCAAATATAAAAAAGTAATTAATAGAACTGCTAGCAGTTTTATGGGAGTTATGGGCCTAAAGCTGATTATTAACCCCTAATCTTACTCACGTACCCAATGGAGTATTTTCCAATTGAGAAATGAGTCTGAAGGCAGGCATCCAATTAAGTCTGTTTCCTGTCCTGTTCAAAGATCAGATTAAATAACTTATTTCTTTCGGTACGCAGTTGTGTTGCCGATTCATTATCACTGATTCTCATAGCGAGTTCATCCAGTATTTTTAATGTGATGCCTGGTTTTAGATACTGCACTGCTTCAGCCAGAGATTTTAGTTTGTCATAAGGCGTCATCATATTTTTATATAGGTAGATCTTACGTT
>JBNMPS010000195.1:0-3804 GCA_051277005.1 Pseudohongiellaceae bacterium
ACGTGCTTTGGGTGATAGCTATATTGTTGCACTAAACTTAGCATCAACCACACCAGAATGGCTAAGCCGTTGGGGTGCTCAACCTATGAAACTGGGTTTAGATTTAAGCGGTGGTGTACACTTTTTACTAGAGGTTGATACAGCCGCGGCGCTTAACAAACGCATGGTGAGCTACACCAAGCATATTAAGTCTTCTTTACGTGATGACAAAATACGTGGTTTTATTCGCTTAGATGATACCGGTTTTATTTCAGGTAAATTTAAAACGGAAGAATTACGCCAGCAAGCCAGTAAGAAAATTCGGAATGAATTTTCAGAATTAGTGCGCGAAGATATTGATGGCAAGGATGGTTTCCAATTACGCTGGACAATTTCTGAGGCAAAACTAAAAGAGATTGTAGATTATGCCGTTGGCCAAAATTTAACGACTTTGCGCAATCGTGTAAACGAGTTGGGTGTTTCTGAGCCACTAGTACAGCGTCAAGGTCGCAACCGAATTGTTGTTGAACTGCCTGGTGTACAAGATACGGCTGAAGCAAAGCGTATTTTAGGTAAAACAGCCAGCTTGGAGTTTCGCCTGGAGGCTAAGTCTGGAACCAGTAGCGGGCTTAAAGAGCAGTTTTCATATAAGGATAAGAGCAGAGGCAAAGATTGGTTAGAGCGTAATGTTGTCATTACGGGTGAGCGAGTCGCGAATGCTTCTGCTGGCTTTGATTCACAATCGAGTCAACCCGAAGTTAATATTACTCTAGATAGCGAAGGCGGAAGCCTAATGCACCGCGTGACGCGTAACAATGTTAAGCGTCGTTTAGGGGTGTTGTTTATCGAACGTAAAAGCCGCACTCGATATGAAATGAATGAGGCCGGTGAAGAAGTTGTCATTAAGGTGCCCTATGATGATAAATACATCATCAGCTTGGCGACGATTCAATCAGCATTGGGTGTTCGTTTTCGTATTACCGGTTTAGATAACCCCTCTGAAGCGGCTGAATTAGCTTTGCTATTAAGAGCAGGGGCATTGGCTGCGCCAATGGATTTTGTTGAAGAGCGTACGGTTGGGCCCTCACTCGGTGCTGAAAATATTCAACTCGGTATGCTATCGGTTCAAATTGGTTTGGCATTAGTGGCCATCTTTATGATCGTTTATTACCGTGTGTTTGGTGTTATTGCGGTGTTTGGTTTAGCGGTTAATCTAGTGTTACTAATCGCGGCTATGTCATTACTATCGGCGACATTAACCTTGCCTGGCATTGCGGGTGTGGTCTTAACCGTGGGTATGGCAGTGGATGCTAATGTGTTGATATTCTCGCGCATTAAAGAAGAATTGAAAAACAGTATGACACCACAGCAGGCGATTAAAGCGGGTTATGACCGTGCTTTTGTCACCATTATGGATGCTAATATTACGACCTTGTTAGTGGCTATTATATTGTATGCAGTGGGTAGCGGGCCGGTTAAAGGTTTTGCCGTAACGCTGGCTCTTGGTATTATTACGTCGATGTTTACGGCGATTATAGGTTCACGTGCCATTGTGAATTTGATGTATGGCGGTAGAAAAGTTGAGAAATTGTCGATTTAGTTATATTGACTTTCAAGGTCGACGTGCACATTGTCGATTGTAATTGCGCATTAAAAAGATAAGACGGTTAAAATATGTCAGAACAAAAAATTATTAAGTTTATGGGGCAGCGAAAGTTAGCGGCTGTTATTTCTATCGTGCTGTTGCTGGGATCTTTTTTTTCACTGGCCACGCAAGGTTTGAATTTTGGTTTAGATTTTACCGGCGGTACGTTAGTTGAGGTTAATTATGCTAAAGCTGAGCCGTTAAAAAATATTCGCTCTACGTTGCAGCAAGCAGGCTATGACGGCGCGGTGGTCGTTAACTTTGGTTCAGATACCGATGTATTGGTACGTTTGCCGCGTGGTTATAGCGATGAACTAGGTGCCGAGATCATTGAAGCGCTCACTAAAGATGTTGATGGCAGTATTGAGTTGCGCCGTGTTGAGTTTGTTGGCCCGCAAGTAGGTGAAGAGTTAAAAGAGCAAGGCGGTTTAGCGATGCTTATGGCGTTGGGTATCGTAATGATGTACGTGGCCTTTCGCTTTCAGTTTAAATTCTCTGTGGGGGCGGTTTCAGCACTTGCGCACGATGTTGTTATTACACTTGGCGTGTTCTCTGTATTGCAGTTAAATTTTGATTTGACGGTGTTGGCGGCGGTGTTAGCGGTTATTGGTTATTCGCTTAACGACACCATTGTTGTCTCTGACCGTATTCGTGAAAACTTCCGTAAAGTCCGTAAATCCGGTTCAGAAGAAATTATTGATATTTCTTTGACTGAAACGCTGGGGCGTACGTTGGTGACTTCGTTAACCACCTTGTTGGTGTTGGCTGCCTTATTTATCTTTGGTGGTGAAATGATTCACGGTTTTGCTGCGGCATTACTTGTGGGTGTATTTGTGGGTACTTATTCGTCAATTTATGTGGCCGCCAATGTATTAATGGTGATGGGCATTTGTAAAGAAGATTTGATTGTTCCACCTAAAGAAGGTGCTGAAGTCGATGACATGCCATAAAATATGTTTATTAATTTATTTGGGTGAGTAATTCTGCTCGCTCGCAACCTCAGTAGAAAGGAAAACCTATGAAAACTGTAAAGAAAACCTCCGAGTACACCGTTAAGCAACGTAATGATAAACGTTACGCAGTTGTCGGCGCTAATAAAAAATCGATCAACGGTGAAGAGAAAGTAAAGATTCTTTTAGCTGAAGGCTTAGTTACATTATCTAAAGCGGCTCCTGCGCCAGCTGAAGAAGCGCCTGCAGAAGAAGCAGCAGCTGAGTAATTATTAGGTTTTTAATAAAAAGGCGCAGCCGAAAGGTTTGCGCCTTTTTTATGGGTGAAAATAACATGTGGATAGCGGCTTGTTTCGTGAAGAAATAGTAGTTGGTGAATTTTAGAAGGGGTAAACGAAGAGGAGAGTGCGTGAAAGAGGGTTGTTGTTTATTACTTGCTACATCCCTGTAGCGGTATTCATTTGTGATAATACTGTGATTTAAAAAGATCCAATTTAAAATACAGTGCTAATTTCAATGCCGTAAGTACGGGGCGCACCTCTAATCGTGTAGTTATAACCAAAGCTCTCGCTGAGGTTAATGCCATAGAGTTTGTATTCTGTATCCGTTAAGTTTTTACCCCACAGGGCAACATTAATGGGGCTATTGGTAGGGCTGAAACTCATTCTGGCGTCAATTAAATCGTAGCTGGATTCCCCGATAGGCTCATAACCTGCGCTGTCATTAAACGCCGTAAACCACTGATCATCAACGTAGCTGTAGTTAATAAAGGTATTGAGTTCGCCTGCCGAAAAGTTAATGCGGTAATTGGCTGACACGTTAGCGTTAAACTCAGGTGCATTGGGCAGGTCATTACCGGATAAGTCTTGGCTTTGGCCTTGTGCAAATAGGGTTAAGTCGTCTTTAAACTCTGAGTCTATTAGGCCTAGGCCGGCAGTCAACGTTAACTTGTCAGTGGCTTGAGCTTGTAGCTCTAGTTCTAAGCCCTTTATGGACGCACGATCAGCACTTTCTAATCGCTGAGTAACCCCTACTATATTAATAAATTGCAGGTTTCTGTAGTCATAATAAAATAGGGCGGAGCTGTAGCTGATTTTGCCCTCCAGCCATTGGCCTTTTGCGCCAACCTCCCAAGCATTGATGGTTTCAGGGGGGACGGGTTCCAGCTCGCTACTATCGTTAACCGCGGCACCATTTAAGGCACTACTTCTATGCCCTCGGCTATATGAA
>JBNMPS010000196.1:0-3784 GCA_051277005.1 Pseudohongiellaceae bacterium
TGGCACACTCGATACCGAAGCCTTTGCAGCCTTGTTGTCGCAGAAAACAAAAATGGTTGCCCTGCCCCATGTCTCTAATGCCTTGGGTACAGTTAATCCGGTAAAAGAGCTCACTGCCCTGAGTAAAGAACAGGGCGCGTTAGTGCTCATTGACGGTGCACAGAGTATTGCCCATGGCAATGTGAATGTAAGCGATATCGGCTGTGATTTTTACGTATTCTCTGGCCACAAGCTGTTTGGCCCTACCGGGATCGGTGTGCTTTGGGGTACAATAGAAGTACTTCAGGAATGGCCTGTATGGCAGACCGGTGGTGAAATGATTGCCACCGTCACTTACGAAAGTTCCACCTGGGGCGAATTGCCTAACCGTCTTGAGGCTGGCACTCCCAATATTGCCGGTGCAATAGCTTTAGCCGCCGCCATAGACTGGTTTACCAGTCTAGACTTAAGCGCGGTACAAGCTCATGAGCAGGCACTGATGACCAGCGCACTGAAACAGGCCAAAGCTTTCAAGGGCTTAACTATTATCGGTAATGCTCCCAATAAGATGGGCGTGTTGAGTTTTATATTACAAGGCTGCCACCCCGCCGATATAGGGTTTCTTCTGGATCGTCAGGGCATTGCCATCCGTACGGGTGAGCATTGTGCCCAACCGTTGATGCGCCGATTGAATTTACCGGGGACAGCCAGGGCCTCATTCTCGGTATATAACACTTTAGAAGAAGTGGACGCGTTATTTATTGCCCTTAAAAAAGTCCAGAACATGCTGGCATGAGGATTATTTGATGAATGTAGAAAAGTTTACCCCAGAAAACAACCAAGGCGAAGCCGTCACCCTAACAAAAGCTGCGATAAAGTATTTTGAAGGCAAGTTAGCGGAGCACCCCGGTCATCTATTGCGCCTGTCTAGTAAAGTCAGCGGCTGCACTGGTTACTCCTATGTGCTGGACGTTGCCAAGCAACCAGAAGACGGAGATACTCGGATCGAGGCGAGTGATAAGCTCACCCTGACCATCGCCGCCAAAACGATGGATTTAGTCAGAAACACTGAAATTGACTATGTAAAAGAAGGCGTCAACGGCGTAGTCAGGTTTAATAACCCCAATGCCGTCAATGAATGTGGTTGTGGTGAAAGCTTTAGTGTCAGCTAGATGTTATTACAAACCTGTGCTTTGTCATAAAGAGGTTCAATAAATGCTACAAAAAATGGTCGTTACTGAGCGCGAATGCAAAGCAAGGGGTGTGCCTAATGGCGATTTACAACTGATCCCAGAAGGCGAATTTGTCAATATCACCCAGGATCTTGGCGGCAACTACACCGTCACTTGGCGCGGCAATATGCTGCGTATTGATGGCACTGATGCCGATGCCATAGGCCGAAAATCACAAAAACTGGATTTTCCTATCCTCAACGATGGTCTTATCCATAAGGATCATGTTTTACAAGCCCTCGCTACTGTCTATGATCCTGAAATTCCCATTGACTTGTTATCTCTGGGGCTGATCTACAAAGTTTCCATTAATCAGGATACACAAACCGTGCATATCGATATGACCCTGACGGCTCCCGCCTGTGGAATGGGACCGGTGTTAGTAGGCGATGTAGAATACCGAGTGAGTATGGTACCCAATGTTAAAAAGGTTGCAGTAGAACTGATATTTGATCCACCTTGGTCCCGCGAGATGATGAGCGAAGAAGCTCAGCTCGAAGCCGGTATTTTTTTCTAGCTAGATAACCTAAGAGTCCCTGATGAACCTACCAAGCAGTAAAGAAATTGTTGAGGATATGGCCTTTTTTGATGACTGGGAGCAACGCTATCAGTACATCATCGATTTGGGCAAAAGTATTCCACCTATTGATGAAGGTCTGAAAACTAACGAGAAT
The DNA here is from genome assembly GCA_051277005.1 of Pseudohongiellaceae bacterium. Classification (GTDB taxonomy): domain Bacteria; phylum Pseudomonadota; class Gammaproteobacteria; order Pseudomonadales; family Dasaniaceae; genus Dasania. Next base: position 1,886 of record JBNMPS010000196.1, read on the forward strand.
CTAGTCAGAGGTTGCCAAAGCAATGTCTGGCTAGTGAGCACTGAGCGGGACGGTAAATTACAGTTTCATGCAGACAGTGACGCGGTAATTGTTAATGGCTTACTGGCCTTAGTGATAGCCGTTTTTAATGACAAAACCATGGCGAAAATCCTGGAATTTGATATTAATGGCTATTTCGAAGCACTGGACCTTGAGCGCCATATTACCCCGACCCGTGGAAACGGCCTGCAGGCTATCGTCGCTAAAATTCAAGCCATTGCTAAAACGAAGATGTGAACAGATAGGACTTAGCCGTATTTATAGACTACCTTGGTTCGAACCCTGTTCAGGAATTAATATTAACAACATATAGATACGGATAGCTTTTTCCACCCTAGTTTACAAGAGTATTAAATGAGACATACCATCACAGAAACAGTCACGAGTGTTCATCACTGGAATGATACGCTGTTTAGCTTTAAAACCACTCGTCAGCCAACATTCACCTTTGAAAACGGACAGTTTGTTATGATAGGCCTTGAGGTCGATGGCAAACCATTACTAAGGGCTTACAGCATTGCCAGTGCCAATTATGAAGATGAACTCGAATTTTTTAGTATAAAAGTTCCCAATGGGGCACTCACCTCTCGTTTGCAACACATTCAAGTTGGTGAGCTACTGACTCTATCAACACGCCCTACCGGAACCTTGGTAGCTGGCAGGCTAAAGCCAGGAAAGCACTTATACTTGCTGGCGACCGGCACTGGGTTAGCGCCGTTTATGAGCATTATTAAAGATCCACACCTATACGAACAGTATGAAAAAATTATAGTGGTTCATGGTGTGCGTAATATTTCTGAGCTCGCTTATCAACACACCATCTGTGATGAACTACCGAACAATGAATTTTTTGGTGATTGGGTCAAAGAAAAACTGATTTATTACCCCACAGTGACTCGAGAGGAATTTCGTTCTCAAGCTCATCAACAAAGAATTACTCACTTGCTAGCGAATAATACCTTAACACAAGAAATTGGCTTGCCGGCTATTGATCCAAGTACGGATAGATTTATGCTTTGTGGTAATCAGGCCATGCTTGATGACACGATGGCAATGCTAAATAAACAAGGTTTTAAAAAGGCTACATCCCGAGAACAAGGTGATTATGTCATCGAACAAGCCTTCCTTGAAAAGTAGTCATAGACAGACAAATAATTAATACACCCTATATTAAGCACATGTAGTGGCATAGTTAATTTGGCCACCTAATTGGATTTGTTATGATATGTTATTATGCACCCTATCAAACTTAGGTGGCGCTATGACAAAGAGAATAAGACCAAACTTCACAACAGCATTTAGACTTGAATATGCTCAATTAGTTGTTGATAAAATAGTCCTTGATAAAAATTTGAGATTTTAAAAAATTGAAATTGATGTATCTCTAATAAGTTTATCAGGCCAAAAAATGAGCCTGAATGTCTTTTGCAGAGAAATATGAAACGTAAATTTATGAGTAAATAAATCAGTATCCTGTGACTAACTGCGCACCACCCCTTGCCGGTAATTAATTGATATTAAAAAATTTTGCAAAGCCACCTGAACTATTAACAACAGGTCAAGCGGTGTTTAAAATTGGTAAAATAACGCATAAGTAAACTTTTACGATAAAATTAAGCCAATGATCTTATTTAACTTATTAATTTTAATTTTTTAAATACAGGTTTATATCAGATTATTTCCCTCATAAAGAAGTAGGAGCTAACCGTCACTATTGCCACAAAGAAAGCATTAGCTACAGAAACTAATCAAGCAAGGTGGATTAGTTTTTGTATCAATAATGCCCGCTTAAGCGGAAAAATATAGTTGGCTAAAATATTGAATGCAGTGAAAATAGCCAACTGTATTTTTTCCATTTAA
>JBNMPS010000197.1:0-3644 GCA_051277005.1 Pseudohongiellaceae bacterium
GTCGCCATCATGTTATTGCGCTGCGCTAAGACTTTCATAAAAGTTTTAAATAATGCCGCCTTATCCGCCGCTGAAGTAGCTTCATCTACTGTTAAGGCAGCCTCTATTACCCCTGGTCCGGTTTCGGTATGTAGACCCTCTATAGGGAAATCCATTAACTCACTCATACCCAAAATTTGATGATACAACTCAGCATGTACCGAGTTACGAATAATAGAATAACCAAAAAAATCAGGCGTGATCGGTTTTAAATTACGAAAGCCTTTTTCGCGAACGCTATCGGGGGTTTCATTAAACAAGAAAAACTCATATTCTAAGGCAGCCAAGGCCTCATAACCCATGGCTTTTCCTTTTTCGATCACTTTACGCAAAATCGCTCGCGGGCACACCTGTTCGGCCTCACCCGCAAATTCAGCGATAAAAATAAGCTGATTAGTCTCATCCGCAATATCACGACAACTTTGCGGTAAAATTCGCACCGGGGCGTCGGGGTAACCTGTCTGCCACCCGGTGTATTGACCATTATCATAAAGCTGATCTTTACTGTCCCAACCTAACGCCACATCACAAAAGGCAAAACCATGATCTAACGACGAGAAGAACTTTTCCTTGCTCATGTATTTTCCGCGCATAATACCGTCGATATCAAACAGCCCCACTTTTACATGGCTTAAGTTTCGTTCTTCAACAATGTGCTTTGCATCTTCAATCGTTTTCACATCTCTTGCATGCAACATAATTCCGTTTACCCCAATTGATAATGATTAAAATCTCATCGTGATATTGGCAAGCTTACTGAGTAATATCACGATCTTATGTATTTCTCATACTTAAAATAATAGCTCCTAATTGCCGTTTACGCAGCTAGTTGATCACTGAACTCACTTCGCTCTTACCGTACGCTAGGGGATTTAATTACGCCCAGCCATAATACCTCCATCAACATTCCAAATAGCACCGGTTACCCAACTTGTTGCATCTGATAATAAGTGTACGGCCGTATTGGCCACATCTTGTACATTACCAATACGACCAATCGGGTGAAAACTATCAAAATCCGCTAAAGCATCATCAATCTCATCAGCATTAATAAATGATTCATAAATGGGGGTTTTAACCACACCAGGCGAAATAGCGTTGACTCGGATATTATATTCGGCCAGCTCCATTGCCATATGTTGAGTTAAAGCATGCAAACCCGCCTTTGCCATCGAGTAGGCCGATGATGGTGTCGCTTTTACCGCCTGTTGAGCCCACATTGAACCAATATTAAGAATACTGCCGCCGTTATTTCTCATCATATTCTTTGCGACAGCCTGAGATATAATATACGTCGCCTTATTTAAATCTAAGTAGATATCGTAATCATCTTCACTGTGTTCTATAAAAGGCTTGGGGCTAAAGTAACCCGCTGCATTAACCAAGTGAGAAATAACCGTATCGCTGTTGTTAGCAAAATCTAATAACGTCTGCACACTATCACGTTGATAAAGGTTACATTGAATAGTCGAGGCGTTTCCTAATGGGCTTAGCTGCTCTAAAGCATCTGCCAACTTTTGTTTGTTTTTACCCACAATAACCACATCGACCTGATGATTTAATAGTAACTTAGCCGTTGCCAAGCCCATACCACTTGATCCACCAATGATTAACGCAACCCCGTTTTGTTGAAAGTTCATAGTCTATACCTCTTGAATAATTAAATTTTTTAGTGACTTTGTTTAAAGCGGCAATAATAATAAGGCCCTGCTGGTAACTTGAAAAGCAGGCACAATTTAGTTAGCTAGGTACTTATAGGTATATCTTTATGAATTTAAAGGAGAAAAAGATTTCTCGAATCACCGCACCAGGGGAAAGCGCCAGGATGATCCAAACCATTGTTGGCTGTAAATGGTCGATGACGGTGTATCAATTACTAGCAATAGGTATTAACAGACCCGGTGAAATGGTACGTTCTGTCGACGGTTTAACCACTAAGGTATTAAACCAATGCCTGCGTCGGAATATTGATTTTGGTATTTTAGTTAAAAAATCTTATCCCGAAATCCCTCCTAGGGTAGAGTACGAAGCTAGTGACTTTGGCATTAAATTTATGGCGATATTGGATTCTCTCGAAGCTATTCAGCAAGAATTTGATATCAACGACTCAGCTTCTGCCCCCTAAACGGGTGTGCTAATGCCGTGTTGGCATGGATATTAAGGAACGCATTATTATTTCTTAAGTAAGTGTCATTGATGCTGGCAGGATTTGATAAACTACTGCTTTTATTACAGGCAATCACAGGTAGGTCTAATGGAACTGATGAAAAACGGCCTTGCTAAGCCAGCGGTTAAACGTATTGCCTTTGCACTCTCCCAAGTCAATAACGATTTTAATAGCGCGCAGTTTATTAAGGAGGCTATGGAAGATATTGAAGCATTAGAATTAAAAGAGAGGGTTAACCACCTCATCACCATATTGCATCAACACTTACCTTCAGATTTTACTAAAGCTGCACGGCAATTAAAAAAAATCCCAACGGTGTGGAATTATGGTAGCCCCGATGATGCACTAAGAGGTTTTGCAGCCTGGCCCATCATCGACTACGTCGGTGTCTATGGTCTACAGTACCCCGAAGTTGCAATGGCAACATTAAAAAAACTCACACCGCTTTTTTCAGCAGAGTTTGCTATACGCCCGTTACTGTTAACGCATCCAGACTATTGCCAAAAATTATTAACACAATGGATGGAAGATAAAGACGAGCATGTGCGCAGGTTGGTATCTGAGGGCACCCGCCCACGACTTCCCTGGGGCATGCAATTGAAACCACGTATCAAGGACCCTAGCCCCAACTTACCATTACTCAATCATTTGAAAAATGATTGCAGTCTTTACGTTCGTCGATCGGTAGCGAATCATCTTAATGACATTGCAAAAGACCACCCCAACAAAGTAATTGAAATATGTAGTGAGTGGTACCCCAAGGCCAATGAAGAGGTAAAGTGGGTTATTAAACACGCCACCCGCACCTTGGTTAAAGCTGGCCACCCAGAAGTATTTTCATTATTAGGCTACACAAAAAAACTATCGGTCACCAAGCCAACATTAAAACTCGAAAATACAAATATTCAGCTCGGCGAGTCATTGAGATTTGAACTAACGTTGCAATCAACAGCTAAAAGACAACAAAAAATGGTGGTCGATTTTGCCATTCACTTTATTAAAGCAAACGGTCAACAAAAGGCGAAAGTATTTAAATTAAAATCTCTTGAGTTAGCGGCCAATGAATCGGTCACCCTAACCAAAAACCACCCGATAAAAGCCATTACAACCCGTAAATATTATGCCGGCTTACATAAAATCGAAATTTTACTTAATGGTAAGCCAGTTGCTGCCAGTGATTTTGAATTAAGCATTACGGCTTAATTAGCGATTGTAATATCGGCTCAAACCCTAACTTGTTGGGGTTTAATTGATTTAAAGTAAAATTGAAAAAGCCCCAGCAGGAATACCTACTGGGCTCAGCGTGGCCCGCGACTGGCAAGGAGTGCTTTGGCCATTTAAATTCAATCCTGGCGAGGGCCCAGCCCGCGAGGGTAGCGAGTACCTTGGCTGTGACCTACGTAGGGTCTCGCCTCGCGGAATCGACTTCCAGCGGCCC
>JBNMPS010000198.1:0-3534 GCA_051277005.1 Pseudohongiellaceae bacterium
CTTACGCCTGTGAGGCAATAACAGAGTTGGCGCAACATCAGCAACTCACGTGGTTGCAAAAAAACTTTCAAGAAGATGATTTGCAGGCTTGCTGGTTAGTGATAGCGGCTACCGATAATCCGCAAGTTAATCAGCAGGTTCGCCAAGCTGCCGTAGCTCAGTGCCTGTGGTGTAACAGTGTTGATGACCCCGACAACAGCGAGTTTATTGTACCGGCGGTGGTTGATAGGGGCGATATACAAATAGCCATATCCAGTGGGGGTAAAGCGCCCGTATTAGTACGCCGTTTGCGCTCACAAATCGATAACCTACTACCGCAATCCATCACCGAATTAGCCAAACTCATGGGCAGCTGGCGCGATAGAGTTAAACAACGGTTACCCCGTTTTGAATTACGCCGCCAATTTTGGGAGCGTGTGGTTAGCTCTGATATTGCCGATGAGCTAGGCCGTGGCCAACAGCAGCAAGCCGATCAGCATATTGAGCAGCTGTTAGATAGCGTGGTAGACAATGTGGAAGAGATTAGTCAAGGCCATGTTAGTTTAGTGGGTGCGGGCCCCGGCGATGCTGAATTACTCACCCTTAAAGCGCAGCAGCGCTTACAGCAAGCGGATGTTATTTTTTACGATGCCTTGGTTGATAATAGTATTTTAGAGCGCGCGCGCCGTGATGCTGAATTTATTTATGTGGGCAAAAAATCAAGCCTTCACAGCGTGCCACAAGAAGAGATTCAAGCAAGGTTGATTGAATCAGCTCAAGCGGGCAATCAAGTTGTGCGCTTAAAAGGCGGTGACCCCTTTGTCTTTGGCCGTGGTGGCGAAGAGCTACAGGCTCTTGCCGAGGCGGGTATCAGTTTTGATGTTGTGCCAGGCATTACCGCAGCCGCAGCCGCAGCAGCCTATACCGGCGTGGCACTGACTCATCGAGATTACGCACAATCCACCGTATTTGTGACCGGGCATGGTCAAGAAGGGGGTGATTTAGACTGGCAGGCTTTAGCCAAAACCCATCAAACCTTGGCTATCTATATGGGCCTGCATCAATCGGCGGATATTCAACAGCAGCTGATTAAGCACGGTAGGGCGGCTAGCACGCCGGTCGCTATAATTGAGAATGCCAGCCGACCAGAGCAGCGTAGTGTGGGGGGGCAGCTAAAAGATTTGGCTGAGCTGATTAAACGCCACGAGGTGCATTCACCCGCTATTATCTTAGTGGGCGAAGTGTGTGTGCAGCTGGGTGACTATCACTGGTTTGGGGCTAAGCCATTAGGGAGCTAATATAATGGTTCATTGAGGGCTTGCCGTCTTATGTCTAGGGCGCTCTCCTTATCGGCCGCTTATTCTTTTTAGCTATTAGCTTATCAATACTTAGTCCTTTATTTCACAAGCCTTTTTTCTCATAATAGCGGCCTTTAAATAAGCTAATGATTGGTTTATGGCTTAGTTTTGAACCGTATAAAAAGCACAACGTCGTTGTGCTCAAGAGCATTAAATACAAGATACAACGTTGTTGCTATAACGGTGTAGATAGAAACAGGAGAGTGCAATGGTGCTTGCAGACAAAGTAGATAGTTTAATTAGTGATTTAAAAGCCATAGCTGAGCAGCACCCATCCGTTGTGTTAGCTAACAGCTTGGGCGCGGAAGATATGCTGTTAACGCATGTGATTTTGCGTAATGATATCAACATAGGTGTTTTTTCTTTAGATACTGGCCGGTTACACCCCGAAACAGTCAGCCTAATTTCAACCGTTGAATCGCGTTATAACTATCGTATAAACGTTTATTATCCCCAGGCTGAAGGCACCCAAAATTGGGTTGCTGAAAATGGCATTAATGGTTTTTATAATTCATTAGAGGCGCGTAAAAGTTGCTGTTATGTACGTAAGGTTGAGCCTCTAAAACGTGCACTCAAAGGTAATGACGCTTGGATTACCGGTATGCGAGCTGAGCAATCAGCTTCACGTGCTGAGTTAGCAAAAAAAGAATGGGATGAAGGTAATAGCTTGTGGAAATACAATCCATTATCCGAGTGGAGCGAAGCGGAGTTATGGGAGTATATTAAGGCTGAGCACGTTCCCTACAATCCATTACATGATCAAGGCTTTCCTAGTATTGGTTGTGCCCCCTGTACTCGCGCCATAACGGAAGGTGAAGATGTACGAGCTGGACGTTGGTGGTGGGAGCATAGCGGCGAAGGCCAGGAATGCGGTTTGCACGTAGAAGAAGCGCCTGTGACTATCTTGAAGTAAAATTCGATTGTTAAATGATTTAAAAATCCCTACAAATGTGGGGATTTTTTTGCCTGGCATTCTGTATAGAATTTTTTTATCAGGTAGTGATTTCCAGAAATAGCGCCTCCATGGCGATTTTCATAAGTTGGTAGCCATTATACGGGGTGATTAGTTATTGGTTCTTTAAATAATAAAGCGCAGTCCTGGCAACACTTCCCTCAACGAAAATTGTATTATTAAATTTCACAATGCGGGAATCACCGTCTATTTCTTGTAATATTCCCTTGTCGATCTCGCTTAATAAATCGGCATTGTCGTAAAATTTAAGTTCGCCGCCGCAGTGTTTAATTATATCACTGTCGGCAAAAAACGCCTCGTCAATAGCGGGGAATCCGGGAACCTCACAGACCTCTAGTGCAGTGATCTCATCATCAATTTCATCATAGCCCATCTCACCGGCGTAAAAGCATCGTGCATGCGCTGAGGTGTTGCTAGCCACAAACCAGTCCTCACCATGATCTAGTGATTCCATCCAAAATAATTTCATTGCCGTTTTCCTTTTACAAAACCCATTAACAATCCATAGGGCTTACAACGCCTCGTTCTTGAATACCCACAACATGCGTGTAAATTTGAGTGGTTGATAAATCATTGTGCCCCATCATTTCCTGTATGCTGCGAATATCAACACCCGCTCTTAATAGGTTAGTCGCAAAGCTATGCCTAAAGGTATGCGAGCCAGATTTTTTCATTATTCGCGCAGCACGAATAGCAATAGATACTTTTTTCTGTAATGTGGCTTCATTAATATGATGACGCCGTATTTTATCTGAACGCGGATCTTGAGCGCGTCGGCTAGCGGGAAATACATATTGCCAAATAGGGCTTACAGGTGCGTTTTTGTATTTTTTATGTAAAGCATGTGGTAAATAGACTTCACCAAACCCTTCATCCAAATCTTTCTTATGAAGCGCCAGGGCAAAGTCAATCTGGTGCTTTAAATCGTCAACCAGCACCTTAGGTAATAAGGTTCTTCGCCACTTCATCCCTTTTGCTTCACGCACCACAATGCAAGCGTTGCCAAAGTCTATATCTTGAACTCTTAGCCTCGATACCTCAGAGCGCCTTAAACCAGAGCCGTACATGATGGACGCCATGAGCTTATACAGATCATGTAATTGATCGATGACGGCTTTAGCTTCGTCGTGACTAAACACGGTTGGAATCGTTTTGGGCCTTGAGCTTGGAATAAAGGATAAAACACCCACCTCAATATGTAAAAACTGTTTAAACATAAAGACC
>JBNMPS010000199.1:0-3507 GCA_051277005.1 Pseudohongiellaceae bacterium
GGTGATGCCGCTAATGATTGTAATAGAATCCATAGCAACCTGATCTAAGCTTACTCTTTAATAATAGTCACTTTGTGCCAAAGGCAGACCAGCACGCTCTAATGTTGTGAGAAAACCGGACATTTACCGACAAAGAGCGCTTAATAAAGCGTGCTTAAACGTCGTCCGAATCAGGACGTTGGTTCATTTCAGTTGCACTAAGAATATCTTGTGCCTGCCAATTTTGAACATCGTTGGCTAATCCTGCCAACAAAAAATCAAATTTTTCAGTCGCCCCAGGATGAAAGTCTTTGTCGTTCACAAAATCTGCCGTCTCACGCCAGTGACTACTCTGAGCCAAACGGGCTCTCATTGCGGCGGTTAATAGATCAATCCAAGTCGGCGCAGTAAAAGTAAAACTGATAGAAATGCTGTCTTCATCTGAAGCCTTAGTTGTGTGCCAAGCTCCTCGAGGGACAAAGAGAAATGACCCTGGCATTAATGTGTATTCACTGGCGTCAGCGGGAAACGAATCAGGCATTACATCGCTATAACTTGCCAGCTCCGAATCTACAGGCGTGCCAATTGTATGCCTAGTCATCGGGTTTTCAACATGATGATTCGGCGCTACCCACCACTTTTTAGTGCCTTTAATTTGTAAAACAAAATTAATGTTTTGATCAAAGTGGGGGTCCGTTACTTTTCCGGCAGGAATTGCGTAAATTAAACTGCGACCATAAGTCAGTAATGACACGCCTAACTCAGAGATGAGTTCGTCTACCCATCTTTTTAATACATCTGATTCTGTATCCGCGTCGTTAAAGATGAGCCCACTGCCGTCTTTAAATAATTCACGGGCAGCTTCGACCGATGTCGTGATGGAATTGACTTCATCTGCGACACCCGGTAAATAACAGTCGACTTCTTTTGGCCAAAATTGAAATAGATCGTCTAATGATTTTAAGAATGGAAGCTCTGTTAGCTCAGAGATTGCTTCACCAAGATCATGAGTGACCATAGGTATATTATTCCTATAATGTTCTAGGAATTCAGATTTGGTTTTGGATTTAGTTAAAGCAGTTAAAACAGTTTTCATAATTCTTGAGTTAATACCATAAAGGATTTATGAGTAAAGATACTTTTGGAGCTGATTACGCCTCAAAAGTAAGCAAACTGAGTACTTTTTCTCTTTGAGGTGTAGGTTATAAGCTGCGTCTAAGGTTACCAGCGTACCTTCTGCCACGTAACATGGCTTTAGCTACTCCGGCGGGATTGTCCAGAAACTGTCGAAGCTCCATCCATGAATGAACGCCTCTAACGTTAACGGCGTATTTTACATGGCTTGTTACCATTGCGCCATTGGACTTTAATTGATCTACTACTTTTCTAGTGCGAGGTCCCACGACATCAATCAAACCACTGCCTCTCCCCTTCACTGATATTTTTAATCATATTAAAATACTCTATAACTCCGTTCATCGACATGGTTGCGATGATGACTGGTCACCTGCAGAGCTCTAAAAAACCATTTTAAGAAGTATTTGAGTGTCTAGCTTAGTGGGGGTAATTCAACCGTAATAGCCCACTTTTTGGGCTACTATAGAGACTACATTGACTCACAACGCCTAAAAATAATATTGATAGGAAGCAATAAAATGAAATTAAATCGATTAGTAATAGCTTTGGGGTTTATGGTATTGGCCATTGACGGCTATGGACATGAAAATATTGATAAAAAGGTCATTTCAACGGCGTTAGCGCCGCAAGCTATTGGCCCCTATTCGCAGGCAATAGAAGTCGGTAATACGGTATATTTGGCAGGTCAAATAGCGATAAATCCAAAAACAGGGAAAATCGATCATAAAAATATCGAAGGCCAAACACACCAAGTATTAAAAAACATTCAGGCTGTATTAAAGGCCGCGGGATATAGCTTAGATAATATTATACAAAGCCAGGTATATTTAACCAATTTGGACCACTATCAATCAATGAATCACGTTTATTCGGGCTATTTTAAACAAGCTGCACCGGTAAGAGCCGTTGTTGAGGTCAGTCGATTACCCCGCAATGCCCTCATCGAAATTATGGTTACAGCGGTAAAGTAGCCTAAGGTTTCGCAAAACAGCAAAAGGAATAAACATGTCTGAACAAGATGGCTTGCAGAAACAAGATCATAATCGCCGAAAATTTCTTAAATACACCGGCTACTTCGGCACTTTATTGTCTGCCGGCACGCTTTCTTCTGGGTCGCAGGCAAAAAGTAATCCGCTTATTAGCCAGAAAAATTCACCTTGCGATTTTTCTCAATTAGCGGATGACTTTGTTTACCTCAATACGGGTACAGAAGGCTCCATGCCTAGCTGTGTTTTAAGCGCGCTACAAGACAACCTCAATCGGTGGGCCAGTAAGCCAACTAATGCCTATGAAACCGATAAGTTTTTGGGCAAGCATCAACACTATAATAGAGCGCAAATAGCCACATTTTTGGCTGTTAATAAAAACAATATTACACTCACCGACAATACCACCATGGGGTTGAGCATGGTGCTCATGGGGTTAAATTTTAAACCAGACGATACCCTTATTACGACAAATCATGAACATACGGCAATAGCCTCGCCTCTGGCGATTTTACAAGAAAAGCTGGGCTTAACCGTACACACTCAAACGTTTCCCGCCACCGATGCATTAGTTCAGATGACGGCGTCACAAATCATTGATGCATTATTCCCTGATTGTACGCAGTTACGGGGCGCCACAGCACTTTGTGTATCACATGTGTACCCAACAACGGGGATTCAGCTACCTTTAAATTTACTGCGTAAGAAAGCCGATGCACTGGGCATAAAGTACCTCATTCTTGACGGCGCTCAAGCGATAGGTATGTTAGACCTTAGCCAGGGTGATAACACGATTACCCACGCTGATTTTTATGCTTGCCCAGGGCATAAATGGCTCAATGGCCCGCCTGGTACAGGGGTTCTCTATATAAAAAATGCGCGTATTAGGCCTCCTGAGTTCTATCCCATACTGTCACAACGCATGGGTAAGTACGCTACCAATGAAGCCAATCCGGAAAAGCCGTTTCCAATGGCTGAAGCTCTGCAAGTTAGAGGTAATAGTAACGCACCGGGCTTTGCTGCGATGGTAACAGCGGTAGAGTATGTGCAGAAGCTAGGTGGTGCAGCAGCTATTGAGCAACACATTATGGCATTGTCGCAAAAAGTTAAAAATATCATCATCGCTCAGTCGCCAAAAGCGATGGTTTCCCCCTACCACGATGAGTCATCACAATCTGGGCTGACTGTTTTCCACCCCTTTAGCTGGCAGCATCCCGATAAAACATTTCATGACCAGCCCACCGCTGACTATGTTGTTGCTGAATTGATTAAGAAAAATATCAAAATCCGTTCAATTGGGTTTGTTAATCCTAATCAAACGGCTGCAAAGGTCTACCTAATTAGCACTAAACCTAAGCCATCCGTAACAGCCGTTCAGGCATAGGCGAAGTTCTCAACGATACAT
>JBNMPS010000200.1:0-3471 GCA_051277005.1 Pseudohongiellaceae bacterium
AGGTATGCCTGCGACTGCTTGAATCAAACGGTGACTTACGCACTAAACGATGCACACCCGTTTCGGTTCTCAGCCAACCGTAGGCATATTCACCCGAAAATTGAATTGTTGCACTTTTAATCCCGGCCACATCACCATCTGAGGCTTCCAACAACTCTGTTTTAAAGCCTTTGGCATCGCCCCAGCGCAAGTACATACGGCAGACCATTTCGGCCCAATCTTGGGCTTCTGTTCCACCAGAACCGGACTGAATCTCTAAAAAGGCATTATTAGGGTCCATTTCCCCCGAAAACATACGGCGAAACTCCAGCTTTTCTAATGCTTCCTTGAGCTGTTCAAGCTCCGCCTCAACATCTGCAACCGTATCAGCGTCGTCTTCTTCAACGGCCATATCAAGCAGATCAGCATTATCGGCTAAGCCTGATGTCATGTTATCGATGGTAGCAACAACGAGTTCTAATGATGCACGCTCACGGCCTAATTCTTGAGCTCTGGCAGGGTCATCCCATACAGACGGCTCCCCAAGCTCTAGCTCTACTTCAGAGAGCTGCTCTTTCTTAGCATCGTAGTCAAAGATACCCCCTAAGAACCTCTGTTCTAGAAGATAGGTCCTTGATCATTAACTTTATGGGATTCACTTCTAACATGATGTTATTGGCCAATAGTCGACACTAAGGGAAGCTGTTACCAGCTCAGTAAAAGCGCCGTATTTTAGCTTAGATGACAGCATAGGTAAATCAACGTGGACCTACCAAGCCCACTCTTGCAGCAATAATGCCTTTATTGCTATATATTGTTAAAATAATGAGAGATATTTGTACGGAACATGATTTTACTTTCAAGCAAGGTAGAACCGCACGAAAAGAGGGATCAGCTTAAGTGTTTTATGTCATAGACCAAGGTATAAGGATACAAACCCCTGTAGACACACTTGTGCGCTCTGCCTATGTCAACGCATTAGAAAAAACAGCCGCCGTGGCTAATGTTACCGCTGATACCCATATCAGCGACTCAACACAAACCCCTCTCAATAAGCAGCTACAGCAATATCAGCAGGAACAAACAGCCAATCAAGAGAGGCAACCCGCCATATTTGCTGACCAAATCATGACGCAGCCCGCCATAGCGATTAATGAACATGAAAACATATTCAATGCCACCCAGCTCCTTAAGCAGCAACGGTTTCATCATTTGCCAGTCACAAACAAACAATTAATCGTAACCGGCATGATTACTGATAGAGATATTATGCGCTTTAGTATTAACCATGCAGCGGCTAATCAACGAGCAACCCAAATAAAACACATCATGAGCCCTAAGGTAATAACGGCTGGCACGCAAACCGAGATACGAAGCATAGCCGAAGTGATGAGTAACCAGCGAATTAGCGCCATGCCAATTACCGATCAAAACAATAAATTAATTGGAATTATCAGTAGTACCGATATTTTACGCACATTGGTCAATCAATCCCCTTTAGAGATGTGGACTTAATGACTAAAAAAATCTTATGAAAAACAATAAACAAGCCATGACGTTATTGTTAGTCGGGGCTGGGCATAGTCATTTAATGGTGTTGCGCTATTTGATTAAGCACCCTATCCCTAGATTAAAGATACAAGTTATCAGCCAAACGAACTACATCCCCTATTCTGGAATGATACCGGGCTTAATTGCAGGACATTATGAATGGCAAGAATGCCATATTAAATTACCTCAGCTATGCCAAAAAGCTGGAGTAGAATTATTGATTGGTAAAATTGACGATGTCGACACTGAAAATAAAACAGTTTCGGGGCCCGGCATAGCACCACAAAGCTATAACTGGCTATCTCTCAATATCGGTTCACAAAGTCACTTAGATAATATCAAAGGCGCAAAGTATCAAGGTATAGCAGCAAAACCGATAGAAGACTTCTTAAACAAATGGCAACACTTAACGAAAAAAATCTGCAACCATAAGTCAAATTATAAAATTGCTATTGTTGGCGGTGGGGCCGCAAGCTTTGAGTTAGCGTTGGCCGTACAGTACCAATTAAAAAAACGACTACCTGCGACTGCACCTGAACCTAAATTTATTTTAATCGTACCTGCTAAACAAGTACTACCAAGCCATAAGCCATGGATCAGCAAACAAGCCCAAAAAATTCTACGACGAAGAAAAATTAAACTTCACACCAATAGCGTAGTAACAGAAGCCCATCATTATGGTGTTAATTTAAAAAATGGAGAATCCATATCAGCCAATACAGTAATATGGGCGACACAAGCAGGCTGCCCAAGCTGGATTAAAAACACCTCTATTAGCTGTAATGAACAGGGTTTTATTCGGGTAAACACCTTTTTGCAAAGCATCTCAGATCCAGATGTTTTTGCCGGCGGCGACATGATCGATTTTTATGACAACCCCCTACCTAATAACGGTGTATTTTCAATCCAGACGGGTAAAATGCTGGCTCACAATATTCATAACACCATCACCAATAAAAAGTTACTGCCGTTCAAACCACAGAAGCAATTTTTGAATTTATTACTCATAGGCAATAAATCGGCAATTCTTAGCTGGGGTAATTTAACCGGTATGGGGCGATGGGTATGGCTGTGGAAAAATTATTTAGATAGGCGCTTTGTAAGAAAATTAAATAGCGATTAATAATAAAAACATACCGCCAGTCAGCATCTACGCAGGGATACCAAGGAGCACCAGTCTCATTGATATGAACCTATCGTTATTTTTTATTGGGGGAGGAATCGACTCCCAATGCTCTTGCTCTACGCCGCCCAAAACGTCTTGCCAGCTGCTGCATATCGGCAGTTTTATCAAGCTCATCAGTAATTTCAAGGCCTAATAAGGTCTCAAATATATCTTCTAAGGTAAGCAGGCCATCAACTCCACCGTACTCATCAACCACCAAGGCCAAATGACTACGCTGAGCAACTAACAACTCAAAAGCACTCAATAATGTGGCAACTTCTGTTAACGCCAATATATCTCTTTGGTAATCCTTTAAAGGCCTATTACCCTCACCATTAACTTGCGCCAAGATTAACTCACTACGTAACACAAACCCTGTCACATTCTCTGGTTGCTCATCATAAATAGGAATACGAGAAAAAGGCTCACCATGATAATTCTCACAAAAATCGCTAATTAATATTTTTTGGTCTAGTGAAAACACAACGAGCCTAGGTGTCATGACTTCTTTTACAGGCATATCACGTAATAATAGTAAATTACGCAGTATGCGTGTTTCACTTCCTTCTAGCTTCCCTTCCTTAACGCCTAGCTCGGCTAATGCGGCAAACTCATCACGACTAAATCCAGTTAACGTATTCTCATGTGCAAGGCTACCGGTTAGTTTTTTAGATAAAACCACAAAGGGATAAAGCAATAGTATTAACCAACGTAAAAATAACGCCGTTATGGGTGCCAATTGACGCCAGTAGTTAGCCCCCAATGTTTTGGGAATG
>JBNMPS010000201.1:0-3465 GCA_051277005.1 Pseudohongiellaceae bacterium
CCAACCAATCTTGTTCATCAAGCACAACAGCATCATAATAGTCATTACCTAACATTAAACCTGCCACTAAGGCGGGCTCTAAGCCATTAAACATGGTAAGTAATTGATGCGGGAAATGATCTAAAAATTTAAACCGAACTGAATCAAGTAGAATCTCACCCGACAAATTGTTAGATTTCAAAACAAGCGCCGAATGCGTACCACTACAGGCATCGCGACCAACACCTAAACGAACAGGCGTAAAGCCTGCCTTTTGCCAAAAGTGCAACACATCTTCCGTAACGCCAAAGCTTGAACCCACTATATCAATATTGAGTTGCCTAGACCGTTCATTGATTTTGACCAATAATATTTGACCAAAACCTTTTTGTTGTAGTGAAGGGTGCACCGCAATTCGCATAATTCGCTGGTATGACAGTGTTGGAGCAACCTCCACACCAGAATGCGCGGCTAACGTCTGGGGTAACATATGGCCGCGAAAGCGACGCTTCCCCTTCCATATTTCTGTCGCCAAGCTACTGGTAAAGCCACCCTCATCGGTGACTAATGCCGTCGCAACCAATTCCTCATTATGAAGCACCACCCAAACACGTATATTAGGGCCATCTAAAAGATTACGAAGGTCACTGGGTGTTGTCTGATAATGGGCTAATACTAATAACGCAAAAACCTGCCTCAATAAATTTTCGTCAGCAACAAGATCACGTTTATTGATTTCTTTATATTCGCAGTTTTCGGGCAGTAATTCTGGTGTTTTATTAACGCTATATTCAGCATTTAACAACAAAGTATCAAATATCCAGGCCTCTACCGGGTCGTCTTCTGCCCATCTAATCGCCTGCTTTAGTTCCAGATGTTTCCATTGAGGAGAGAACTCATCCAAAACACTGAAAAAGCGTAAGCCGAAACCTCTGCCAGACCCCTCGTAACCATGAACAGTCGATGAAAAAACAACTCGGCTATAATGTTGCAACAGTTCTTGCAGCATAGGAAGCGGGATAGCCGCAGCCTCATCTATTAACAATAAATCGACTTTAGGTAATTGCCTTAATAATTGATCAGGAGCGATATATTTTAGCTGTTTATTTGAAAGTGTCAGGCTACCGGCATCATGAGAAACCTCACCACCTGAAGCCGTTAGAATATCCAACGCATGTTTAAACACCGGCGTCACCGACTCAAGCCGCGGCGCTGTTATGAGAATATTATTTAATGAACCTAATAATAACTGCGCGGAAGCAATTCCCAATGCGGTACTTTTACCCCGCCCTCGATCCGACGTTATTACCAATGGTCTTCGTCTATGGCCCTTAACAACTTTCACAATAGCGTCCACCGCCAGTGATTGGTCGTGGCTAAAGCACCATTTGTTCAAATCTGGTCGATTTTCAAGTTTAGAAATTTTAGACTCGTGACTTTGTTGATCTAAGCCACTGGCCTGTGAATAAATCCATCGCCCCTTGGCATTTTTTATCTTAGCGGCAACACGCTGTATAAAGAGATAATCTAACTCTTCGGGTTTAAACGGATGAATAAGCAACCTTCGGTAATCTGGATCAAGAAAATTCTGCCAATGATCCAAGTCAGGTGTTAACAAAATCATGACACCGCCACCCTGAACCGTACCCGCAGCCGCCCCGACAGCATCAGGATTAAAACCCGCATAAGCATCGTATACCAACCACTCGCTGTCACTACCCAATAATTTATTGGCTTTAGCAACATCTAAAAAGGTATCGGTCTCAGCAAGGTTAAATACATCTTTCGAGTCTTGGTCAGTAAGAACGGTAAGCGCTTTTCTATCATCTAATTGCAGCAAGATATTAAGCTGTTGCCTACCCCACTCCTTTTCACCAGACAGTACAAATAAACGACGCTGGTTAGACAACTTAGCTTCTTCTACACATTCAAGAAAAGCCTTATTAAGCAAGCCTGGTTTATTTTTAACACCAGTAGACATGAGACTAGATAAGTTATGAGGCTCACCACCGACTAATATATTTTTATTTGGCACAATGACTCCTCACTGTAATGACAGTAAGACGATCAGAACTGATAAAACTGATCAAATTGATCAATGAAATCTGATAATTGACTTGCAGGCAAATCATTGATGCCCGCCGCCGCCGCGCGACCACCACCGGATGGGTAACGACGACAAATCTCATCGGCTCCCGCTTTATTATCAAGTGGCGCTCTAATACTCACTAAATAATTACCATTTTCTTTTTCGGTTAAAACGGCGTGGCCACGATGAGGATGTTTATTGGCTAAATCATTACCGTAAACACCATTCACTCGTCTTGCCCAAGCTTCATCTGGGAAAATAAAGGCCGCTGTTGCTTTGCTTTCAAATTCTGACGTGATAGCCGATGCAGAATGCATATCTTCTTGATAACCATTTGCTAAGCGGCCAAAGGTATCACCATCATCATCTTTAAAAGAAAGCGGACAACTATATTTTGACAGTATTTGATATAAGTTGGCAGGATCAAAATGGAGATCCTCAATACTAGAGCCATAACCATTATAATTAATATAAATACCTAAGTTCTCTAAGGCCTCTAATTGAGCTTCGTTAAGCTTCATGGTTTTAGCTAAGGACTTGGCACTGTTTTTTAAATTATCGCCAAACGCGCCAACTACGGCCCAATTAGCGAACTGACCATTAAGGTGGCCGTTCATCAATAAACTGGTACAAACATCCGCTGATAAATTAATGTTTGTGGTTAAATTAGGGTGATTAGGGATTTCACCGGCAAAGTGGTGATCGACATAGAAAACCTTCGCTCCCACTGATAATGCTCGCTCAACGCCTTGGCGGTTTTTATCAAACGACACATCCAATACATTGATGACATCATCTTGCTGCGGGGTTACTTTGTTGAGCAAATTTATATCGCGCTTCACTCCAGTCACAATTTTACTCACCGCCGGCCTAGCGTTTCGTAATTGAATCAGCGAGCAAATACCATCTGCATCACCATTAAACACATCATAAATCGCCAATAGCTTGTTATCCTGTCAATCACCATTAAGGGCGCCAAGCTTAGCATAGCTAAGAGCTGCAATCACAGCTAAGGCGCTATTGATTGGTTCAATCCTTGGCTATAGAGAGATTAGAGTTTTAGATACAAAAATGCCGATCAATAGACCGGCATATTATGAACAATTGAGACCTTACAACTGAATACGATCTTGATTTTGTTTTACCAGCTTGAGTCCAATACCCTTAACTTCGGTGAGCTCTTCAGCCGCTTTAAATTCACCGTGTGTTTGGCGATAAATAATAATAGCTTTGGCCTTACTTTTCCCCACTCCACTTAGCACCGTCGCTAAGGTAGTGGCATCAGCCGTATTAATATTAACCACCGATAAATCAGCGTCTGCAAATGCAGGGACTGAGAATAATGAGACAACAAGAAACATACAACTAACGGCGCGAACAAGATAATTCATAACTAA
>JBNMPS010000202.1:0-3450 GCA_051277005.1 Pseudohongiellaceae bacterium
TAGCGAAGTCGCTAAATGGCTTTCAAAAGATTTTACCGAGAACAGAAGCACCAATAACACCGTCTTCTACCCCCTCTCCAACTGACCTTAGCCCGTTGAAGAGCGGCGCATTATAGAGATCTAATCGGCCCTGGCAAGTCATTTTAAAACAAATTGTGAAATTAATGCTGACTGCTTATTTGACGACCAGGAAGTGGTTAAAACCTAACCCAGTCAAACTCTAATGAAGATCTACATCAGCAGAAAACACCCTCTATCGGAGCGGAATCCCCAAGACTAATAAACAAATTTAAATTGCCCGTAAAATACACTACCGCCTTAGACGAATAAGCGCCTTAGAGGAACAGCTATGGAGTTGGCCACCTACACGATGATCCATGCCACTAAAGAGCTTATTAAGTGACTCCGCGCACGCTGCAACCACACCACTACTACTAAACTAAAAAATCCCCTACCACCTATATCTGCTACCATGCGCGCCCACAGCATAACGCGAACTAAAGGTAAAATCCCATGGCCCATATTGGCTTCGCAAGAGTAACAGCACCCAACCAAGACTTAGAAACACAGCAAAAAGCGCTCACCGACGCAGGCTGCACCCACATATTCATCAGCCAAAAATCGGGCAAAACTGATGACAATGCTCAGCAGCTGGCAGCATTAATAGACCATGCCCAAAAAGACGATACCGTGGTACTCACCAAGCTATACCGCCTGGGCCACTCTGCACACAAAGTATTAATCACCCTAAAAGCGCTCATGGACAAAGGTGTTGCCATCACCACACTCGATGGCCAGTTAGCCACCGACTCCGACGAGCCCACTAAGCAAGCTTTAACTCAACTGTTAGTAATATTTGCTGATCTTGAACGCGACGCTGCCGCCGACAAGCAACAGAACAATCAAAACAACCAAATCCAAAAAATCAAAAAAAATCGTAAAGCTAAACCACTTAATGAAGCTCATATTGGTGAAGTACAAAAACTGTATGCCGAAGGCGCTAGTAAAAGCCAACTGTCTAAGCAATTTCGAGTTTCTAGAGATGCAATCATGCAGGTGATTGAACAGTAGCAAACCTATGGGTAGTAATACCGCAATAAAGCTAATCAATCCGCATGCGGAAGAACCATTCAGCCACCGATAGTAGCTGCCAATAGCACGAGGAGTTAGCCGCGACTACAAGACGATACCATCAGCGAATCACTGAACATATACAGGCAAACATAATAGGCCCATACTTTTTCAGGGAAACAGCGTGTAGTTTTCTTTCAATTGTGACTCTACTTTAATTAATACGGCCTCAGAGAAGAAGGCGTCTTCCTTTTCACCCAGCTCAAAAAACACTCCGTAGCGGTAGTCCGCCTCAACTTTTCGACGATTACAAATGACTGCCCGAATTTCAACCGGCGTATCATTATCGATTGAAATAGCAAAAACCAGCACGTCACCGATAATAAATTGATGACAGGACTCGAGCGAAAAACCACTGCGATTGAAATCCAATAATTTAATATCGTCTCGTCGGCAATCGGGGGAGCTGGACCAAAGAAGCTCCGTAGATACATCGCTTTTCTCAGAATAAGTAAAGCGTTGGTATTTACGTCGATTGGAAACAGGATCAGTAGATTTATAAGCCATCACACACATTCATAAGCCAATTAGTATTAATATATACAGCATCCACTTAACCTCATCTATTTGCAAGAAAAAAAGGTTTTCTGTTAGATAGCGACAGCCGCCAGATAACGGAGCTTTTCAAGATAGCTGCACCTCCCCTTTAACTAAACATTGATTAAATCCCCTCCCCCTCGTTAATACCCATAACGATAGACAACGATAGGCCGTTATGGCCTAATCGCGGATTTTTCAACATTGAAAGCAACATTAACACTATGCGTGGCTTTAGAAGCACAGATTATAATTAATTACAGTGGGTAACTATGAAAGGTATAGGCATCGATTTTGGCACCTCTAATTCCGCCGTGGCGGTGTTTGATGGCATCAAGGTACGGATGATAGAGGTTGAACCCAAAGCACAAACAGTGCCCACAGCCATTCATCTCGATCGCGAATTTCAAGCGCTAACAGGCTCAGTTGCTATAAAATCGTATGTCGAAGAAAATTCAGATCGGCGTATTGAAATGACCGCTAAGGTCATTGCCGAGGTGGAAACAGAATTTGAAGGCTCAGAGGGCGAAGGTGGCGGCAATCAAAAAATTTACGGCGCCGTTGAAGATCACGATTTACCAGGGCGTTTATTTTTAGGTATCAAGCGACTTTTGGGTAAAGAAAGTATCCGCCGGCTCATGGTATTTGATAAACCTTATCGCCTAGTTGCCTTAATTACTCCCATTTTATTGTCTTTACGTAACGCCATAACCACCACCGTTGGCCCGGTGGCTAAGGGTATTTACATGGGGCGGCCCGTCGAGTTTGAAGGCAGCGATTGCGGTAAAAATGCACTCGCCACCGATCGAATTCAAGAAGGTAGTACCTACGCTCAACATGGGAAGGTTACTTTTTATCCCGAACCCGTAGCCGCGTGTTTAAGCTTCGTGCAAGAAAATAATATCAAAGATGGCAGCAGGGTTTTAACCGTAGACTTTGGTGGCGGCACCCTCGATTTATGCCTGGTGAACTATCAAGACAATGAATTTGAAGTGCTCGGCACCGAAGGCATTGCTTTAGGCGGTGACTATATTGACCAACTCATCTTTAAAAAATTGATCTTTCCTGAGTTAGGCAAAGGTGTGCAATGGACACGCATGGTAGATGGTAAACTAGTTTCAACCCCTTTCCCCTTTGACCAGTATGAAAAAGCGCTATTAAACTGGACCATCACCCACACCTTAAATCAAAACCAGTACACAGCAACCATTGCAGAATGCATTGCCCAGAATGATACCGGCAAAGAAAAACTACAACGCTTACAAGATGTGATACAGCGCAACTATAGTTACAGTATTTTCCAAAGCATTAAAGCCGCCAAGATTGCCCTATCAGATTCTGAAAGCACGATTTTAGATATTCCAGAACTTCACTTAGCCATACCCCTTAACCGCCAGCAATTTAATGAGATTATTGCCGAAGTGATGGATGCACTACAGCGGTGTATTGATAATCTGTTTGAAAACACCCAGGCCGACGCCAATACTATCGATTATGTTGTTCGCACCGGCGGCTCGTCGCTTATAACGGCAGTACTCGAATTATTAGAAAGTGAATTCCCAAACAAAGTCGTTCAACACAACACCTTTACTAGCGTTGCCAGTGGTTTAGCGGTAGCCAGTTACTACGCGTATGAATGTAAGCTTTAATGAATAAATACGGCCTGAACCCATATATTTCTAGGGTGAATTTAGGGCTGCCCCCCCCCTATTCGTCCAGATTATAACGCTTTCTTACCCTATAAGCGGGCTGTCGGATTTATTTAAACTAACAATCCATTCC
>JBNMPS010000203.1:0-3431 GCA_051277005.1 Pseudohongiellaceae bacterium
TGTGCTGGATGATTCTTGTATGCGTCGATCAATTAAAATATAGACGATTTTGTTTTTGTGGTGACTGCTTCAAGAACTCTTATCCCTTTATAAGAATTGCCATTCCTGTTTAGTTTTGGGCTCCAAACAGCGATGCAGTATTTGCCCGGATGAATGGCGACTATGCCACCACCAACACCGCTTTTACCGGGCAAACCTGTTCTAAAGGCGAACTCACCCGCTTCGTCATAAAATCCGCACATCTGCATAATTGAGTTTATACGTTTCGTTTGCCTTGGACGAATAACCGCTTTATTTGTTATTGGGTTTACGCCACCTGATGCCAAAAACAGGAAAGCTTGTGATAACTCTTTGCAGCTCATTTTAATTGAGCAGACATGAAAATACAGGTCTAAAACAACTTCCACTTCATTGTGTATGTTTCCAAAATCTTTCATGAGATTAGTCAGGGCATAGTTTCTAAAGCCCGTTAGCTTCTCTGATTCGGCTATTTCTGCACAATAATCAATACTTTTGATATCTGATATTTCTCTAATGAATTCGAGTAATTCTAATTTTGGATTTTCCAGACAGGTTATCAAAATATCACAAACAACAATTGCGCCCGCATTAATGAATGGGTTTCGAGGGATCCCTTTTTCATATTCCAGTTGTACTAACGAGTTAAAAGGCGAGCCCGATGGTTCAATGCCGACACGATCAAAAATGTCCTTACCCTTAATCTTTATGGCCAAAGTAAGAGATAGAACTTTGGCAATACTTTGAATAGAAAATTGTTCATTGGAGTCACCAAAAGAATAGTGGATTTTTTCGACGGTCATAAGATGGACACCCAGCTTCTTTGGGTCGATATCACTCAGTTCCGGAATGTATGTGGGAACCTCACCGAAATCATCAGTGTCTTTGAATCTTGACACAATCTGGCGGAATATAATTTGGTAGTCTGTCGTGTTAGCCATGTATTGAATGGTCCAAATGCAAGTGATTTTAAAATAGTTGTGATGGCGTAAGCTTAAAAATTGGGTATAAAACCAGGCTGTAGAATAAGTAGCGTTAACGCAAAGTGATTCCCCGGTGACTCAATTTTGTTTGGTTTAAATAAATACCAATAATATCATTGTCGCATTCTCATACAAGCCAATTTATGACTATTTGGCATAATGTCCCACATTACATAAATTCCATAAGAGCGGTGTAGCCGGTAGTGGCATACTGAATATAGGAAGATTGTCTGTCCATCTTGATCCTGCTATTGTCGCGCTTAAAACTTGATGCTAGGTTCTTAGTGCTTACCTAGTGTCGGGCACTAAATATATTCTATGTGGTGGTTTTTGATCCAGTCGGCCAAGGCAAGTGATTACCGTTTAACCGGCTTCTTTAGTAATTTTCTCTGCAGTGTTCTTCTATGCATCCCCAGTGCCCTAGCGGTCGCCGATACATTATTATTATTTTCCTGTAATACTTTTTGTATGTGCTCCCACTCCAGCCGGTCAACAGAGTGAGGTTGCTCAGGGATTTCTGTTGTCACTGTTTCCCCGCCAAAACAATTTAAGATATTTTGTACGCTGGCGGGTTTACATAAATAATTTAACGCGCCCAACTTAACGGCTTCTACTGCGGTGGCGATGCTGGAGTAGCCCGTTAACATCACAATTTCTAAATCAGGCTGTTTGGTTTTTAATTGTGGAATAAGCGTTAAGCCAGATTCAGACGCTAGTTTTAAATCGACGACGGCTTTGTTGAATTTTGTATGTTCTACCGCGCTGAGCGCTTGCTCAATATTATTAGCACGGGTCACTTGATAACCCTGCCGCTCAAAGGCTCTGGCCATCACGGCTAAAAAGCTCTCTTCGTCATCGACTAACAAAATGTGCGAGGTTTTAGTCTTCATGTTATTTAGCAGGCTTTATGAAGGGGAGGGTGAGTTCGGCAACGCTGCCGCCTTCGGGGTGGTTGTGTAGTTCAATGCTGCCGCCATAGCGCTGTACGGTGGCGTGGCTTAAAAACAAACCAAGGCCTAAGCCGCTACCTTTGTTACTAATAAAGGGCTTTCCCAGCTGCTCGGCGATGTCTATCGGTATGCCAGGGCCTTGGTCATGTATGCTGAGCTGAATGTTTTTTTTGTTCCAGTCTAAATGGATGGCAATATTTTGGGAGCTGGCATCGGCGGCGTTATTTAATAAATTAAAAATGGCTTGCTCTAATGTTGGGTCTACAGAAAAGCTGGGTGCAAGGCCTACGTTTTTAGTGAAGGAAAAATGTGTGCTAGGGCGTATGACTTGCCAGTGCTCTAAAAGCTGCTCAATGTAAGCGGTAAAAATAACGTCTTCTTGCTGTTTTTGGTTGTGGCTTTCTGCGGTATTAACCAAGTTTTTTAAAATAACGCTGCAGCGATTAACTTGTTCTTGCAGCAAAGTAAGGTCTTTTTTTAAGGGGGCTATGTCGTCATGCTCGGCTTTGAGTTCTTCTAATAATATGGTCATGGTCGATAGCGGAGTACTTAATTCGTGGGCAGTACCGGCCGCTAAGGTGGCAACGGCAAAAATCTGTTCGTCTCTTAAACGATCTTCTTTTTCGGTCACCCACAATGCTTCTTTTTGCCTTAGGCTGTTGGCCATTTTTACCACGAAGTAGGTAATGAGCCCGGCGCTAAGCGCAAAGTTAAACCACATGCCCAGCACGTGTTGGTTAAAGCTGCTACTACTGTGGTGTTGGTGGTTGATAACGGTGGTGGGTAAAGGCTCAAAGTAAAACAGCATCAAGCTATAAGCGGTTAGAGAGTAGCCGGCAATGACCCAGGTATAGCGCCAGGGCAAAATAGCGGCTGAGATGCATAGCGGAACTAAAAAATAAGACACAAAGGGGTTGCTAGCACCGCCACTAAAAAACAGCAGTGCCGAGATAATACTGACATCGGTAAATAGATGTAAAAAGTACTCGGCATCGGTTACCGGCCAAGAGAGTCGAATACGGTATTGGGTGAATAGAGCAATAAGGGTGTAAAGGCAGGCGATTAGGCTGTGGCTAAAATATTGGCGTAGGTCCTGCTGGCCCTGCAAATGAATGTAGGCGAGTGCTATGCCTATTCCGCACAGCACAATCATGCGAATAATATTCAGCCTGAGTAAGTTGGTGGCTGAGGGGGTTAGCGACAGGGTTTTACTGCTCATGGTGTATTTGTGTTTTGGTCATTGTGAGGGGTGGCAGTATATCTCAATATTAATCATCAAGCTTGCGTCCGATTGTCGCAGAAGACAGGCGCTTTGCTTGTTAGTAGCAGGGGGTAGTGGCTGGCATTGGAGGATGCACCTATCTGTTTGCAACCGTTTATGAATGGGTGTGATGTAAGTTTTACTTTATGTTGATACTTTTGTGATAAGTCACAAGCCATTAATGGGCAGACTCCCCGTAACAATTATTCCATGGGAGTT
>JBNMPS010000204.1:0-3421 GCA_051277005.1 Pseudohongiellaceae bacterium
GCTTTGATCACTGAGTGGATCGACGCTGAAGGCAACACAGAAAAACGTGATGAAGCCGCAGATTTAGGTGGGACCATGCGTTTAGGTGGCCAGGAGTGTCGCTTAGCCGAAGGCTCTTTGATTAAAGGCGTTTATGGTAAAGAGCTTATTGTTGAGCGTCATCGCCATCGTTATGAGGTGAACAACAACTTTGTTGATCAGTTGCAGCAGTCCGGTTTGCGCATTGGTGGCTGGTCTGCCGATGATACCTTGGTTGAAGTGGTAGAGGTGGCTGATCACCCTTGGTTTGTTGCTTGCCAGTTCCATCCTGAATTCACGTCAACGCCTCGTGATGGTCATCCGCTGTTTACTGGCTTTGTTAACGCTGCCATTAAACAGTCGCAGCAATAGTTTATAGCTTAGGGTTTTCATCTCAGGATTACAAAAATGCAAAAAACCGTTACCGTTAACGCTATTGAAATTGCTAACGATAAACCCTTCGTTTTAATGGGGGGCATGAATGTGCTGGAGTCTCGCGACTTGGCCATGAAGATTGCCGAGCATTATGTTGAAGTATGCAGTCGTTTAAATATTCCTTACGTTTTTAAAGCTTCTTTCGATAAGGCCAACCGATCTTCGATTCATTCGTATCGTGGTCCTGGTATGGAAGAGGGCTTGAAAATATTTCAAGAAATAAAGCAAACCTTTAATGTGCCGGTGATTACTGACGTCCATGAAGTGCATCAAGCTCAGCCCGTGGCCGAGGTTTGCGACATCATTCAATTACCCGCCTTTTTAGCTCGCCAAACAGATTTGGTTGAAGCGATGGCGAAAACGGGTGCAGCGATAAATATTAAGAAACCACAGTTTTTAAGCCCTGCGCAAATGGGTAATATCGTTGATAAATTTAAAGAGTGTGGTAACGAGAATGTCATGTTATGTGAGCGCGGCGCTTGCATGGGATACGACAACTTGGTGGTTGATATGTTGGGCTTTCGCACCATGCAGGAAGTCAGTGGCGGTGCGCCAATTATTTTTGATGTCACGCACGCCTTACAGTGTCGCGACCCAATGGGTTCGGCTTCTGGTGGCCGTAGGCATCAAGTGGCTGAGCTGGGGCGTGCGGGTATAGCGGTAGGTATTGCGGGCTTATTTTTAGAGGCGCACCCTAATCCAAGTCAGGCAAAGTGTGATGGCCCCTCAGCATTGCCATTAGACGCTTTAGAACCCTTTTTAATACAAATGAAAACTATCGATGATGCGGTCAAGGCTTTGCCGCCCCTCGGTCTTGAATGACCGCATTGGTAAATTTATTAACAAGACGCTGACATTATTCGTTAGTGCTTAATTTAAACATTAGTTTATTTTTGGAGTGATAAAACCATGGCTGAGATTGCAGATATCAAAGCATACGAAGTATTGGATTCACGCGGTAATCCTACCGTTGAGTGCGATGTTGTTTTAGCGTCAGGCGCAATAGGTTCAGCGTGTGCGCCTTCCGGTGCGTCTACAGGCTCTCGTGAAGCATTAGAGTTACGTGATGGTGATAAAAATCGTTATTTGGGTAAAGGTGTATTAACGGCGGTTAACAACATCAACACTACAATTAAAACATTGTTAGTGGGTAAGGATGCCGGCGATCAACGTGCACTTGATCAACTGATGATTGATGCCGACGGCACTGAAAACAAAGGTAAGTTTGGCGCTAATGCTATCTTGGCTGTTTCTTTAGCTGCGGCAAAAGCCGTTGCTGCTGAAAAGGGCATTCCACTTTATCAGCACATAGCGGATTTAAACGGTACTTCAGGTCAGTACAGCATGCCTGTACCGATGATGAACATTATCAATGGTGGTGAGCACGCCGACAATAACGTTGATATCCAAGAGTTTATGGTTCAGCCAGTAGGCGCTAAAACGTTTACTGAAGCGTTACGTCAGGGTGCTGAGATATTTCATGCGTTGAAAAAGGTGCTGAGTGAACGCGGTTTAAATACAGCGGTTGGTGATGAGGGTGGCTTTGCGCCAAACCTCCCATCTAACGAAGCTGCTTTAGATATTATTTCTGAAGCCGTTGCCATTGCTGGATACGAGCTGGGTAAAGATATTACCTTGGCTCTAGATTGTGCTGCGTCTGAGTTTTACAAAGACGGAAAATACGATTTGTCTGGCGAGGGTAAAGTTTTCAACGCGCCAGAGTTTGCTGATTACCTAGCCGATTTAAGTGCTAAGCACCCCATCATTTCTATTGAAGACGGTATGGATGAAAGCGACTGGGAAGGTTGGGCTGACCTGACCAATAAAATCGGTGAGCGCGTACAGTTAGTCGGTGATGATTTGTTTGTGACTAACACCAAAATTTTGAAGCGCGGTATTGATGAAGGTATTGGTAACTCAATCTTAATTAAGTTCAACCAAATTGGTACATTAACTGAAACCTTAGACGCGATTAAGATGGCTCAAGAGGCAGGCTTTACCGCCGTTATCTCTCATCGCTCAGGTGAAACAGAAGATACTACAATCGCTGATTTAGCGGTGGCAACTTCTGCGGGTCAAATTAAAACGGGTTCACTATGCCGTTCTGACCGTGTTGCTAAGTATAACCGTTTGTTGCGTATCGAAGCAGAACTGGGTGCGGATGCACCCTACCGTGGGCGTGCCGAGTTTAAGGCATAAGCCAGTTAAAAAAGGCGGACATTGTCCGCCTTTTTTATGTTTAGGATTAATTAGCCGTTTTTTGCCTTTGCAAAAACGGCGCTTCCGCTAGGGCCAGCTCCACAAATCATTTTTTGGTAAATGTTTTGGGTGTTGGTGGTGGATTCTACCGTGAGTGTGAAGCCTAGCCAAGCGGTAGTTGAATGCTCTGGGTATGGGTGCGCAGGAGTGGTGAACAGTGCATAATGCCTCTAACTTAAATATTTACAGATAACTAATCGATTATGCGTTGGCTACTCGTCTTACTCATTGTTTTCTTTTGCGGGCTGCAATATCGCCTGTGGATAGGTGAAGGTAGTTGGGCCAATATTGTCTCATTAGAAAAAAAACTAGCAGAACAAAAAATAGTTACACAGGCCTTAGAGGGTCGTAATGCCGTTTTAGATCAAGAGGTATTTAGTTTAAAAAACGGCTATGAGGCAATTGAAGAGCGCGCCCGGGCTGAGCTAGGTATGATTAAAGAAGGCGAAACATTTTATCTTCTCATTGATGACCGCTCAAAGGGTAAACCCTAATGCCTGATACCGCCGTAGTTGAAAATAAATCTATTGCTGAAAAAAAATCTATAGCTGAGCAAAAGTTTTATGCGGTAGTTCCTGCGGCCGGAGTGGGTGAGCGTGTTGGTGCGGGTAAGCCTAAGCAGTATGTCTGTATTTCTGGTTTAACTATTCTTGAACACACCATAAACCGTTTGCTAAAGGCCAATATTTTTTCAGAAATAATTGTTGCG
>JBNMPS010000205.1:0-3390 GCA_051277005.1 Pseudohongiellaceae bacterium
CTGTTAGCCTCATCAAAAGCCCATCTTGTCGTATTGTTATTGTATTTACACAGTGATTTTGTGGATACTAGAATGTCGGATTATTTTAGTAATTGCTAACTCCGTTTTCCTAGCTCAAATAATCAATTGAATTACTCTAGCTGTGCTCCCCATAGAAGTAATTGAAATCATGGATGTAACAATCACACTAATCAAAAACAATAAGGGCTGATATGACTAATCCCGTGCATTATGAAACCAAAGAAGAAGATCGAATTTCGCTACTGCAGAAACTTATTTATGGATTAGGGGCTTTTGTTAACAATCTGTTAGGCGCTGCGATTGGAGGTATGGCGATCGTATTGAATCTTGGTTTAGGTATGAACCCAGCATTGGTGGGGTTGTTAGGCGCGTTACCAAGGTTAACAGATGCGATAACTGATCCGTTAATGGGCTATATATCAGATCACACAAAATCTCGATGGGGTCGGCGCAGGCCTTATATCTTTTGTGGTGCCATTGCTGCAGGGATCATTTTTGCTGTGTTATGGCAGTTTCCTGAAGGAAAGAGTGAGAGCTACTATTTCTGGTATTTCCTGATCGGCTCCTTCTTCTTCTATTTGGCCTATACCATTTTTGCCACCCCTTGGGTTGCACTTGGCTATGAACTGACGCCAGATTACCACGAGCGTACTCGGTTGATGGGGACACAAAACTTTATGGGCCAGTTGGCTTATTTGCTGTCGCCTTGGTTCCTATGGATTATGCAGTACGAACCCCTGTTTGATAATTTAATGAGCGGCGCCGCCTGGCTGGCGATTGCCATTGGTATAGGCACTATTGTTATTGGTATTTTGCCGGCTATTTTTCTTAAAGAGCGTTTTGCTAATGCTGTTGTTGAGCCGAAAGAGCAAGTGGCAATCAAGCAAGATCGAGTCAGTATCCGGAGCAGTCTTCTCGACTTTCTAAAGGGTTTTGGTACCACGATGAAATGCCGTCCCTTTTTAAAATTATGTGCAGCAACATTTCTCGTATTTAACGGTTTTATGCTGGTAGCATCGTTTCAATTTTACGTGATTATTTATTATGTTTTCGGCGGTGATCAGGCGTTGGGTGCAGAGTATGCAGGTTGGGGCGGCACTATGGCTGCGATCTCGACGTTTTGCGTGATATTTATTGTTACTCGCTTATCCAGCCGTTATGGTAAGCGACGGGCCTTTTTTATTGCTACCGGTATCTCTGTATTTGGTTACGCTTTAAAGTGGTTTTGCTATTCCCCGCAATATCCGCTGTTGTTGCTATTACCGACGCCATTCATGGCTTTTGGTCTCGGCGGTTTATTTACACTAATGGGTTCAATGATTGCTGATGTCTGTGATATGGATGAACTAGAGACCCATGAGCGACGCGAGGGCATGTTTGGCTCTATCTATTGGTGGGTAGTGAAACTGGGGATGGCTGCAGCATTGGCTACCGGTGGATTTCTACTGAACGCCACCGGTTTTGATGTTTCTCTAGGTGGTGACCAGGCCGCTAGTACCATTTTTTGGATGCGCGTTTTCGATGTGCTGATACCGGTTATTTGTTCATCAATCGCCATTTGGATTATTGCTTCGTACACTATTACCGAAGAAAAAGCCCATGAGGTACGTTTAGCGTTAGAACATAGACGCGGACGGGCTGCTTAGAGCGCAAGCTGTAAGGATTTAACCGCTGAACAACTAAGGTGAGCTGTTGATCACTCATTGTCGTTCTGAAGTAGCCGCTGCACCTTCACGAGTGCCGACGGTAACCGCAGCGACTTGGTTGTTTGGCGCGGTGTTAATTATCGTGGACTATCTTGCCTACCCGCATTAATCATTCTGCATAAACCGGTAGTTGGTAGGGTGGTATTATTATTGCGATTATAAGCCCAGAGGGCTACTTCTTAGCATTCAGCGACTCTCTACTGTCCAGAACCAGCTTACCACCAGCCTCAGTGTTGTCTGAACCCCTCTTAAACGTTTTCACTATGACCTCCCATGAAGCACTATGACTAG
Organism: Pseudohongiellaceae bacterium; assembly: GCA_051277005.1. Classification (GTDB taxonomy): domain Bacteria; phylum Pseudomonadota; class Gammaproteobacteria; order Pseudomonadales; family Dasaniaceae; genus Dasania. The sequence continues at coordinate 2,019 of JBNMPS010000205.1, forward strand.
GCGACAAGCCTAGATTTTGAGTGCTATTAGTGCAGTCTTTGGTGGCGAGCTAACAACACAGAGCCCCGCCTTAAGCTGTTTAACGCAGATACAAGTCTAAGGGTCCGTTAGGGTCCGTATGCTCTAATATATTACCTAGAAAGAAGGTAAAGCGATTTTGCTGCAATTGCTCGCTAATTATCCATGCTGGCTAGTGATCGCATGTTGTAAGCCCTGCTTATGGGCCCAGTAGTCGTTACAGTAGTGGGGTGGCTTCTGTCTAGAGCTAGGTATGGTCCCTAAATAACGGGCATAAAAAAGGCCCCCGCAGGAGCCTTAGGCAGAACTGTTTGCTACACAATTACTTTTTGCGTTTCATTCCTACCAGACCAATTAATGCCGAACCAAATAACCAGGCTGCAGCAGGAACCGGAACTTCTGACGCGATATTAAAATCTACATTGTCGTAAAAATTAGCTGATCCATTATATCCGGTGGTGTTGGTTAGAAAGCCGAACTGCAGTAACTCACCGACGTAAACTGGGTCAATAGGGATCTCGACCGAATACCTGTCCCAATCCGTATTCAAGTCGGTTGCGTCGAATTGTGGAAAACTTAATAGATTAAAACTGCCATCAGACGATTTTAATACCTTGATGAAAGCGGCTGCGATAGAGGGTGCTTCGATATTGCCTTTTTTGGCGTCAAAGCTGAAGGTCCAGGTACTGCCAACATCGCCAGCACTAATAAGCTGTTCCTGAAACACATTGGTCTCGAGAGAGATCCCCGCGCCTGTCTGACCGAAGGCATTGTCATAATCACTGTATACGGTCAGTACTTGGTCACCTTGAGATTGCCCTCCCTGACCTGTTGCTATCGCAGAAACTTGGCCATATTGGGGGCCGCCTGCAGGTGCGCCTTGAGGTCCGTTATACAAATTACCGTTAACCGGGTCATACGCATATCCTTCTGGTCCATTAACACCGCCGAGCTGGATGATGAAATTTTTCCAGCCGTCACCAATAAGGCCTACAGTGGGTGAGCTCTCGAAGTTGGTATTGTAGCTTGTGAGAGCCGCCGTACTGGCATGGGAGAAGGTAATAGCGGATATGGTCGCTAAAGTGGTGAAACCAATAGTTTGAATTCGTTTGTTTAACATTTTCAGCATTCCTCGATCTTTTGTTTTATAGTATTAATACTATTCCATAAATAAAAGCCAATGAATGCAAAAATGCGTTAAAGCGGGCTTGGAATGCGATGGAATCATTACTGAGTTTGAGCAAACAGTTGGCATTGCAAACTTAAGATAACAACGCGTCGTCAAAGTGCATAAACAAGCCACTCAGTAATAGATAGGCATAAAAAAGCCCACATAATGTGGGCTTTTTATTTG
>JBNMPS010000206.1:0-3381 GCA_051277005.1 Pseudohongiellaceae bacterium
GATAAATCAGCGTCTGCAAATGCAGGGGCTGAGAATAATGAGACAACAAGAAACATACAACTAACGGCGCGCACAAGATAATTCATAACTAAATCCTTTTAATATTTAACAAGATTATTTTTAGAACTGTCTGCTAAATAGCCTGTTATTCCATTTAACAAACCGTCGATGAAAAAATAGCCAAAAACCCAAACGATGGCAACCACTATTATTGGTAATATTTACATTAGTTCAGTATTTATAGCGGCTAACGCTGCCAAAGGGCTATCGCTCAGTGTAATGGGCCTACCAATCACTAAATAATGGCTTCCCGCAGCCATTGCCGCCGCTGGCGTGGCAATACGGCGCTGATCACCCTTTTTACTATCGGCCGGACGAATACCGGGAGTAACCAATTGAAACGCATCTCCCCGCTCACTGCGCAACTGGGTGGTTTCTTGTGCTGAGCAAACCACACCATCTAAGCCTGCTTTTTGAGTCAGAGCGGCTAAGCGCATAACCTGCTCACTGGGCGAGCAGTTTATACCAACACCCTCAAGGTCTGACTGCTCCATACTCGTTAGCACCGTTACCGCAATCAAACTGGGGCGTTGCTGGTAATTAGCAATCGCTTCGCGCGCAGCCTCCATCATGCGTAAACCTCCACTGGCATGAACATTTACCATCCAAACACCCAAGTCAGCGGCCGCTTTAACGGCGCCTGCGACTGTATTAGGAATGTCATGAAATTTTAAATCCAGAAAAACCTCAAAACCTTTGCCGTGTAGTATTTTTAACACCTCAGGGCCACAGTAAGTAAATAACTCTTTGCCCACTTTTAAACGGCAATCGTTAGGGCTAAGCTGTTCAATCATTGCCTCAACATCATTTAAATTATCATAATCTAAGGCCACAATGACCGGTGAAGAAGTTGTCATAACTCTATTTGCTTCCGTTATTTTTTCATTTCATTTCTAGCATCTAGCATCTAGCATCTAGCATCTAGCATCTAGCACATTCTAATCACCTTCAGCGCCCTGGATAGGAGCAACTTCACCCCAGTGCTTACAACTTGGGCATAACCAGTGCAATTGTTTGCCAGAAAAGCCACAGTGATGGCATTGGTACTGAGGCTTACTTTCAATTAATTGATTGGTCAAATCCTGCAATAAAGATAAATTTTTCTGTGCCTTACCTTTGCTATTAGCAACATGCAAAGAAACCAGTTTGTCCAACCCACGTAGCGAAGGTCGCCTTTTAAGCTCCCTACCCATAAAATCGGCTGCGGCCTCATCCCCTTCGCGTTGCTGTATATCAGCAACAATCGCCAATACTATCGTTACCGAAGGATGCTGTTCTAGACAACTATTAAGATAGTACTGATAGGCCTGGTAACCATTAATTTCATCGCTACATAATTTTAACAAGTTAATGGACTCAGAAACATAGGCTAAGTCCTGATGGCGGATTGTATGCAGCGATTTTATGGCTTGGTCGTAATGGGCCGTTTCGTACTCTGCTTTTGCTAATAAAAGCGAGGCCCTGATGCAGTCGCTATCGTAAGCCAACGCCTGATTTATATGTTTACGTACAGAGTGATAATCACTCTTCCCCATTGCCAGCTCGGCAAGCTCACAGCAGTAGTGCGATAAAGCACGAACAATAACAGGGTCGACAGCGCTGTTTTTTAACAAGCTTTTTTTAGGCAGTAATTGCTGGGCTTTATCGATTGCGCGCTGCCACTCTTTCTCATCTTGCAATATTTCTAACAAGTACAGGGTGGCAGTTTTATGCAGCTCAGGGGCATCAACCACCAGCGCTTCCAGCAAGCTCTCGGCACGATCAAGTAAACCCGCACTGATAAAATCTTTCGCTAACTCTAAATGCGCCTGATGTAATTGCTCTTTTGACAAGGTAGGCCGAGACAAAAGATTTTGGTGAATACGTATAGCACGCTCCACTTCGCCCTTACGACGCATAAGATTACCAACAGCAATGTGCGTTTCAAGCGTTTCACTATTAACGTCCAGCGCTTCGATAAATGCATCTAATGCACCATCAGGCTGATCATCAAGCAAGTAATTAAGGCCTTTATAATACGGCTGATGAGGGCTGGCTCCCTGCTGAGATACAGCGGACCAACCACGCCGACCCAAAAACCAACCAATAGCGATGGCCGTTACAATAAGCAATAACAACCAAGCATCAATCATAATTAAGCGTCAGCTCCGACAGCACGTAACTTATCCAACGCCTTATTGGCCGAAGCCAGTTTTCTTTTAGCGGTTAACTCATTACGCTTAAGCCGCAAAACCGCTGACATACTCACAAGCATACCGACTAAGCCACCTAGACCAAAAGCCAGTATCACCCAAACTGCCAGCCACTGCGGCTCAAACTGTATAAAGAATAAATCTAAGGGGACCAAGGCCTCATTCAGGACAATAAAGAAAAGCCCAAAAACAAACACCGCTATTAAAACAACAATTATTACCCAACGCGTCAAAAAAGACACGGCTACCTCCTTTACTGAACAACCCTAAACAGATTGAAAAGTAGATCTTAATAACAAAAAACGGCGTGATCACCTGATCACACCGTCCGTATAGAATATCGTCAAACACTTGATTGGCGCAAACGATTAAGCGCCAATTTAACTAAAATAGTGGTTCAAGCATTTACATACTATCTCTCAAACTTTCATTGACCCGCTCACGCATTTCTTTACCGGGCTTAAAGTGCGGAACATATTTGCCAGCCAACTGCACAGTCTCACCCGTTTTGGGGTTTCGGCCTAATCGCGGCTCACGGTAGTGCAAAGAAAAACTGCCAAAACCGCGTATCTCAATTCGCTCACCAATCGCCAAGGTTTGTGACATTTGCTCAAGAATCGTTTTGATGGCCAGCTCCACATCTTTAACCGACAACTGTTGCTGTCTAGATGCGATGCGCTCTATCAACTCCGACTTGGTCATAATAAATCCTGCTATTCTCTTAATTATGCTTATCAGCGGGCCATATTGGCTAACAACTAAAACATTTACCGCGAACTACAATTATTTGCTGCTTTTGAGCAACTTACGCTAAGCAATTGTTTCTAAAAGCATTTTAGTTAAGACTAGATTAGCACAGAAAAATCGTAGCGCTAGTAGCAATACCCATTTTGAGAGCTGATTCCTTAAAAAAACCGTTATAAATCAAGTTTTAAGGTGGGTTTTGCCAACTTTAAGCTTAAATAGTCAGATCTCAGGCGAAAAAAAACCCGTAGACATAATCTACGGGCTTTTTAGAAGGACTAGCCTATGAAGAATTAATCTTTCTTCATTTGTGCCTTGATCAAATCACCGATAGTGGCAGGTGCAGCAACAGGAGTCGTATCCTTGTGCGACTTGATAGCATCTT
>JBNMPS010000207.1:0-3311 GCA_051277005.1 Pseudohongiellaceae bacterium
AAAGCGGCGATACAACAACAACAATTAGAAATCATTTTAGGAAAAGACGCGCTAAATCGCTTACCGTTTTATCAACAAGTGATTGAACAGTCTTTTCAGCAGCGATTAGGCCAGCGCGTTAAATTACACCAAGTGATGCAAGAATTGTTTAACGTTGCTGTTACTGAGCGCAACGCTTCCCCTATGAGCATTAACACCGTCGCCGATAACAAAGCCATTTTGTTTGCACTGTTCCTACACACCATTGAATCCGACGATGCGGCCTTTCTACAATCTGAACAAATGATCTCACTGCCCCAGCAGCCCATAGAATTTACTATTGAGCGCAGAAAAGATTTGGCACAACATTATTTAGGCACCGCCGTCATCACACTATTTGCCAATAGCGCAATCGCCGACACCATTGGCCTTTATAAAGAACTACAGGACCAAAATGGCCCAAGTGGTTTTTCCGCCTCCGATTTAATAGCCGACCGTGCAGGCAGCCTCTTAGCGAGCCAATTATTAAACCCCGCAACAGCTAAACACCTGCAACAGAGGATAGCAGCGACTCAAAACGAACTAGAATTATTTCCAAACACGCGAATAATCGCTCCCCAGCTAGAGCAGCAAATGAATCAGCACCAAGGTGATCAACAACAGGTCATCTATAACATTGAACAACACATTGATCAGCTCGCTAAAAGCGTCGCCATTTATCAATAACTCAGCGGTATATTTGTGAACATAGACTCATCCGTAAAAGCGGTTACCAGCAATCAAACCGGCATACATAACAAGCTACAATCACTGGTCACTAGGCATTTAAACAGCCGTTTTCAGCGACCCTACCCCGCCTTCAGCCTTGAGGCCTTTATCGAGGCTAGTCAATGGCTAAAGCAATTTGATCGCCCGATTATTTTTGACTCTTATTGCGGCGTGGGCGAAAGCACAGTTGCTCTGGCTAAACTCCACCCTGAAGCCAGTGTTATCGGCATAGACAAATCACTACATCGTCTCAATAAACACGATGAGCACTACCGCAAAAATGGTATCGATAACTATTATCTATTAAGAGCCGATGTTGATGACTTTTGGCGTTTAGCCCTAGAGGGGGGCTGGCAGCTATCACATCACTATCTTTTTTATCCCAATCCTTGGCCAAAATCCTCGCATATCAAGCGCCGCTGCCAGGGCTCCCCCCTATTTCCCACCCTGTTAGCACTGGGGGGCAAGCTGGAATTACGCAGTAATTGGCCACTATACGTTGAAGAATTTAACCAAGCGTTAATATGGGCAGAAAAAAGATCATGTCGTGAGCGGTTTACACCCAGCAACCCTATAACCCCATTCGAGCGTAAATACAGTGACGCGGGGCAAGTTTTATACCGCTGCGTTTGCTGCTTAAATACCTAATCAGGTGATTTTTTAAGTACAATTACTTAGTTCAAAGAGCGTTATTTAAGACTAGCATTAGGGAATGTTTGTGCCGCAAGGTGGCTATAAATGACTTTTCATTTACCTGAAGACTTAGACTCCGAAACATTAGACGAGCTTATTGCCTCCATCCAAGACGCTTTGGATGAAGTGGAGCCCTCCCTGGAAGCGCTAGCGGCAAATCCTAATGACGAATCTTTACTGAACGACTTGTTCCGCAACTTACATACGATTAAAGGCAATTTTCGTATGTGCTTTCTTACGCCGTTTACCGCCTATGTTCACGGCATTGAAGAAAGTATTTCTGAAATTAGAAAAGGTCGCCTACCCTTTGGCTCCGAGCTTAAAGAAACCAGTATTTTAGCCTTCGATAGACTACGTTACCACATGGATATATTTCGCCAACAATCCGCTTGTGAAACCGATGAGTTGGAATCGATAGCTAACCGTTTCTTAGCTATCTCACTTGCTGAAACCAGCGAGGATGCTGCAGCGATCATCACGCAACTATTGCATGAACTTCGCGGCGATGACATTAATATCGCGCCCGAGGCAACAACCGTTAGTGCCGTGCCCGCCAATGAAACACAAATTCGTGATCAGCAGCTACAATTCTTCCGAGCAGGTGCTGAAAAACTTGAGTTGAAACTCTACGGCAGTACCGGTAAAAGCAAGCAAATGATTCATATTGCTGAATATGCCATCCCTCATTTGCCTTGCTATATCGACATCCAACAAATGGCCGCTGCCATCTACATGCATGATATCGGTATGGGTCTAATGAGCAATACTCAAGCGCCTTTAAACCCTGAGGATAAGCAAAAGCTGCTCCTACACCCCCATGTCGCGTTTCAGTACCTCAACAAACTCGATGACTGGCCGCTAGCCGCAGAGATTTGTGCTCAGCACCACGAAAAATGGGATGGATCAGGCTACCCTCACCAACTCACCGAACATCAGATTTGCACCGGTGCCCAATTATTAGCGGTTATTGATTATTTTTGTCACCATGTTTCATGCAGCCCACATTTACCCCAAAGGAGGGCCATTTTAAATGCCTTGATTGATACAAATAAGCGCATGGGTAGCCATTTCTCGACCGCTGTGGTGCAGGTGTTAAACCAAGCCTCTAAGGAACTCTACCTCTCTCAAGCCCGTTAAGGAGCAAGCCCTTTCAAAAGCCTGCAATTTACTGTCGGCTATACAATATTTACTGTGCCGTAGTAACAGTCTTGCCGGCCATTACCTCAACGTAAGCCTCGCTAAAGCCCTTTTCCCAAATATCTAAACAAATAAGGATATGTCTAGCTTGCCGCGACCTATCTGCTTGTTGAACGAGCCCGGTCTTGACGCAACCACGCTGCTCTTTATAGTCAATAAATCATCAGGTTTTTTTGGGATACACGGCGCTTTTAAGCACCGCGAGGTTTTTAAGGCGAACAAAGACCTCGCCCGCCTAGGCGATAAAAAAATTATTCACCTTACATGAAGCTTTAAGCCCTCCGTGCTCGGTGCATGGCTGGCGCTACGGTTGAATCATTCCGGTTTGTACTTAGGCAGTGTTGGAATAAATCCCGTGAATATCATGGGGCTTTGGCACTTCTTACATGCTAGTTTTTTTCGCTCGATACCGCTTGTTATGGGCACCGCAATCTGTAATGCCCATTGCACGATTTTTAATATCCCTTTCGCATTACCGTGTAAAAAACCATAATCTCGGGATCGCCTAAAGCCTTTGGGTAAGGTGTGTTGCAGCACTAAATCCATAGACGCTTCACCGAGCACGCGGCGAGTTTGTGTCGTGTTGCTTTCGCTGTCTGTGTACCGAAAGGTCACGTAGGTTCCGTCATCGGCAATAATGTTTTTGTTGCTGATAACACCGCGATACAGGTAAC
>JBNMPS010000208.1:0-3278 GCA_051277005.1 Pseudohongiellaceae bacterium
GCCTGGTATAACAATGACAAAACAGGCGCTGCGGCCTATCCACCGTCAGTGATGTTGAAGATTATATTACTCGGTTATGCGCACGGTTTAATCAGTAGCAGGCGTATTGCCAAGGCCTGTTAAACCAATATTCATTTTATGAGTGTGTCGGGTGATGTGCAGCCGTATTACAAGTCTATCGCGGGGTTTGTGGCAAAGATGCACGAACAAATTGAACCGCTTTTTACGCAAGTGCTGATGATATGCGATGAAGAGAACTTAATTGGCCATAACATGTTTGCCATTGATGCCGGAGGGCCGGCCCGGTGCAAGATAAAGTCCAATGCCAGTAAAGAATGGAGCGGCACATTCGAAGAGCTTGAGCGTAAAAAAGCGAAACTAGAGCGCGCCAGTAAATGTATTGTCGAGCGTCATTAAGCGCAAGATGGTTTAGGTGATGAGCTGGTTGTTCACGATGTAAAACAAAAAGAAAAACTGGATAAAAGCGCCGAAAATATTACAAAATTCTTAGCCACTCACCAAGAGAAAACTGGCAGTAAGGGCAAGCCAGTTAAAAGTAATATTACTGATCCAGGCAGCGCGAAGTTGACAACGTCAAAAGGCACTATCCAAGGTTATAACGGGATAGCGATAAACGATGATAAACACCAGATAATACTCCAAGCCCAAACCTGGGGCTCAGTGGGAGAGCAGCAAACACTTCAACCCGTCATTGAACAACTTAACCAGCAACTCGATAAACTGAACGCCGCAAAAAATGATAATAAAGAGGGTGAAACCACTACACGATTCACTGCCGATAGCGGCTTTAACAGCGAAGACAACTTAGCCTTCATGGCCAATAGTGGCTTTGATACTTATATTGCTGACACTCAGTTTAGAAGCAGAAACCCGCTGTTTAAAGACAGCGAAACCTATCACACAGAAAAAGAAAAGCGCCGCCTAAAAAAACGAAATGGCAAACTGAGACTCTTTACCTCACAAGACTTTTATTACGATAAAGACAGCCAAACCTGCCGTTGCCCAGCAGGTAATCTCATGTGGTGCAGTGGTATCAACGTCAAGAGTAACAACAAAGAGTACACCCGATTTGGTGGTTATTTAAAAGACTGTAAAACCTGTCCATTGCAGGAGCATTGTATGCGTAAGCCCCCGAGGGAAAAAGGGCGACAAGTACAGTTCTTAAACGACGATTCACGAAAACGACTTAGTTATAATGACAAGATGAAAATCAAGATAGACAGCCCAATAGGGCGTCGACAATATTCAAAACGTCTGGGATGCATAGAGCCAGTGTTTGGTAACATCACGACGAATAAAGGCATGAACAAACTGACCTTAAGAGGCCAGGTCAAAGTGAATGCGCAATGGCAACTGTATTGCCTCGTTCATAATATAGAAAAGCTGCGAAACACGATGCATTAAGAAGGGTAACCCCTTTGCGCCCTCAATAAAGCCACCTAAACCTCGTCTAAACGCCCATCAAAACAATGCTCAGTCACTATTTTTAATATTGAAGGTCAAATTAAGTAATCGATTGAATCGAGTTATGAACTCAGATATCGTTTGTGAATGAACTAGATAAATTTAAAGTGGGTTAATCAACAGCCTCGTTAGGCATCATAATAACTTTTCAAATTAGGAATCAAAATTGCAAAAGCTCTAGCTCTATTTCAATACCAATACCATATATCAGGTGACTATTTAACTTCATTCACAGTTACGCATGAAAGTGATGTGTCAGATGAATTTTTTTCGCACTTCCTTTTTTATATGTGGTGGCTGTAATTAAACGGGAAGGTGAAAAAGTAACACCATATGGTGGATTTATTGTTAAAACAGATATCTCGAAAGATGATCCCAGTCTTACGTTTAGTATGCATCAGATAGCGCAAGCTTTAGATAAGGTATCCTCAACTCTTCAATGGAAATTCATTACAGATTGTACCTAAACAGCATGAATCAACGATCCTTCAAAATGAAAAAGAGTGTGAGAAAATGATTACAACTGCTCTTTATTTGTTCGGCTGGGGAGGTAATGTCTAATTGCGTCTGAGACAAATGCACACAGGCCTGTGTGGGCGTTGTGGAAGCTGACATTGATCAGAGCATATCGAAAAATTTATATTTAATTGCTTTATAGCTCCCTATTTTAAAGGGTTGAAATTTACCGGTTTCGCAAATAGCAAAAAGATAAAATTAATTTCTTCTTTAATCACAATGCATTTAAAATTCAGTGCCCGTTTTTATTGAGCTACAGCTAAATAAAAATTAGTAATAGTTGTCTGCTCAATGTCAGCGGAAGGCAAGTCTCGGGATAGTATCTTTTTACTAACTCACTTAGTCACAATATGTTTAAGAAAATTTATCACGCCTTCCTGATCAAAGCCATGACATGGTCAGCGGACAGACAAGGATAATAATCCGCTAGGGTGTTTTAAGGCGATAAGGTAAGCTGTGGACTCCATCAGAGGCTTGTGTTGATAAAACCAACGCTAATATAGAGCCTGAATATATGCCAGCCCAAGTTTGAAGAAGAGGGCCGCTTTTAGACTGTCTTCAACACAACAGACTAGTGGTAATAGAAGATTAAAACGGTATTTGTGCTGATAATCGACACAAAGGAGCAAGTATTGCGTTGATCCCACGGATCCGTCCATATACGTCTTTGTGATTTCGCAAACTAAGTGGAGTTGATCATTTGATAGCCTTAGTCGAAGTTCTCCTATTCGCCCAAAGTGCTGTTTGCCGAATTTCTTTAAGGCCACGTTGTTCCGTGAACCAGAGTGACAAGTTAGCCACTAAAACCAGCCTGATTAAATTACACCTCATTTAGCCACTTGATTTGGCTAAATGAGGTTCAACGTTTTTAGTTTTAGAACGCATGTCTTCCCTAATCATCACCAGTGCGGGAATAAGAAATAGGATGATCACGCTGGCGAACACAATACCGGTTGCCAAGCTTACCGCCATGGGGATCAAAAACTGTGCTTGTGTGCTGGTTTCGAACAACATGGGTGTTAAACCAAGCGCTGTGGTGGCAGTAGTCAGAAAAATAGCGCGAAACCTGCGCCGTGCTGCCTCGACTACGGCTTTGGCGTTGTCCCAACCTTCCTCAACTAATTTGTTGTAACGATCCAGCAGCACCAGAGAATCGTTAACGACCACACCACTCAGTGCCACTATTCCAAAAATCGAAATAAATGAAAGGTTGTAGCCAAGTAGGTAGTGACCAACCAAGGCTCCTGCCGCACCAAAAGGTACCCCAGCTAAGATAA
>JBNMPS010000209.1:0-3172 GCA_051277005.1 Pseudohongiellaceae bacterium
AGTGTGCCAGACACCCTGGTTGAATCTAAATGGGTGAATGCACAGGGGAGTTTGAGGTGGCCAACGACCTTTTCGGCAATTTTCTGGTACATATCACAAACGCCTGCATCATAGAGTACATCAAGACAACGGCCCAATGCATCATCATTGATATGTGATGCTTCAATCCCTTCGCCCATCAGTTGGGAAACCGGTTTGTCATCAAAGAACTCGCTATACATATGCAATGTTCGTCCGGTAAACCCCAGGCCATTCAACAGCATGGCAGTAAAAATATGACCATAACCCACTTGTCTGCGCTTACGGGTCCCTAGCGCTTTATCAATGATAGCGGCCAGGTCAATTTCCTGGCAAAACCCGGCAACCAAGGCAATATGATCTAACCTTTTACTCGTATAAACAGCTGATGACATGAGAATTCACTCATAAAAGTGAATAATAGATCAAGATCCGTGATCGCCGTCAACTTATTTTTGAATAATCATGTGAAAATAATTAAATCGCAGCCATTTAGGTCAATAAACGCTCGATATTTTGTTTCTAAATTATGTGCGAAATGACAGGTAAGCCAACATCATCTAAATTTAAAATGATTAATTGGCTTATGGCATGTTTTTCGCTTGGTGGATTTTTTTAGTGAGTTTTAAGTAGTAGAGACTATGAATACTGGCGATGATTTTAACAATTTTTTCTGCAACATTTTAATTATCATTGGTCTATTCGTTATCTAACTGCTAATACCCGCCATCGCCGAGAGCGATTTGTTCCCGGGGGACTTTCTAGAAATTTGGGTTTGGTTAAAAAGGATTATGGGCTTAGTAATGAGTATTTTAGATAATAAAAATAATCTGATTTTGTGCCTCACCGCTATATGTGTTGGGATTGGTTTACTGCTGCCATCATCGGCAGGTGCTCAAGAGCGCCAGGGTTTGGTGTTAAATGCAGGTTTATCGGTACAAAGTGATTCTAATATCACCCGTACCGTCGAAAAAACATCTGATAAATTATCCGTTTTTTCACCCCAATTACAATTTCTTAGCAATATCGGTCAACACCAATTCGTATTTGATTATCAGGGTCGGTTTGCTGCCTACAATGATAATTCCCAATACAACTATAACGATCACGACTTTAAACTCGGAGCCCAATTGGGCCATAGTTATCGGTTTAGTTCTGAGTTTGCTCTCGGCTACCAGGACAAAATCGAAGAGCCGGGTGCAAACAACGCTGCACCCCAAGTAATTAATGAATTTAATCAGCGGACCCGCAAAACAGCCCTGGCTAAATTTTACTATGGCACCAGGGCCAGTAGCGGGCAGCTTGTATTAGGCCTGGACCATAACCAACAACGTTACACTAATAACCAGCAAAGTTTTCGCGACCTTGATCAAAACACACTTACGGGTACCTTTTTTTATCGCATGGCCCCAAAAACCCGTCTCTTATTTGAAGCCAGTGTCGCCAGGTTTGACAATGTCGCAGCCACACTCACCAGGGATCGCACCAGTGACGAGCACCGTTATCTGACCGGTGTAGAGTGGGCAACCACCGCCATTACCAGTGGTACCTTTAAGGTGGGTTACCAGCAAAGAGATTTCGCAGACGACAGCTTTAACGACTTAGATGGTTTGTCTTATTATTTAGATATGCTCTGGAGGCCCAATACCTACACTAAGATCAAAATTGGCGCTAAGCGCGAAACCAGAGAATCTGCGCAGCAAGACATCGGCGGCTTTATCAGCACAGGTTATTCACTTACCCTGGGACACGCCCTCAGCTCACGCACCCAATTAAACGCTAAATACCAACAAGACGAATCGGATTTTAACAACGCACAAAACAGAGCAGACAAACGCAAGAATATCACAGTAGGTATCGCACACGGCTTGCGCACATGGTTAGACATTAGCTTGGCTTATCGCCATTCAACGCGCAGTTCTAACGATGAAATTTACGCGTTCTCATCCGACTCGGTGGAATTATCGTTAAACAGCAAATTTGACTAAGCGCTGAGCAAAAACAGTGAACAAAACAATAAACAAACAAATTAAAATGCAAGGATTAATAAGGTAATAACCATGAAACAACGCAGTATTATTTACAGCCTGGTGATAAGCCTAGGCTTAAGTTTTGCCGCAGCGGCGACCGCTGACGACAACAACAGCTATCGGCTTTCCTCTGATGATGAAATATCCATAACGGTATTTGATGAACCCGACATGAGTATCGATAAAATAAAGGTGGGCACTAATGGCAGTATCTCTATGCCTTTACTGGGCCAGGTGGCCATTAAAGGTTTAACCGTCACCGAGTTAGAAAAAGAGCTCACCAAGCGATTGTTAGACGGTTACTTAAAAAAGCCTAATGTCACCGTCAGCATTTCAGAGTACCGGCCTTTTTATATTAGTGGCGAAGTGAAAAAACCAGGCTCTTACCCCTACCGCAAAGATCTCACCATTAAAAAAGCCGTCGTCCTGGCGGGCGGATTTACCGGAAGAGCTGCAAAAGGCACTATTTCGTTAGTGGGTGAGGAAGAAACGCGTAATGTGAATTCAGCTCCACTCAACAAAGCCGTCAAACCGGGTGATGTAATCACCGTTAGTGCAAGTTTTTTCTAGGAAATAAGATAATGAATGCTGTTGCTGTAAAGAATACTGCTGCTAAAAATTCGCAAGCAGGCCAGGAACCGGATTCATATCAAGCTATGAACCAGGAAGAGTTGATCGATTTATCCCAATATTGGCGCACTGTTAAACGGGCTAAATGGGGCATTATCTCCGTAACCCTGTGCTGTTTAATCATCGGCGGCTTGATTGCCTCAGCTGCTGACCCAATTTACCGGGCCACAGCCAAAATAATAGCCGATCCACAACAACCTAGTGCTGATCCCAGCAAGCAAAATATTGCCATTGCCTTGGTATCGCTGTTTTACCAAACCCAGTACGAAATCATTCAGTCCCGTCAGCTCGCAGAAACGGTGGTGGATAAACTCAATTTAGTTGAAAAATACAAAGTTCAACAGGCCAGTAAACCTATTGGAGCATCGAGCCTTGGCGATAGTATAAATGATATTAAAACAAAGCTCAGCGCCTTGTTTGCTAATGGCGAACAAAAGGTAAAACAAGCAGCCCCCACAGACACCGAAATACGCTTAATATTGGCCTCAGGCATT
>JBNMPS010000210.1:0-3141 GCA_051277005.1 Pseudohongiellaceae bacterium
ACGCTGGGCACGGTATTCAACACCAGGGTAAAAACTATATGCTCCCGGTTAATAATTACATCGAACAAGCGAGTGATATTGAAACCCGAGCCTATCCGCTAAAAGAGTTGATGAATTCTCTTTATAGCGCAAAGAATAAATTAAATATTGTCGTTTTAGATGCCTGCCGAAACGACCCCTTCAAAAATGCCTTTGGCCGCTCCGCCGCAGATAATGGCTTAGGTCAAATACTCGCGCCGACCGGGACGCTAATCGCTTATTCGACATCTCCAGAAAAAACGGCCGAAGATGGCCGCGGGCAGCGAAATAGTCCTTATACTCGGCATTTATTGAACTCTCTGCGTATACCCGACCTAAAATTAGGCGATGTATTTAAAACCACCCGTATAGGTGTTATGAAAGATACTGGCGGCAGACAAGTACCTTGGGAAAACTCTTCGATAATAGGTGATTTTTATTTTATTGGGCAAGGTACCTCACAGCCTATTGCCAAGCCTATAGATATGCGAAATGACGCGCTTAACTGGCGCTTCATTATCACCATCGCAATGGCGAGTATCGCATTATTGGGATTGTTATTCGTTTTCATGCGCAGGCGTGTTGTAAACAGGCCAAGCGGCAATGTTTCAAAGTCAGCAGGAGCTCCCAGCGCTGAAGAACAAGTTTTACGGACAGGCCCAGCGCAAAATAAACCTTTCGAACCCGTCTCAGAAACGCACAGCCAACGAACGTTCCCGCCAAATGCTCCCAAAAGAGACAAAAAGGGCTTAGTTGCAGTAATGGCGACTGTGCTGGTATTGGCGGCACTGGGTTATGCTTACACCAATTCAAACCAAAAAGTTGATATCGTCGTAATACCAGAAAAGGACTCGAATGCAACAACTACTCTGACCCCAGTTACCAATAATGCCGGGGCTAGCCAGGTTAAACAGTACGCTCTAACGGTGAACAGCATACCGAAGGATGCAGTCATTAAAGTCACGGATATCAAACCAAAATACCGAGCGGGCATGTTACTAGCGCCAAGGCAATATCATATCAGTGTGAGTAAAAAGGGGTATTTAACACATAAACAACGAGTCGATATTGTTGACCAAGATGAAGTGCGAGTCGTGGTATTAAAAGAAGATATTGACGCTCTTTTTGGTATTGCCTCTGACAAGATGAATGAAGGGTTTGAACTTTGGTTGGGTTGGAGTTCTGATGGTGAGATGGCTCTTTATCCTATTTTTGAAGCAGCCATGAAAGGCAATGTAGCGGGCCAATTCTTGATTACGCATATGCCTATTCCTCGTTCAATAAAAGTAGACTTACTTAAACGGTTTTCTTTTCAAGAGGCTTCATTAAAAAAATGGCAAGACGATGCCTATCGTGTGATTTCATTATTATCGTCTCAGGGGCATGCATATGCTCAATTTCTAATGATGCTGGATAGAAAACACGTAGAACGAACTGATGATAAAAGTGCCAATGATCTATTGGAGAAACAACTCATGACAGAGTTACATGCAATCGCCAACAAGGGTTTTGTATGGGCACAGTTTTCTATCGGTAATTTTTACAATTTTGGTGACCAAGGTTTTGAAAAGAACCTAGATGAAGCTCTTAAGTACTACCGAATGGCGGCAAAGCAAGGCTTAGAGATGGCACGAGAAGGGATTGAGGCGGTGACCAAAGAGCAAGCGGCACAAGCTAATGACCTTCTCGAGCTCGGTTTACAATTTGTGGTAATTCCCGCAGGCACTTATCAGCGTGGATCGAACGACGGTGACTCAACTGAACAACCTGTTGAGCGCGTGAATATCGCATCGTTTAAGCTGCTGAAATATGAAGTCACCCAAAAGCAGTGGCAGGCGGTGATGGGTGATAACCCCTCTAGTTTTAAAGACTGTGGTGCAAACTGCCCGGTTGAAGGTGTAAGTTGGGACAATATACAGAAATTCATACAGAAATTAAATCAATGCACGGGTCAGTATTATCGCTTACCGAGTGAAGCTGAATGGGAATATGCCGCCAGGGCAAAGGGGAATACAAAATATAGCTGGGGTAATAGTATAAGTTGTAATAAAGCGCAATATGATGGTGGAGAAGGTAGTGCTTGTTATTATCTAGATTCAAATGGTCATTACCGTGGGACAGCAAAGGTAGGTTCTTTCAGTCCAAATGATTTTGGTCTATACGATATGCACGGTAACGTCTGGGAGTGGGTGCAGGATTGTTATCATGATAGTTACAGAGTTGCGCCGAGTACAAATAAGGCATGGGGAAGTGGTAATTGCGCGGAGCGCGTGTTGCGCGGCGGCTCTTGGAAAGATGTACCGTACAATCTGCGTTCGGCGGTCCGTTTCTGGACATTGGCCTCTTATCGTCCCATCAGTGGTGGCTTTCGGCTTGCTCAGGGCCGCTGAAAGCGGTGACCCTTTGTTGTATGCTACCCCTCGAAGAGTACCCGTTGTGAGGGCATAAAGGGGCTGGTTTAGGTTTTACCACGCGCAGCGTGGTCGTTTTTAAGGGGTGTTCTAACCTACTATATCGTACTTTCACACCATCGTTTTTTCTCAATGGATGCGTAGTTAATCCGATAAATAGTAAGAACAACGGCAGGCCGTCTTATATATTTGATCATTCCTAAATAGAACCGCGCTCAATGTGACAAGTATAAAACACGCGACATAACAGGTCTGCGAGTGGTTCACAGACGTCTCTTAGACGATGTTACTGATCTTACTTTCAGCTGAATTTCAGGTTTACAGTTAACACGCGCTCTTTTTTCTTAATATTTTTCTTTTATGTTTTCTCACTTTTCCCACCACTAGTCGTCCTCTTTAATTAACACCAAACAATGCAGATTGATCATAAGAATTGACTGCAATAACACGTTAAACGAGGAATGTTAGCATGAAAAAATCAAACCCATTTACGCCGGTTAAACACCTGTTAATCGCCAGTGTCATCAGCATGACCGGTGCATCCGGTATGGCTTTAGCCTCTACCACGCCGACGCTGGATTTATTTCCGGTGTCCGTCAAAGAGCAGATCCGTCAAACCAGCGAAGCCGCCAAAACGATTGAAACCAATATTCAAGGCGTGATTAGCCAAATGGATTCACAGCACGAGTTATACCAAGCCAGCAAATGCGAT
>JBNMPS010000211.1:0-3051 GCA_051277005.1 Pseudohongiellaceae bacterium
AACGTTATGTTTGATTTTAGCGCGCTGGTGGCAATCCATGCTTTATAACCCTGGCGGTTTTAGTCAGGAGTTTCATAAGCTAAGGCTTACGCCACCGTTAACTGTGTTACTGCTAGTGGCTGGTATTACTTTGTTGTCACTGGGTGCAGATTACCGATTTTGGGCGTTGATTTTTGCGGTGCCCTTTATGTTTGCAGGATTTTCTTTAGTGCATGGCTTTGCCGCACTGAAGGGGTTGCGCGGCAAGTGGTTAGGTTTATTTTACTTCACTTGGTTTGTCGTTGACCCGTTCAAAATTTTGTTGCTTCTGGTAGTTGTTGTAGACAGTTGGTTCGACTTAAGAGGGCGTTTGGCAGCAAAAGCTGACTGAGCGTTTAAAGTTTTGACAGGCCAGCGGTACGCGGTCTTAAAAGAGATAAGGTGAATATAATGCAAGTTATTCTGCTGGAAAAAGTAGGTAAGTTGGGTGAGTTAGGCGACAAGATCAATGTTAAGGCTGGTTTTGGTCGTAACTACTTAATCCCATACGGTAAAGCGGTTTCTGCTACAGTATCAAATGTTGCTGACTTTGAAGCACGTCGTGCTGAATTAGAAGCTACTGCTGCTGAGAAACGCGCAGGTTCTGAAGCTCGTGCCGCTAAATTGGCTGAACTAAGCATTACTATCGAAGCCAATGCTGGCGACGAAGGTAAGTTGTTCGGTTCTATCGGTACTCGTGATATCGCTGATGCAATTACTGCGGCAGGTGAAGCAGTAAGCAAAAGCGAAGTTCGTCTACCTAACGGTGTTATCCGTGATTTAGGTGAGTTCGAGATTGATATTCAGTTGCACTCTGAAGTCACTCAAACGGTTAAAGTATCTGTAATCCCTGAGTAATCAGCTTATAAGTATTGAGCCGGGTAGTCTAACTACCAACAAAGGCGCGTTAAAGCTTTATTAGCTTTAGCGGGCCTTTTTGTGTTTATGGGTCAATATTTTTTGTTGTATCCGTGTTTTATTCGGTGCTATTAAAGCGGGGACTTCAGGATAAGGTACCCGCTTTGTTTTGAGGCTGGCCTTGAGCTGCAAGCGTAAATACCCCACAATGACACTCTTGTTTTTTTTAAATAACGATAATGCTTTAGGTTAACAATTACCGTGGATTTTGACTCCGAACACCAACCCGCTAATTATGTGATGGATACCCCTCCGCCGCCGAGCTTAGGTGCGGACTTGGATTTTGCTTCATTAAAAGTACCCCCTCATTCTATCGAGGCTGAGCAATCAGTATTGGGCGGTTTAATGATCGCCAATGACTCTTGGGATAATGTTGCTGATCAGCTAAAGCCTGAAGATTTTTATCGCGGCTCCCATCGTCAAATTTTTAAACAGATGGTTGTGTTGGTTAATGCGCAAAATCCTATTGATGTTATCACTCTCTCTGAAGCGCTTAATAATAACGGTGAGTTAGATGAGGTCGGTGGTTTAGCCTATCTGGCTGAACTGGCTAAAAGTACGCCTAGTGCCGCTAATATCCGCGCCTATGCCACGGTTGTACGTGAGCGTGCCAGCCTGCGTGCACTCATCAATACCGCCAATGTGATTGTTGAAAGTAGCTATAACCCAGAAGGGCGCAGCAGTGATGAACTGCTAGACGAAGCTGAACGCAACATCATGAAAATTGGTGAGGAGCGCCCCAAAGAAGGTGGCCCCCAAGCTGTAAATCCTTTATTGCAATCTACCCTAGAGCGCATCGATGAGATGAGCACCTCTGATGGGGGTATTACTGGGGTGACAACAGGCTTTGCCAAGCTTGATGAAATGACTTCGGGGCTACAAGATTCAGATTTAATTATCGTTGCCGCGAGACCCTCAATGGGTAAAACCGCGTTTGCCATGAACTTGGTAGAAAATGCGTTGTTTGGCAGTGAAAAGCCGGTACTGGTTTTTAGTATGGAGATGCCTGCCGATGCTATCATTATGCGGATGATTTCATCGATTGGCCGCATTAACCAAACCAATGTGCGTAATGGTCAGCTTAGCGAAGAAGAATGGCCCAAATTGGCGTCGGCCATTACCAAGCTAAAAGATAAGCCCCTCTTTATTGATGACACCGCCGCTCTTACCCCCACAGAGGTAAGAGCAAGAGCACGGCGTTTAGTCCGTGAGCACGGTGACCTTGGCTTGATCATGATCGACTATATGCAGTTGATGCGAGTGGCCGGTAACACTGAAGGGCGTACGGCAGAAATTTCAGAAATATCACGCTCGTTAAAAACGATAGCCAAAGAGTTTCAGTGCCCCGTGGTTGCGCTATCGCAGCTTAACCGCTCATTGGAGCAGCGCCCCAATAAACGTCCCATTAACTCGGATTTACGTGAATCTGGTGCGATTGAGCAAGATGCTGATGTCATCATGTTTATCTATCGTGATGAGGTTTATAACGAAGATTCCCCCGATAAGGGCATCGGCGAAATCATTATTGGTAAGCAGCGTAACGGCCCTATCGGTAACTGTAAGCTGGGCTTTATTGGTCAATATACCCGTTTTGAAAACCTCAGTCACTATGACGACGATGATGCTTATTAAGCTCTCTTTAAGTTTTATTACTTAAACTGTAGGCACAAATTTAATCTTAAGTTTTTATCTGTTTTAACACTTATTCCCTCGTGATCCATCGCTGTTGTTACTCTCTAAAAGCTGATGCCGACTTTTGAGTGTTGGCGTTAACAATGGGGCTGTTAAAAAATAAGCTCAATACTTTTAACCTTGAAGAGTCTAAAGCCTAGAGTGCCTGATATGACGTTACCCGTGGTTTTTTCTGAAAAGTCTGGGGTTGGTTTTATCACGCTAAATAGCGAGGAAACCTTAAACGCCTTAACCTTGCAAATGGTTGAACTGATGATAGGTCAGCTTCGGAGCTGGCAGTACAGCAACCATATTTATGCAATATTTTTAGAGGGTTGTGGTGAAAAGGCGTTTTGTGCCGGCGGTGACGTACAGGCCATGCGGTTGTCGTCCATAGAGAATCAAAGTGGCCCCTACGGTGATAATAATTATGCCGAAACCTTT